>DATGHG010000248.1:0-18239 GCA_035308185.1 Thermoanaerobaculia bacterium | reverse complement strand
TGCGACAACACGAACAGCTCGAGGAAGCGTTCGTTCGCCGGCACGGCCTCGACGCGCGGCAACAGGCGGCTCACGGTCTGCTGCGTGCCGCAATCGATCAGCCAGCGATGGGTGGTCGCGGCATCGCCATACTCGATCCAGAGACAGTCCCCGTGGCCTGCCGGCAGGACCTCGATGTCGAAGAACGGGGCCGTCCGGCGGCGTGGTGCGCCCGGCGCGGTGGACCGCGGCGCGGCGGGCGGCGGCGGCGGCGGCGACCCGCCTGCCGCTGGCCGCTTGGCAGAGCGGCGGGCGGTTCTGGAAGGCGCGGACGGTCCGGGCGGCGCGGACGATCCGGGCGGCGCGGACGATCCGGGTGGCGGGGACGATCCGGGCGGCGCAGGCGGCGCGGACGGCGCAGACGGCGGCTTTGGCGGTGTGCCGCCATCCCCCGGCGCCGCGGCGGCCGGATCTGGCGTGGCAGCTCTCCGGTCGCCGCTCTGCGGCTGGCGCTGCAACAGCGCCACGATGCTCTTGGCCGTCTCGATCACTCCCGACTTCGCGCTCCACGGTGCGAGCCTCGCCGCTCCGTGCCTTTGCAGGCCGCTTTCGAAGCTCTCGTCCCCCCACCAGCGCAGATACCGTTCGAACTGGCGCCGGGTGGACTTGACGGGGAACTCGTCGACACCGCGATAGAGGTGCCCAAGCTCCTGCGCGTGAGCGACTGCGCGCTGGTGAAACGTGATGCGGTCGCCCTCGGCGAGGTCCTTGCCGCCCAGGCGCACGAGCCAGAGCTCGGCCAGGCTGGCATGCGCCCAGGCTCTCTGCGCGGTGTCGGGATGGCCGCGATAACGGTCGGCGCTGAGCTTGGCCGCCGACCAGGCGTCCTCGTCGTGCGGTTTTCCCAGGACCATGGCAAGCGCCACCACCTGGACCAGGACCCAGTGCAGGGTGGCGAAGCGCTGCACGGTGCGCGAGTCGTTCACCAGCAGACCGTGGGCCGCCCGGTCGTAATCGAGCCGGGCATCGTCGAGGAGCTGGTAGGAATCCGCCCAGGGCTCGGCACCGGGTCGGTCCGCGCGATCCTCCGTCAGGCTGAAGGCAGCCTGCGCGACCCGCTTGCGCGCGCTCGCCCGCAGGCCGGTGCATTCCACGCCGTAATGCCCGTCCATGGGCAGGCGCTCGAGCGCATACTCGACCGCTGCATGGAGCTGCTTGACCGGTTCGCCTGCTTGGCGGCCGGCCTTGACGGCGTTGTCGACCCGTTCGAGCGCCGCGTCCATCGCGCGCTTGGTCTGGAAGTAGCGCAGCGCATCCAGCTGGTCGCCCAACGCGCTGGGCAGCGCCTCGTACACCACCAGGCTCGCCCAGTCGTGCCAGCTCGCCGTGTAGCGGGCATGCAGCTCGGCACGCGCCTCCTGCAGCAGCACCAGCGGATGCTCACCCCACAACAGGCCGTCATAGAGTCTTTCGGTCAAGGGGATGGAGCCTTCGATGCTCAAAGGGAATTGAGCGGCGACGACGAGCGGGATGCCGGCCTGGTGGATCTGATGGGCGAAGCTGGCGCCGGGGGTGACGACCGAGCCGATGTTGGCACCGTCGCAACTCGCCAGGGTGACGACGGTGGGGCGGTGGTGGATGGAGGTGATGGCCGTCCTGAAACGGTCGCCCGACACCACGTCGGGCGTCCGGTGCGGACCGCGAAAGATCAGGCCGTACGAGCCCGGAGAGCTCTCGTCCAGATCGCCATGGGTCAGGACGTGGACGTGGGTGTAGCGGTGCCGGCGGCACTCCGCAGTCACCTCCGACAGCGATGGGTCGCTGAGGACCGTCAGCAGGTCCCCGTATTGCGTGCGTCCGGGCTCGCAGCGCTCGTCGTCGTCGATCGGGTACTGGAAGCGCCGGATCGCTTTCTGCAGCACCTCCAGGTGCTCCCGATAAGGCACCAGGTCGGGGTCGCCGGCCAGGAACAGGATCCGCGGCCGGTCCGGCCAGATCACGCCGGCCGGCGAGACGGTGCGGATGTTGCGGGTGACGCAAACCGGTGGACGGGTCTGGATGGCCAACCAGCTCTCGCCCGACACGCTCGGCGTCACCGGCACCTTCGAGAGCTCGAACGGCAGCAGCGCCAGCTCCGACGCCGAGAGCGTGAGGCGCAGGTGGACCAGCGTTCCGGGCTGACTCAGATCGCCGGCGAGCGCGCCGGGAAGGCCCGGCACGCCGCCGAGGAACCTGGCCATCTCCGTGCCCAGGTCGTGCAGCATTCCGAGGCGGTCCTCGGGATCGCCTTGATAACGCAGCTCCTTCAACAGCCTCTCGAACCGTCCTTGCTCGTAAGGGACGTTGACGACGCCGGCCCCGGTATCGCCGCAGATGGCCAGATACGGAGTCAGCGGCGACAGCAGCTGGTTGTGCGGTGGGCCGGGGCGCAGGAGCTCGACGCTCACCAGGCGGATCTGGACGTCTTCGGGCATCACGGGTCCTTTTAGTGTATCAGCGGGCTCGCCGTCGATGAGCGGAACGAGATCCTGGCGGCACGCATAAGATAGCGGGATGACCGACAAGCGGAGGCTGCCTCGCATCCTGCTCGCCACCCTGGTGCTCGCGGTCCCGGCCGCCGTCGCGGGCGGCGCCGCGCCGGTGCCGGCCGCCGGCGCGGGTGCCGCGGCGCCTCCCGCCGCTCCGGCGGCGGCGGCCTCGCCGGCGGCGCCGACCGCCGGCAAGCCCGCCGCCCCCTCCCCGCCCGACGCGGAGGCGCCGGAGGCGCTGCCGCCGCCGATGCCCATCGAGGTGACGCGCGGCTGGCTCGACAACGGCCGCGGCGACCGGCTGCGCACCGCCATCAGCCGCCCGCGGCGGGCGGGGAGGGCGGAGAAGCTGCCGGCGATCCTGGTCGTCGGCTGGCTGAGCTGCGATCCGGTGGCGCCCGCCAAGAGCGACGAAACCGACATCGTGATGCTCGACGAGCTGGCGGCGCGCTCCGGAGCGGTGATGCTGCGGGTCGAGAAGCCGGGGGTCGGCGGCAGCCAGGGCACGGCCTGCGCCGACGCCGATTTCCAGCGCGAGCTTGCCGGTTACCGGGCCGGTCTGCGGCTGCTCGAATCCATGGCCGGCGTCGACCGGACGAAGATCTTCCTGCTGGGGATCAGCAACGGCGCCGCCGTGGCGCCGCTGGTCGCCGCCGGCGAGCCGGTCGCCGGCTACGTGATCGCCGGCGGCTGGGTCAAGACCTGGTTCGAACACATGCTCGAGAACGAGCGCCGCCGCCTGCGCCTGGCGGGCTCGACCCCCGGCGAGGTGAACGACCGGCTGAAGCTCGTTGCCCAGTTCTACGACCTCTACCTCAATGGCGGCAAGACGCCTGGCGAAGTCTTGCAGCAGCGCCCCGACCTGGCGCCGGTATGGGAAGGGGACAAGGATCTCGCCCACCAGTACGGCCGGCCGGCGGCCTACTTCATCCAGCTGCAACAGCTGAACCTCGCGGCGGCCTGGAGCGGCGTCCGCGCGCCGGTGCTGGTGATCCACGGCGAGTTCGACTGGATCATGAGCCGCGAGGACCACGAGATGATCGCGGCGCTGGTCAATCACCAGCAAGCGGGCGCCGCGCGCTTCGTCGAGGTGCCGCAGATGGATCACCTGTTCGGCCGCCACGACAGCGCCGGGGAGGCCTTTCACAAGCTCGGCCACGGTGAGCTCGCCGGCGACGTGATGGAGCTGATCCTGGATTGGCTGCGGCTGGCCGGGAAGACGGCCGGCGGCGCCTGAGCGCCGGGGCGCCGGAGTGCCGGAGTGCCGGGGCCCCTGAGCGCCGGAGCCCCTGAGCGCCGGAGCCCCTGAGCCCCTGAACCCCTGAACCCCTGAACCCCTGAACCCCTGAAGATACCGCGCTGCCGCTACGATCGGGCTGAGTGCGGGTGCCGGGTGCCGGGGGCGGGCCGCGGTCAGGCCTACTTCGCGGCCCGCGGCGCGAGGATCTGCTGCAGGAGATCGGGGAGGGTGGGGTCGCGCTCGAGGTGGGGGTGGCGCTCGCCGTCGTGGTAGTCGATCCGGAAGGCGCGGACCACATCGCCCTGTTCGGCGGAGATCGCGATCGGCTCGGTGGTGTGCGCCGCCGCCTTCAGGGCGTCGGCGGCAGCCTCGGCAGACCACTTGACGGCGTTCACCGCGATCACCTTCATGCCCGGGCCGAGGCCGGCGGTCCAGGCCGGCGAGTCGACGACGACGTCGATCACGGTGCCGTCCGGCTTGACCCACAGCCCCAGAGAGAAGCTGAGGTCCACCGTCTCCTGGGTGTGGGCCCCGGCCTCCTGGAACTCGTTCGGCCGATCGTCGTAGACCAGCCGCCAGCCGGCGGCGGCGAGGCCGCCGAGCGGGGCGCGCGCCTGGACCGCTTCGACCCGGCTGGTGAAGAAGCCCCGCCAGTCGAAGGGGACGATGCGGCCGAGCGCTGCGTAGACGTCGTCGGCGGTGTAGGGCACCACCGCCGGCGGCGTGCTGCCGCCGCCGAAGAAGGCACGGCAGAAGTCGTCCAGCGACCTGGTCTGGCCGCTGCGCCGGCGCAGCACCGTGTCGGCCTCGAGCCAGATCAGCGCCGCCTCGTCGTAGTAGTCGCGGCCGCGCCGGTAAGCCGTCCAGGCGGCCGGGGCGTCGTCGAACGCCGGCACCGCGGCGGCGGTGTCCACCAGCGGCCGCCACCGGCGCCCGGGGCGGTTGTGGTCCAGCGTCGCCGCGAGGAAGGCCAGATGCTCGCGGCTCTGCTCGGGCGTGCGGATGCCGCTGCGCACGGTCAGCACCACGTCGCCGAGGTACCGCGTCAGCCCTTCATAGACCCATAGCAGGTCGGTGTGCAGCGGCGCCAGGGGATCGGCGGTCGCCAGACCCGCGGGGCGCCGGTATTTGCCGTTCCACGAGTGCACGTATTCGTGAGGCAGCAGCGTTCCGCCACGCAGCAGTTGCGCGGGATCGGTGAACAGCGCGGCGCGGCCGCGGTTGTCGCTCGACTCGTGGTGCTCGAGGCCGTTCTGGTCGAGCGAGTCGTCGAGCGCCACCAGCCAGTGATATTCGCCGTAGTGACGCGCGCCGAACAGCGCCGCCGCCTCGGCAGGGAGCCGGCGGTAGGCGGCGATCCGCGCCGCGGGGACCTCGAGCTCGGCGGCGCGGCCGGCCGCCAGGCTGATGCGCACCGGCGCCGCGCCGAGGGGGTCGGGCAGCTCGATGATGCGGAAGACGTCGCCGGCCAGCAGCGGCGCATCGAGGAGCGTATACAGGCTGACGGTGGCAAAGGTGGTGGCGTCCGCGGCCTGGCCCGGCTGCCGCTGCTGGCGGTCGGGCTCGGCGTGGAGCGCGGTGTCGTATTGCCATCCCCGCGGCAGGCGCAGGGTGGCGTGGATCGGGATGTCGGCGGCGGCGCCTCCCAGCGGATAGACCAGCAGGTCGTGCCAGTCGACGATCGCGAGGTGAGGGGTGGCGTTGGGGGTCTCGCCGTAGCCGCTGCCGAACGTGGCCGGCGGCGACAGGTAGTCGAGCTCGACCGTCACGGCGTCCGCGCCGGCCGGCACCTCGAGGCGCAGGACGTACATTTCGAGCGGGTCGCGCTGCCACGACAGTGCCTTGCCCAGCGCCGTGACGGTGAAGCCGGCCAGCTGGGTGATCGGCCCGGTCGGCGTGTGCTCGCCCTGGATCCACTTGGGGTAGGCGAGGGCGAGCGGACCGGGAGCGGCCGGGATGACGAGCCGCGAATGGAAGACGCCGCGCGGGGCGTCGCTGGCGTCGACCAGCAGGTCGATCGCCGGCTCGCTCGCGGTGGGTACGGTCGCTGCCGTGCCGGCCGCGGTGGTCGCGGTGGTCGCGGCGAGGAGAGCCATGGCGACGAGCATCATGCACCTCGAGGCCTGAGCGCGGAGCAGCTGCCGGGCCTGGCGGCGCCAGCGGTTCGACCGGTGGCGCATGGCGCGGCGATCGTAGCAGAAGCGGCGCCGCGAGCAGTGGCAGCGTATCGTGCGGCCATCGCCACCGCGCTGCAGGCGACCCGAGGCCGCGTCGTATAGACTGCGGGCCGGCGATCACCAGGCCGCGGCGCTTGGCGGGTCCGACCTTGGCGGCCGGGGCACTGCCGCGCTGCGCCGGTGGGAGGCTCCTCCATGCCTGAGATGGCGCAGCCCGAGGAAGACCGGCGACTCTCGCCGCCACGATCGCCGGGTCTGCCGGCTGCCGCGACCTCGCCGGTCGCGCCGGGCACGGCGGCACCGGCAGCGCCGCTTGGGCCGCCGGCGCTGCCGGCAGCCAACGCGCCGCTGCCGCCGGGTAGCAGCGGCCTGCCGCTGCTGGGCGAGACGCTGCCCTTCCTAAAGGACGGCTTCGGCTTCGTCGCCAGCCGCACCACGCTGCATGGCCCGATCTGGAAGACTCGCATCCTCGGCCGCCCGACCGCCGTGCTGGCCGGACCGGATGCCAGTGGCCGCTTCATCGATTCCGAGGTGCAGCGCGCCGGAGCCATGCCGCCGCACGTGCAGGAGCTGTTCGGGGGCAGCAGCCTGCCGCTGCTCGACGGCGACCCGCACCTCTCCCGCAAGACCTTCATCCTGCAGGCTTTCACCCGCGATGCCCTGCGCGCCTACCAGCCCGGGATCGAACGTATGGTCGCCGAGGCCTGCGAGCGCTGGGCGGGGCAGGAGGAGATCGTCTGGATCCCGGAGCTCAAGCGCCTGGCGATCGAGGTGATCTGCGCCATGGTGATGGGCATCCCGCCGGGACCCGACACCGAAGCGCTGCGCGGCGACTACCAGCAGGTGCTGCGCGCCTTCTCGAAGCTGCCGGTGCCGCTGCCCGGCACCGCCTATAGCCGCGGCCGCGCGGCGCTGGCGCGCATCCTGGCCCGCTTCGAGGTGGCGATCGCGGACCACCGGCGGCAGCCCCAGGACGACGGGCTGTCCCGCATCCTCGCCGCCAGGGACGCCGCCGGCAGCGAGATCGGTACCGAGGAGTGCAAGGCCGAGCTGCATCACCTGATCATCGCCGGCCTGATCGTGTTCGCCGAGCTGGCGGCGATCGTGGTGCAGCTCACCAGCCATCCGGAAGTCCGCGCCCGGCTGCAAGCGGAGATCGATGCCGAGCCGGCCACGTCGGCCACGCCGGCCACGCCGGCCACGCCGGCCACGCCGGCAATGCCGGCGATGCCGGCGACATCGCCTTACCTCTTGCAGGTTGTCATGGAGGTCAAGCGCCTCTGCCCGATCCTGCCGGTGCTGTTCGGCAAGGCGCGCGAGAGCTTCGAGTTCAAGGGCCACAGGGTGCCGGCGGGCTGGATGGTGCTGTGGGCGCACCGCGCCTCGCACGTCACCGCCGAGGTCTATCCCGACCCCGAGCGCTTCGATCCCGACCGCTTCGCGCCGGGACGCGGCGAGCACCTGCGGCATCCCTTTGCCTTCGTGCCGCACGGTGCCGGGCCTGCCCACGGCCATCGCTGCCCGGGCACCGACTTCGCCACCACGCTGATGCAGGCCTTTGCCGTCAACCTGCTGCGCGGCTACACCTGGGAGCTGGCGCCCGGACAGGACCTCGACCTCGACTGGAGCCTGATCCCGCCGGAGCCGAAGGACGGTCTGCGTGCCAGCCTGCGCCGCCGCCGTCAGGCGTGACGGCCGGCCCTCGCCGGCGGCAGCGCCACCGGCAGCCTCGGCATCGGCGGCGATCCCCTGTAGCGGCTCGCGTGTCGCGGCGCACTGCTAGATGAGGGGAACGCCCCATACCCGAAAGGAGAGATTCATGAAGAAGAGAGCGGACTGGAAGCTCACGCTGCACCGCGAGACGCTGCGCAACCTCGAGCCTCGCGAGCTGGGCGATGCGGCCGGCGGGATATCGACCTTCCCGGCGTGCACCACGACCGCCGGCACCGCCTGTCCGACCAACCACACCAACGCCTGCTCGGTCTGCCGCGTCTGCTGATCCCGCCGGATCGCCGTGCTCCGGCACCTCTGGACGGGGTGCCGGAGCACCGCTTGCCGCCCGGCCCCGGCGCCGGCCCGAGGTTGGATGGCGCCGGGTTGCCGGCGCTGGATGGCGCCGGGTTGCCGGCGCTGGCTGGCGCCGGTCCGCCGACGCTGCCAGGCGCCGGTCCGCCGGCGCTGGCTGGGGCCTGGCTGCCGGCGCTGGGCGCCTTCGCCACCGGCCTGACCTGCGCGCTGGTGCTGGCCGGCGTCACCCATCCTGACGCGATCTTCCCCAAGTACCTCGAGGCGGCCGCGGCGCCGGCGGCGGAGCGGGCCGAGCGCCTGCTCGACTACAGCCCTCTCTACCTCGGGCTGGTCCGGGCGCTGCTGCCTCTGGGTTTCGCCGGGATCCTCGCCGTCCAGGCGGCGCTGCACGCCGCGACGGCGGCCGCCGCGGCGCTGGCGGCGGCGCTGCTGGCGGGCCGGCGGTGGGCCTGGGTGGCCGGCCTGGGAGTGGCGTCGTACCGCCCCTTCCTGGTCTATTGCGGGATGCTCGAGCCGGAGACCGTGATCGTCGCCTGCCTGGCGCTCGCGGTGCTCTGCGGGCTGCTCGCCAGGGCGCGCCTGAGCGGCGGAGCGGCAGTCAAGTCGGCACCGGACGGCACGACGGTTGCCGCGGCCGGGGCCACGCCGGCGGGCCTGACCGCCCCCCGGGCGGGGCTCCCGGGTGCGCCGGATGCGGCGCCGGTCAGGGGTGGCGGCGAGCTCGCGCCGCCCCTCGCGCCTTTCGGGCTTTTCGCGCCGGTCGGGGCCGCCGCCCTGGCCGCGCTCGCCTTCGGCAGCCTGGCGGCGGCGGCGCTGGGCCGGCCCCAGCATCTGCTGCTGATCCCGGTCTGGGCGTTTTGGATGGCCGCGGCGGCGCCGCCCGGCCGGCCGCGGCGGGCGGCGCGGCGGCTGATCTGGACGGCGGCGCTGCTGGTCGGCGCGGTCGTGCTCGGACCGCCGCTGGTCACCCGCGCGCGGCTCACCGGCGTGCCGGTGATAATGAACCCGGGAGCGGTGTTCTACGAGGGCAACGGTCCCGGCGCCACCGGCCTCACCCGCTTCGCGCCGCCGGCGGTGATCCGGCTCGAACGGAGCCACCGCGAGACCGTCGACTACGGGCACGTGGCGTACCGGCGGATCGCGTCCGCCGCCGCCGGCCGCCGGCTCGGGCCGCTGGCCGCCAACCGCTACTGGACCGGCCTGGCATGGGAGGCGATCGCCGCCCGGCCGGCCGCGGCGGTCCGGCGCTGCGCCCGCAAGGCGTTGCTCGCCCTTGCCCCCTACGAGGGCCACGACCTGCTGATCGCGGAACGGCTGGACCGCCGGCTGCGGCGGTGGTTGCCGTGGGGCTTCGCGGTGCCGCTGCTGGCGCTGCCCTGGGTGGCGCTCGCCCGCCGCGGCCGCCTCGCCGAGCTGGCCGGGCCGCTGGCGGTGGCGGCGCTGGCCTGCGCGGTGCAGGCGGCCGTCTACGCCTCGGCACGGCAGCGGCTGCCGGCCGCCCTGGCGCTGTGGATCGTGCTGCCGGCGCTGGCGGCGGACCTGACGGGCGGCCGGACGACCGCCGCGGTGCGGCCGCTCCTCGCCCTGCTGCTGGGGGTTGCCGCCGCGCTCGGGATGGCGGCGGCGACGGCGCGGGTGGCGGTGCTCGATCAGCTGGGATGGGATGCCCTCCTGGGGCGGCAGCCGGCTGGCCTGGGGGAGATCCTGTGCGCCGCCCAGGACGGGCGGCTGCTGCGGCCGCGGCTGCGCCAGGCGGCGGAGCGCCTGGCCGCCGGCATCGACCTCGCGCGCCGAGGCCGCCCGGCCGCTTCGCTACAAGTGCTGGCGCCGCTGCTCGGCGGCGATGGCGACTACACCAGCGACGACCGCGAAGTCGCGGTGCCGCAGTACTGGGCGGCGCTCGACCTGCTGGCGCTGGGGGACCGCGGGCGGGCCGCCGGGATGGCCCGTGCCGCCTGGGCGGTGCGGCCCGCGGATGCTCGCGCCGGCGCGCTCGCCCTGCGCCTGGCCCGGCCGCGGGAGGCGCCGCCGCTGCCCGGATGGCGGCCGCCGGGGACCGATCCGGTCAGCGCCCGGCTGGCGCTCGCCGCCGCGGCGCTCGCCGACGCCGACCGCGCGGCAGCTTTCGCCCTGCTGCGGCCGCTAGCCGCCGGGTTTCCCGAGCTGGCGCCTGCAACAAAATTCGCCGAGGGGCGTATCCAGGGCGGACCAGCGCCCCAGGCCACTCCGACCACCGCACGGTGAAGGTGCGCGATACGGCCGGACCCTGTATAGTTCGCCGGCGAACGAGCCTTGCCCGGTACCGCCCCGAGGTCCAAGCGAGCGGCAGGCGCCGGACGGACGGCCTGGGCTTGGTCTCGGGCGCGGGAGGGTGCGCCGCCGCGAAGAACGCGCGGCGGACCGCGCGGCATGGCGAGATCCTTGTTGGCATGGAGCCCGATATGAACTGTCGAACACGAAATCCCGGCCGGTCCCGGAGCGCGGCGCCGATGCCTGGACTGCTGCTGGCCGGCGTCATGGCGGCCGGCGTCGCCTGCGGTGCCTGCGGTGGTGGTGCCGGGGGGCCTGGCGGACCTGGCGGCGGAGCCGGCGGCGGCATGCCGGCGATGCCGGTACCGATCACCACGGTCGCCGAGGCGCCGCTGCGCGATGCGACCGAATACGTGGCGACGCTCAAGTCGCGCCACACGACGAACGTCCAACCGCAGGTCGAGGGCGTCATCACCCGCATCCTGGTCAAGTCGGGCGACCGGGTGGCGGCGGGGGCGCCGATGATGCAGATCGACCCGGAGAAGCAGCGTGCCACGGTCCACAGCCAGGAAGCGTCGCGGGCGGCGAAGCAGGCGGCGCTCAACTACGCCAAGGAGCAGCGGCAGCGCATGGCGACGCTGTACCAGGGCGGCGCGGTGAGCAAGCAGCAGCTCGACGAGGCGGAATCCGGGCTCGCCCAGGCGCAGGCGGATTACGACGCGGTGGGCGCCCAGGTCAAGGAGCAGGAGGTGCAGCTGGCCTACTACCGGGTGGTGGCGCCGGCCGCCGGCGTGGTCGGCGACGTGCCGGTGCGCACCGGCGACCGCGTGACCACCGCGACCCTGCTGACCACCATCGACCAGAACGACGCGCTCGAGGTCTACATCTCGGTGCCGATCGAGCACGCCAAGGACCTGCGGATGGGTCTGCCGGTCGAGGTGCTGGGCGGCGACGGGGCGCTGGTCGCCAGCACCCAGGTCAACTTCATCTCGCCGCAAGTGGACAATCAGACCCAGGAGGTGCTGGTCAAGGCGCCGGTGCCCAACGGCCCGCGCGGCTTTCGCGCCGACCAGTTCGTGCGCGCGCGGCTGATCTGGAACACCCATCCCGGAGTGGTCGTGCCGGTGCTGGCGGTGTCGCGCGTCAACGGCCAGTACTTCGTCTTCGTCGCCGAGCCCGGCGGTGCCCCCGGCGCCCCCGGCGGTCCGGGAGGTCCCGGCGGTGCGGCCGGCGGCGGTGCGGGCGGTGGTCCAGGTGGCGGCGGTGCGGGCGGCGGCGCTCCCGGCGGCGCGCCGGCCGGTCTGGTGGCCCATCAGCGCCCGATCAGCGTCGGCGACGTGGTGGGCAACGACTACGTGGTCACGGCCGGGCTGAAGCCCGGCGAGCGCGTCGTCTCGGGCGGCGTGCAGAAGCTGGCCGACGGCGTGCCGATCATGGAGATGCCCGCCGGAATGGGCGGCGGCGGCGGCGCCCCTGCCGGTCCCGGCGGCCCCGCCGGCCCTGGCGGTCCCGGAGGGGCGGGCGCCAAGGCATCGCCCGAGTCGTCCGGAGGACCGGGCGCCAAATCACCGTCCGGCGCGTCCGGCGGTGCGGACGCCAAATCACCGTCCGGCTCGTCCGGCCGTTCTGGCGCCTGATCTCCCCGGCCGCGAGAGAGCCCCGCCATGGCTGAATTCTTCCTCAGGCGACCCGTTTTCGCGACGGTCTGCGCGCTGCTGATCATCCTCGCCGGAGCGGTCAGCATCCCGACGCTGCCGATCGAGTGGTACCCGACCCTGGCGCCGCCCCAGGTCACGGTGAGCAGCGTCTATACCGGCGCCAACGCCCAGACCGTCGAGTCCGCGGTCACCACCCCGCTCGAACAGCAGATCAACGGCGCCGAGGGCATGCGCTACCTGACCTCGACGAGCGGCAACAACGGTCTGAGCAACATCACCGCCGTTTTCGAGTTGGACCGCAACATCGACCTCGCCGCGGTGGACGTGCAGAACCGCGTCTCGATCGCCCTCGGGCGCCTGCCCAACGAGGTCAAGACCACCGGCGTCACGGTGGCCAAGGCTTCGAACGCCATCGTGCTGGTGGTCGGCGTCTATTGCGAGCACGGCGAGTACGACGCCAAATTCATGAGCAACTACGTCGACGTCTACATGCGCGACTCGTTGAAGCGCATCAAGGGCGTGTCCGACGTGCAGATCTTCGCCGAGCGCAAGTACGCAATGCGCGTCTGGCTCGATCCGGTGCTGCTCGCCGGCCGCAACTTGACAGCCACCGACGTGCTGGCGGCGCTGCGCGAGCAGAACGTCGAGGTGGCGGCGGGGCAGGTCGGCCAGCCGCCGGTGCCGAGCGGCCAGGGCTTCGAGATCAGCGTGCGGGTGGTGGGGCGGCTGAGCGAGCCCGCCGAGTTCGGCAACATCATCGTCAAGGCGCAGCAGGACGGCACCCTGGTCAAGCTCAAGGACGTCGGCACCGTCGAGCTCGGCTCCGAGAACTACGACAGCAACCTGACCTTCGGCGACGTCCCGGCGATCGGCTTCGCGGTCTTCCAGCTGCCCAGCGCCAACGCGCTCGAGGTGGACAAGGCGGTCAAGGCCGAGCTGCTGCGGCTGCGGCAGCGCTTCCCCCCGGGCCTCAAGGGCACCATCGCCTTCGACACCACGACGGTGGTCGGCGAGTCGATCCGAGAGGTGCTGTTCACCCTGCTGCAGGCGATCGTCTTCGTCATCCTGGTGATCTTCATCTTCCTGCAGGATTGGCGCACGACGCTGATCCCGGCGATCACCATCCCGGTGTCGCTGGTCGGCACCTTCGCGCTGGTCAAGCTGCTCGGCTTCTCGATCAACACCCTGACGCTCTTCGGTCTCACCCTGGCCACCGGCCTGGTGGTCGACGATGCGATCGTGGTGATCGAGAACATCCAGCGCCACATCCGCGAGAGCGAGATGACGGTGATGGCGGCGGCGTCGGTGGCGATGCGCGAGATCACCGGCGCGGTCATCGCCACCTCGCTGGTGCTGGTGTCGGTGTTCGTGCCGGTGGCGTTCTTCCCCGGCACCACGGGCCTGCTGTACAAGCAGTTCTCGCTCACCATCGCCTGCTCGGTGGCGATCTCGGCGTTCAACGCGCTGACCCTGACGCCGGCGCTGGCGGCGCTCTGGTTGCGGCGCGAGGAGACGGCGCACCGGGGCTTCTTCGGCGCCTTCAACCGCGGCATCGCCGGCCTCAACGGCTGGTACCGCCGGACGCTCGAACGGCTGGAAGGCCGGCGCTGGTGGGTGGTGGCGGCGTTCCTGTGCGGCCTCGGCCTCACCGCGTGGATCTTCAACCGGGTGCCGACCGCCTTCGTGCCCGACGAGGACCAGGATTACATCATCGCCATCATCCAGGCGCCGCCCGGAGCGTCGCTCGACTACACCACCGCCGTCGCCAAGCAGGCGGTCGGGGTGATGCACACGATCCCGGAGATCCAGAGCGTGTTCGCGGTCACCGGCTTCAGCTTCACCGGCAGCGCGCCCAACGCCGGGCTGATGTTCGCCGGCCTCAAGCCGCTGAAGGAGCGGCCGGGGGCCGAGCACTCCGCGCAGGCGATCATCGGCCGGCTGTTCGGGCCGCTGTTCGGCGGCATCCCGGGAGCGCTGGTGATCCCGGTGCTGCCGCCTTCGATCAACGGCCTGGGCATCTATGGCGGTTTCCAGTTCGAGGTGCTCGATCAGAGCGGTTCGACGGTGCAGGCGCTGGCCGACGCCACCCACGCGATGATCGGCAAGGGCAACGCCGACCCGCGGCTGCACACGTTGTACTCGAGCTACACCGCCAACGACCCGCAGCTGCTGGTGACCATCGACCGCGAGAAGGCGAAGAGCCTCGGCGTGCCGCTCTCCCAGATCGACGACACCCTGCAGGTGCTGCTGGGCTCCGAGTACGTCAACGACTTCAACTTCAACAACCGTTCCTATCGCGTCTACGTCCAGGCCGCCGGCCGCTTCCGCACCCGCCCCGACGACATCCGCCAGTACTACGTGCGCTCGGACCGCGGCGGCCTGGTGGCGCTCGACAACCTGGTGACGATCGGCGAGACCACCGGGCCGCAGCTGATCAATCATTACAACCTGTTCCGTTCGGCCGAGATCACCGGCGCGGCGGCGCCGGGCTTCAGCTCCGGGCAGGCGATCGCCGAGATGGAGAAGCTGGCCAAGAGCACGATGCCGCAGGGCTTCAGCTACCAGTGGTCGGGTCTGTCGCTCGAAGAGATCCGTTCCGGCGGCCAGTCGGCGCTGCTCTTCGGCCTGGGGCTGCTGGTCGTCTACCTGACGCTGTCGGCGCAGTACGAGAGCTTCACCCTGCCGTTCATCATCCTGCTGGCGGTGCCGCTGGCGATCTTCGGCGCGCTGGCGGCGGCGGCGCTGCGCGGGTTGCAGGACGACGTCTACGTCCAGATCGGCCTGGTGATGCTGATCGGCCTGGCGGCGAAGAACTCGATCCTGATCGTCGAGTTCGCCGAGCAGCTGCGCGGGCGCGGCCACGGTCTGATCGAGGCGGCGGTGGAGGCGGCGCGCATCCGCCTGCGGCCGATCCTGATGACCTCGTTCGCCTTCATCCTTGGCGTGCTGCCGCTGGTGTTCGCCACCGGCGCCGGCAAGGAAGGCCGCCATTCGGTCGGCACGGCGGTGTTCGGCGGCATGCTGGTGTCGACCGTGCTCAACCTCGTGATCATCCCCGTGCTCTACGTGATCATCCGCAGCCTCTTCCCGGGAGGCGGCCGTCCAGCGGAGGCGGACGCGCCGGCGACGGAGCCCGCGGTGCAGGCGGCGGGAGGCAACCCAGACCATGCGTGACACCATTTCGATCAGAACGTTCCGCCGCGTGGTGCTCGGCGCCGCTCTCGTCCTTGCCCCGGTGGGTGCCGCGACGGCGCAATCGCCGGCGGCGCCGGCCGCGACGCCCACGGTGCCGATGTCCGGGACCGCGCCGGCCGGCGGCACGGCTGGCGCCGGCAGTGCCGCACCGGCGGCTGCGCCTGGCAGCGGGACGGCTGGCGCGGGCGCCGCACCGGCATCGACCGGCACCGCGCCGGCCGCCGGCAGCGTTGCCGACGTGTCGCCGGCCGCGCCGGCCGAACGCATCACCTTCCGCGACGCGATCGACCGCGTGCTGGCCCAGAACACCACCGTGCGGCAGGCGGTGGCGGAGGTGTTGCGCGCCGAGGCGCTGGTGCTGCAGACGCGGGCGAGCTCGCTGCCGCAGGTCAGCGCGTCCGCCTCCTACACGCGCTTCGGTTACGAGATCGCGTTTGCCGGTGTGGTCTTCCAGCCGCACGACGTCAAGAACGAGACCGGCACGATCACGGCGCCGCTGGTGAACCTGGCCAGCTGGGCGCAGTGGGCCCATGCCATCGACAACCAGACCATCGCCCAGCTCTCGGTCGCCGACGCCAAGCGCCGGGTGGCGATGGCGACCGCCAACGCCTTCCTGACGGTGATCGCGCGCCACCGCACGATCGACGCCAACCAGCGGGCGCTCGACACCGCCCGGGCACATTTCGACGTCTCCCACCAGCGCCAGGTGGCCGGCGCCGCCAGCCGGCTCGAAGAGGTGCAGGCGGCCCAGGACGTTTCCAATGACGAGGTGCTGGTCGAGCAGGCGACGCTCGAGCTGCGCCGGGCCCAGGAGGCGCTGGGCGTGCTGCTGTCCACGGACGGCCCGTACGACACCGCCGACGAGCCGGCCTTCGAGGACCTGCCGCCGGCAGGCGAGGCGATGGCCGGCGTCGAGACCAAGCGCGCCGACGTGGCGGTGCTGGCGATGCGGCAGACCGCGGCCGAGCACGTGTTGCGCGACAGCTGGCGCGATTGGGTGCCGACGCTGGGCTTGAATTTCCAGGAGCTGTTGCAGCAGCCCAGCACCGGTTTCGCGCTATCGCACAGCTGGCAGGCGGTGTTGCAGCTCAACGTGCCGATCTTCGACGGCGGCCTGCGGCGCGGCGAGAAGAAGGAGCGCCGGGCGCTGGTGGACGAGGCGGCGGCCAACCTGACCGGCGGCAAGGTCCAGGCGCGATCGGACGTGCGGATCGCCGGCGAATCCATCCGCCTCGCCGACCAGGGCTTGATCAGCGCCCGCCGCGCCGCCACCCAGGCCCACGACGCGCTGGACATCGTCAACCTGAGCTACAACGCCGGCGCCTCGACCAGCCTGGACGTCCTGGACGCCCAGCGCCGCGCCCGCGACGCCGACACCGCGGTCGCCAACGCCGAGGACGCGGCCCGGCAGGCGCGGCTGGATTACCTGGTGGGCAGCGGCCGGTTCCCGTAGGGCTGCGGGCGCTTGGCGCCCTCGCCGCTTAAGCGGACAGGCGCGGGTGGTGTCTCCCAGGGCCAGTGCTCCACCTGCCCACCTGCCGCGTCGGAGAAACCCGGCGAGGCCCCACCGGGCACGCGGAGTCAAGCTGCTCCTGCGGGCGGCGCCCGGCGGGCCGCTTCGCGCCACTAACGCCCTGTCGCCGGGCGCCGTCCTCGGACAGCTTGCTCCGCGGCCCTACCATCCATCCCTTCTACGCTCCCTCAAGCTTGCTCTGATCTGCCTGCTCGAGATTGGCGAGGTACTTCCGAGCCCAAATCGCTTTCGGGTGCTCCTGCCCGTAGCTCGCTTCGTAGATGACCAGCGCCCGGCGCATCAGCGGTTCGGCCTCGGCGAGGCGGTTGGTGTCCTGGAGCAACAGCGCCAGGTTTTCGAGATCCGTGGCGACTGCGGCGTGTTCCGACCCGAAGGCAGCCTCGTCGATGACCAGCGCTCGGCGCATCAGCGGCTCGGCTTCGGCGAGACGCTTCGTGTCCTGTAGCAGTTGCGCCAGGTTATTGAGTCGTAAAGCCACCGTTGGATGGTCCGGCCCGTAGGTTGCCTCGCCGAGGGCCAGCGCCCGGCGCATTAATGGTTCGGCCTCGGCGAAGCGGTTCGTATCCTTGAGCAGCAGCGCCAGGTTGTTGAGGTCCCTGGCGACACCCGGATGTTCGGGACCGTAGGCTGCCTCGTCAATATCTAGCGCCCGGCGCATCAACGGCTCGGCCTCGGCGAGGCGGTTCGTGTCCTTGAGCAGCTGCGCCAGGTTATTGAGATCCATGGCGACACTCGGATGTACCGGCCCGTAGGCTGCTTCGTCGATGGCCAGTGCCCGGCGCATCAGCGGTTCGGCCTCGGCGAGGCGGTTCGTGGCCTTGAGCAGCAGCGCAAGATTATTGAGATCGCGTGCGACTCTGGGATTATCCTTCCCAAAGGATGCCTCGTCGATAGCCAGTGCCCGGCCCATCAGCGGTTCAGCCTCGGCGAGGCGGCTCGTTTCCTGGAGCAGCACCGCCATGTTATTGAGTTGTAAGGCGACCACTGGATGTCCTGGTCCGTAGGTCGCCTCGCCAATGTCCAGTGCCCGGCGCATCAACGGTTCGGCGTCGGTGAGGCGGTTCGTGTCCTGGAGCAGCTGAGCCAGGTTATTGAGGTGTACGGCGACCGTTGGATGTTCCAGCCCGTAGGCCACCTCATCGATGGCCAACGCCCGGCGCAGCAGCGGTTCGGCCTCGGCGAGGCGGTTAGTGTCGTGGAGCAGCTGAGCCAGATTATTGAGTCGTACAGCGACCGTTGGATGTTCCGGTCCGTGGGCTGCCTCGCTGATGGCAAGTGCCCGGTGCATCAGCGGTTCGGCCTCGGCGAGGCGGTTCGTGGCCTTGAGCAGCCGCGCTAGGTTGTTGAGATCCGTGGCGACCTCGGGATGTTCCGGTCCGTAGGCAGCCTCGTCGATCTTCAGCGCCCGGCGCAGCAATGGTTCGGCTTCGGCGAGGCGGTTCGTGTCCATAAGCAGCAGCGCAATGTTACTTAGACTTGCAGTGATTCTTGGATGTTCTGGCCCGTCGGTCGCTTCGGTGATCTTCAGCGCCCGGCGCATCATCGGTTCGGCCTCGGCGAGGCGGTTCGTCTGCTCGAGAAGCAGCCCCAGGTTACACAGCACCGTCGCCACGGACGAATGCTCCACGCCGAACAGGTTCTCCGCCAGCT
>DATGHG010000247.1:0-29468 GCA_035308185.1 Thermoanaerobaculia bacterium | reverse complement strand
GCCGAGCAGCACCCGCGGCCGCGGCCGTCTGGCGATGGTGCGGCAGGCGAGCTCGGCCAGGGCCGACTCGGAGCGGTGGGCGGCGCCGTTCATCAGCACCCTGCCGCCGATGGTGATCACCAGCTCGTGTTCGCCGCGTCGCCGCAGCTCGAGCCGCCCCTCGGGAGTGTCGGCGCTCGCCAGGGTCTGCCACGGCCGCGTCATGGCGCGCTCACCCGCCGAAGAAGAACTGGAAAGGGACGTGGGCGCGCATCGCCCAGGAAGCCTCGTCGTGGGTGGCGCGCGGGAAAGCGAGATAGAGCAGGTCGCGGCCCTGGGCATAGCCGCGGGCCGCCAGCAGATCGCGCATCGCCCGCGTCACCTCGTAGTTGTCGCGCGGCCAGCCGCTGTCGAGATAGATGCGGATGGGGCGCTTCGGCTCGGCGCCGACGCGCGCGAACAGGTCCTCGCGCCAGCCGAAGGTGCTGGACAGGCAGCCGATGCAGCCGAAGACCTCCGGCCAGCGCCAGCCGAGCAGCAGCGACGCCAGGCCGCCGAGCGAAGAGCCCATGGTCACCGTGGTCTGCGGACCGCGCAGGGTGCGGTAGGTGGCGTCGACCCACGGTTTGACCTCCTCGACCAGGAACCGCCCGTAGTCCTCGTAGCCCTCCTGGGTGTAGTCCAGCATCCGGTCGCGAGGGTAGATGCCCACCACGATCACTTTGCGGATCAGGTTCATGGCGTCCAGGATGCGCAGCGTCTCGCCGATCCGCCAGGGGTTGCCGCCGAACGCCTCCTGCGGGAAGAAGAGGTTCTGGCCGTCCTGCATGTACACCACCGGGAACGACTCCAGGGAGTTCTCGTCGTAGCCCGGCGGGTAGAAGACGCGCAGGCTGTGTTCGCGCTCGCCGTCGCGCGAACGCCGCCGGAGGATGCCGCACTCGCTGCAACCGGCGTCGGAAAAGAAGTGCGGATAGACGTCGCGGACCGGGCTGTCGGGCGTGTCATCCAGGATCGCGGCGCCGGTGCGCTCACCTCTCCCGCTGGTGGAGAGCGCCAGGTAGTTCTCGCCCTGCGCCCAATGGATGCCGCCGGCGTCGTGGAGCACCGGCTTGAAGTAGCTATAGACGCCCCGTTCCCAGGTCAGCTCGAACTCGAAGCAGGTGCCGCCAGCGTCCTCGCCCACCGCCTCGACGTCCGCGTCCCAATCCCGATCGCTGCGCAGCGCCATCCGCCCGGTCGCCAGCGGATAATGCACCCGCACCCGGGCGCGTCGCGCACCCGCACCCGCGCCGGCGGTCAACAACCGCTCACCAGCGCGAGCTCCAGCAGCGGCAGGACCCGCGGCTGGTCCTCGATCCGGCCGGTGCGCTCGCCGGTGCGGCGGGCTCCCATGTGGCGGTAGAAGGGTTCAGCGTAGGGCTCGGCCTCGATGTCCATGACCGCGGCTCCGAGCGACCTGGCGGTGGCCACCGCGTGCTCGAACAGGGCGCGGCCGAGGCCGTTGCCGATCCGTTCGGGGAGGATCCAGAGATGGTCCAGCTGCGCCCGCGAGCGGTCCGCCGCCGGGACCAGCGCGTAGAAGCCGAGCGGATCGCCCGCCTCGACGGCGGCGAAGGTCGGGTTCGTTGCCACGTAATCGGGAGCAATGGTCAGGGCCGGCGTCCAGATCTCGATCCAACGCTCCGGATACTGCCAGTGGCGCTTGGCGGCGAGCGCGATGCGGGTGAGGTCCCCGGCCAGCTCGGGCGCGGCGCGAACGATCTCCATGCTGCACCTCTAGGCGAGGAGCGAAGCGCCCGCGGGCTCCTCCGCCGCGCGCCGGAGCAGCAGGGCGCGGCGCTTCTCGATGGCTTGCAGCCAGAGCGGCAGGAACGCCACCAGGTCCTGCAAGCTCTTGTCGACCTTGACCAGCAGGCCGACGATCCGGTGGCTCACCGCGGCATGGCAGGCGCGCAGGTCGCGGTGGTTCTGGTCGCGGTCGCCGGGCGCTTCCGCGAGCGCCGCCTGCATCGCCGCGACGGCGGAGGAGCCGGTGTCGTGGAGCTCGAGCAGCAGCCGGCAGAAGATGGGGATGTCGGCGGCATAGCGGTCGAGGATCTCCATCTCGTAGAAGCGGACGCCGCGCAGCGCCAGCACCTCCTTGAGCTTCGGCGTCAGGCCGTTGATCAGCACCTCCATCAGCACCGCGGTGTTGTCCCAGATCTGGCGCGGTGGCAGCAGCTCGTCGGCGCGCATGCGCTCGGTCACCGCGGTGAGGTGGGTGGTGCGCACCTGATCGAGCCGCTCGACGTACTCGCCCAGCCGGCCGACCGTCGCGTGCAGCCACTCCGCCTCCTCGATGTCCTGCGGGAAGCGCCGTGACAGGAAGTAGTCCGCGTCGTGCAGGCTGCGCGGGTCGCTCGCCATCAGCTCGCCGAAGGTGTCCTGCAGGAAGGCGTGCAGCTGGCCGATCGAGATGCAGAGCAGCTTGCGGATCTCGCCCAGCTGGTCCGGCGCGATGGCGGCCGGGAAACGCGCCAGCGGCTCGAGCACCTGGCCGCCGAGCAGGTGCAGGGAGAGCTCGGCGCTCTGGCGCGCCTCCTCCAGGGCGGGGATGCGCGAGTGGCCGCGCAGCAGCGGCGCGATCCGGTGGCGGATCAGGTCGGAGACCTGGCGCACCTTGGCCCAGATGTCGATCAGCCGCTCGGGCGAGCAGTGCAGCAACGAGTAGTTGCTCTCGAACACCCCTTCGAGCAACCGGATGCAGCCGAGGAAGGCGCGGATGCGCGGGTTCTGCCAGTGCACCCGCTCGAGCGCCCAGTCGGTCACCGTGACCCCTTCCGGGAGGGTGATCTGATGATTCCCGACCTGGATCATCTGCTTCGGCTTCTTGGGTCGCTGCGACCTCATCGGCTCCCCGGCAGGCCGCTCGCGCCCGGGCCGCCGCGACCCGGCCGAGCGGCCGGCGCTCGAACGGCATCTCCGGCGCGCACCGTCGCCGCGGCCGTTCCGGTCATCAGCTCCTGCGCACCGACGCTGAGCTGGATCATATCCGCAGATCCGCCGCGCCGGTAGGCGCACCGCGAGACCTCGGCGGGATCGAGGCGGGATCGAGGCGGGATAGACTGCGCCTGTACGCCTCGACGGAGGAGAGCGAAGACCATGAGCTCGCCGCAAGCCTTCACCAGGGTCATCGCGCTGCTCGCAGCGGCGCTCGCCACGACGGCAGGAGCCGGACCGCCGCAGAACGGCTGGCCGCAGTGGGGACAGGATGCGCAACATGCCGGTGCGGCCGCCGGCGCCGGCCAGACGCCCGCCAGGATCCTGACCACTACGCTCTACGACCCGTTTGCGACGAAGGAGCAGAACGATCCGGCGTCGGGCGGCAACCTGCTGGTGCACTACCAGACGGCGCTGGTCGACGACGAGGGCGCGGTCTACCTGGGATTCAAGACCGGGACCTACACCAGCCTCACGACCTGGGAGACACAGGTCTGGAACGAGGAGCGGCTCGATTGGGTGCGCGGTGCACTGGTGCGCAGGTGGGCCTTCCAGACCGATTGGAAGCCCATCCCTCACAGTTTCGCGGCCGTGGGTCCCGCCTGGGAGCCGGTCTTCCATGCCGCGGTCGCGGGCGATTTCGTCTACGTGCCCGGCTTTGGCGGCACCGTCTACAAGCTCTCCAAGGACGACGGCAGGGTGCTGGCGCACATCCAGCCGTTCGGCAACACCGCCCATCCCAGAGTCTTCCTGACCGGGCCGATCACCGTCGACCCGGCCGGCAACGTCTATTTCGTCGCCACCCAGCTCGACCCCGCCAACCCCTGGACGGTGGACGCGATCAACTCCTGGGTGGTCAGGGTCGACGCCGAGGGCCACCCCCGCGCGGCGACCTTCGCCTCGCTGACCCCCGGCGCTCCCCGCGGCACCGACCAGTGCCCTGGCGTCTTCGAGGTCAGCCAACTGCCCTGGCCGCCGACCCCCGACGCGGTGGCGCCGACCGTGCCCTGCGGCTCCCAGCGGGCGGCGATGAATTCGGCTCCCGCCGTCGGCCCGGACGGCACCATCTACGTCGGCAGCGTCGCGCACCTGACCAGCCGGACCGCCTATCTGCTGGCGATCAATCCGAACCTGACACCGCGCTGGCAGGCATCGCTGCGCGACCGCCTCCACGACGGCTGCGACGTGCTGATCCCGCCCAGCGGCACGCCGGGCGGTTGCGCCGCCGGCGCCCCGTCCGGCGTCGACCCGGCGGAGAACCGGCCGGGATCGGGGATGATCATCGACGACTCGACTGCCTCGCCGGTGGTGGCGCCCGACGGCAGCATCTTCTACGGCACCTACACGCGCTACAACTATGCCCAGGGGCACCTCATGAAGTTCAGCGCCGCCGGCCGGTTCCTTGGCAGCTACCCGTTCGGTTGGGACGATACGCCCGCCATCTACCCGCACGACGGGACCTATTCGGTGATCACCAAGGACAACCACTATGGAGGCCTGGGGTCCTACTGCGACGACAGCGCGATCTGCCCCCCGGTCCGCACCGCGGCCTTCCCCGAGGCCTACTACATCAGTCAGCTCAGCCAGGGTCTGGTTCGCCAGTGGAGCTATCAGAACACCAACCAGCTCGCGTGCAGCCGCCACCCCAACGGCCAGGTCACCTGCGTACCGACCAACCCGCATGGCTTCGAGTGGTGCGTCAACGCCCCGGCGGTCGACCGCCGGGGAACGGTCTACGCCAACAGCGAGGACGGCAACCTCTACGTCATTGACCAGGGCGGCGGTCTGCGCGCCAAGCTCTTCCTGAATCTGGCGATCGGCGCCGCCTACACGCCAGTTGCGCTCGGCCAGGACGGCAAGATCTACAGCGAGAACTTCGGCAGCCTGTTCGTGGTCGGGAACTGAACGCCGCGCCGCGGTTGACCCGCCGCGCCTGCCAGTGCCCGCTTGTCAGGAAGGCGCGTCCTGGCGCGGCGCGGTTTTCGCATGGTGGGGCGCATGGTGGGGTGGACGCCGGGCGCGGCGCGGACCCGGCTTGGGACCGCCCCCGGGCTCCGGCTTGGGCTCGAGCTTGGCTTTGGATTTAGGGGATTTGGGGGATTTGGGGGATTTGGGTTTGGGTTTTGGCTCGGGCTTCGGCTGGCGGTCGCGGCGCGCCGGCGTCGGTGGCCTGGTCGCCGCACCGTGCAGGTCGTCGACATAGACCCGCAGCAGCTCGCCGACGCTGGCGGCGTGAGCGACGTGGCCCGCCGCCACGTGGGGTGGCTCGGCGCCGACCTGCTCGCCGATGGTGCCGACCGCGGCGCCGGCCAGGAGCGGGTCGAGCTCCGCGACCATCCGCAGCGCCTGCTGCCTACCGGCGGCGCCGCGCAGCCACACCAGGGCGGCGAAGAACGGTCCGAGCAGCCATGGCCAGGCGAGCTCGGCGTGTCCATGCCGCCGCAGGTCAGGCTCGTCGCCGGCGGCCGGCCCCGGCCACAGGCCCGGATGTGCCTCGGTTCCGCGATCCAAGGTTCCCGACACCGGCGCCGCGGTCTCCATGGGCAGCGCCACGTCGCGCAGCCCGACCGGCGTCAGGAGCCGCTCCTCGATGGTGCGCAGGAGGCGCTGGGCGCGCTGCTTCGACAGCGCCGGGAAGGGCAGGCCGATCGCCAGCGCCTGGTGGGCGCGCAGCGCCTGGTCGCGGCCGCCCTCCCCGGTGCCTCCGCCCGCTCCGGCCGTTCCGGCCGGGTCGCCGGCGCTCGCCGGGCCGCCGGCGGCGCCGGCCGGAGCGCTGTCGTAGAGGCAGCCCGCGGCGGCGTTCCAGAAGAGCTCGGCGTAGCGGCGCTGGACCCGCTTGGCGCGGGCTCCCCAGGTCTTCGCCTGGGCGTCGTCGCCCAGCCGGCGGCTCAGCTCGGCCAGGGTGGCCAGCGCGTTGTGCCAGAGGGCGTTGATCTCGACCGCCTTGCCCGCGCGGCGGGCCGCCGCCGGCGAGCCCGGCGCCGCCTCGAGCAGGCCGTCCGCGCCGGCGCCCAGGCCGCTCGCGGCGCCGCGCTCGTGCGCGGCGGCGATCCTCGCCAGCGACGGCACCAGGCTGTCCCGCACCAGGGCTTCGTCGCCGGTCGCCTGCAGGTAGCGCCACGCGGCCACGAACAGCCAGAGCGCGTCGCCGGGTGCGCCGGTGTCATGCGCGGTTGCCCCGGCAGCGGCGGTGCGGGCATGGACGCGCAGCAGCTTCTTGGCCTCGTCGGCGCGGCCGGTCGCGAGCAGCAATCCGGGCAGCGCGATCAGGCTGTCCGCGGCGGCGGCCTCGCCATCTGGATAGCCTGCCGCGGGCAGGTGCGGATAGCCCGCCGCCGGCAGGCGCGCGCCGCCGGGCCCTCGCAGCGAGAACTGGCCGGCGGCGAGGCCCAGGATGCGCGTCAGCTCGTCCTGGACGGGCAGCCGGTCCAGCAGCTTCTCGCGCCGCCGCCGCTCGCGCGCCAGCAGCTCGAACGGCTCGCGGGCCGCCGTCGTCGCCGCCGCCGTCCCCACTGCCGTGGCCACCAGGCCGAAGCGCTCGCCGGCCGCCAGCTCGCGGCGCAGCAGTCCCGGGGTCCACAGGTCTTCCTGGAAGTCCCGGCCATGCCGCCGCTCCTCCTCGAGCTCGAAGCGGTACCACCACTCCGGCCGGCGGTCGACCGCGGCTTCGGCCGCCAGCAGCATCGCCGCTCCGGACGGCCAGCGCAGGCGCAGGCCCGCCGCCTCGCGCGACGCCTCGGGCGTGGCGCCATGGCGGTCGGCGCGGCAGAGCGCGTGCGGTTCGCGGCGGGAGAAGAAGGGGCGGATGGCGAGCAGGAAGGGACCGGGCGCCGCCAGCACCTCGTAGAGCACCACCAGCGTGCTCTCGCCCTCGATCAGGGCGACGGTCTTCTGCAGCCGCACACCGGCCGCCGCGTGCTCGAACACCGGGAACAGGTCGCGCCGGAAACCGGTCAGGTGCCGCAGGCCCGCGGCCGCCACGAAGAAGGGGAAGCGGTTGCAGCTCAGCTCGTGCGCATGTCCCGCCACGATCACCAGCTCGTCGAGCTTCGCCAGCGCGACGGTGCCGCCTGCCTCGGCGTTTTGCGGGTTCGCCGGGTTCGCCGGGTTCGCCGGATCCGTCGGGGTCTCCGGAGCCTCCGGGGCGATGGCCGCCGGCCCGGCGGGCAGGCGCAGCAGGTGATGGTCGCGCCGGCTGTGAGCGCCGCTGAGGGTGCTGCCGGCCCATCCTCCCAGGCCGTCGGTCTCCAGCCATTCGAGGCGGCCGGCACGCTCGAAGTCGCCCAGCGTCTCGCGATCGATCTCGATCATCGCCCGCGGTCCATCAGGGGATCACCTCGAGGCCGGTCACGCCGCGGAAGCCGCGCGGCAGCGCCGCGCCGCGCCGCGCGCGCGCGCCGTCGAACGGTGCCAGCTCGCCGGGCTTGAAATTGCGGTAGTGCTTGCCGGCATGCACCCTGAGATGTGCGCCCTCGGGCAGGGCGGCGACCGCGACCAGGTGCTCCCCGGCCCCGTCCTCCCCCTTCCCCTTCGCTCCCTCCGCCCCGTCCTTGCCGGCGGCGCCGGCGCGCAAACTGACGATGCGGACGCCCTTGCCGCGCGCCAGCAACGGCAGCTCGCGCAGCGGGAAGAGCAGCAGCCTGCCGGCGTCGGTCACCGCCGCCACCCGGTCGCGCTCGCGGTCGTGCACCGGCTGCGGCGGCAGCGCCCAGGCGCCTGCCGGCACGCCGAGCGCCGCCTTGCCGGCGCGATTGCGCGCCACCAGGTCGCGGAGCGCCACGACGAAGCCGTAACCGGCGCTGGAGGCAAGCAGGTAGAGATCGCTGTCGTCGTCGCGGCCGCCCATCATCATGCCGACGAAGCTCGCCCCGGCGGGCGGCGCCAGCTGCGAGGACAGCGGCTCGCCGTGGCCGCGGGCCGACGGCAGGGTGTGCGCGGGCAGCGCGTAGCTGCGCCCGGTCGAGTCGAGGAAAACCACCAGCTGGCTGCTCTTGCCCCGCGCCGCCTGCAGGAAGGCGTCGCCGGCCTTGAAGGGCAGCTCGCGGGGGTCGAGGTCATGGCCCTTCGCGGACCGCACCCAGCCCCGCTCGGAGAGCACCACCGTCACCGGCTCCACCGGCGTCAGCGCCGTCTCGTCGAAGGCCCGCGCCGGCTCGCGCTCGACCAGCGGCGACCGCCGGGCGTCGCCGAGCTCGCGAGCGTCCGCCGCCAGCTCTTCGCGCACCCGCCGGCGCAGCCGCGCCTCGCTCGACAGCAGCTTCTCGAGGGCGTCGCGCTCCCGGCGCAGCTCATCCTGCTCGCCGCGCAGCTTCATCTCCTCGAGCCGCGCCAGGTGGCGCAGCTTGATCTCCAGGATCGCCTCTGCCTGGGTGTCGGTGAGCCCGAAACGCGCCATCAGCGCTGGCTTGGGCTCCTCCTCGGTGCGGATGATGCGGATCACCTCGTCGAGATTGAGATAGGCGATCAGGAAGCCGTCGAGCAGATGGAGGCGGCCGAGGACCTTCTCGTAGCGGAAGCGCAATCGGCGCCGCACGGTCTCGATGCGGAAGGTCAGCCAATCGACCAGCAGCCGGCGCAGGCTGGCGACGCACGGACGGCCGTCGAGGCCGATCACCGTCAGGTTGACCCGGTAGGAGCGCTCGAGCTCGGTCGAGGCGAAGAGGTGAGCCATCAGCGCCTCGGCGTCGACCCGGTTCGAGCGCGGCGTGATCACCAGCCGGGTCGGGTTCTCGTGGTCGGACTCGTCGCGCAGGTCCTCGACCATCGGCAGCTTCTTGGCCTGCATCTGGGCGGCGATCTGTGCCAGCACCTTGCTGCCCGAGACCTGGAAGGGCAGGGCGGTGACGACGACGTCGCCGCCGTCTCGCTCCCACACCGCGCGCATGCGCAGCGAACCGGCGCCGGTCTCGTAGATCCTCCGCAGCTCCGCGCGCGGGGTGATGATCTCGGCTTCGGTCGGGTAGTCGGGTCCGGGCAGGGCTTCCCACAGGCGCTCGTCGGCGACCCGCTGGTCGTCGAGCAGCAGCATGCAGGCCGCCGCGACCTCGCCGGCGTTGTGCGGCGGGATGTCGGTGGCCATGCCGACCGCGATCCCCGAGGCGCCGTTGAGCAGCACGTGCGGCAGCCGTGCCGGCAGCAGCTTCGGCTCCTCCAGCGTGCCGTCGAAGTTGGCTCCCCAATCGACGGTGCCCTGGCCGAGCTCGGAGAGCAGCGCCTGGGCGAACGGCGTCAGCCGGGCCTCGGTGTAACGCATGGCGGCGAAGGACTTGGGGTCGTCCTGCGAACCCCAGTTGCCCTGCCCGTCCACCAGCGGGTAGCGGACGCTGAAGGGCTGGGCCATCAGCACCATGGCCTCGTAGCAGGCGCTGTCGCCGTGGGGATGGTACTTGCCGATGACGTCGCCCACGGTGCGCGCCGATTTCTTGAACTTGGCGTTGGCCGACAGCGCGAGCTCGGACATGGCATAGACGATCCGGCGCTGCACCGGCTTGAGCCCGTCGGCGAGATGGGGCAGGGCGCGGTCCAGGATGACGTACATCGAATAATCGAGGTACGCCTTTTCGGTGAAGCTGGCCAGGGATTGGCGCTCGAGGTCGGCGGCGCCCGGCGGGCCGGCGCCGGCACCGCCGCGGCCGGTCGCGGCGAATGGCAGGCGGGGCGTCTCCGCCCCGCCCGGGCGGCGGCGGGACGAGCGCCGGCTGGAGGTCGCCATCAGACGTCGACCTCGGCGCGGTCGCCCTGGCTCATCAGCCACTCCCGGCGGTCGGCGGCGCGGCCCTTGGCGAGCAGCATGTCGATGACGGCGTCGACGTCCGGCTCCGGCGGCGGGCCGGCTGCCGCGGGGGTGGCGGCCGCGCTCGTCCCGTCGGCCGGACTCGCCGTCTCGCGGTCCGGTGCGGCCGCCGGCGGCGGCGCGAGCAGCAGCTGGACCAGGCGGCGGGTCTCGGGCGCCATGGTGGTCTCGCGCAGCTGCATCGGGTTCATCTCGCCCAGGCCCTTGAAGCGCTGGACGTTGACCTTGCCGCGCAGCTTCTCGGCCTCGATGCGGTCGAGGATGCCGCGCTTCTCGCGGTCGTCGAGGGCGTAGAAGACGTCCTTGCCGACATCGATGCGATAGAGCGGTGGCATCGCGACGTAGACCCGGCCGTCGGCGACCAGCGGCCGGAAGTGGCGCACGAACAGGGCGCACAGCAGGCTGGCGATGTGGGCGCCGTCGGAGTCGGCGTCGGCGAGGATGCAGATCTTGCCGTAGCGCAGGCCGGAGACGTCCGGAGAGCCCGGATCGACGCCGAGCGCCACCGCGATGTCGTGAACTTCCTGGGAGGCGAGCACCTCCGCCGAGGCCACTTCCCAGGTGTTGAGGATCTTGCCGCGCAACGGCAAGATGGCCTGGAACTCGCGGCTGCGGGCCTGCTTTGCCGAGCCTCCCGCCGAGTCGCCCTCGACCAGGAAAAGCTCGGTGGACTGCAAGTCCTGGCTGGAGCAGTCGGCGAGCTTGCCGGGCAGCGCCGGCCCGCTGGTCACGGTCTTGCGCTTGACCTGCTTGCCGGCCCGCAGGCGCGCCTGGGCGCTGTCGATAGCCAGCCGCGCGATGCGGTCGGCGTCGCCGGTGTGCTGGTTGAGCCACAGCCCGCAGGCGTCCTTGGTGACGCCGGCGACGAAGGCCGCGGCCTCCCGCGACGACAGGCGCTCCTTGGTCTGGCCGGTGAACTGCGGCTCCCGCATCTTGACCGACAGCACGTGGGCGCAGCGCGCCCAGACGTCTTCGGGGGCCAGCTAGACGCCGCGCGGCAGCAGGTCGCGGAACTCGCAGAACTCGCGCAGCGCTTCGGTGAGGCCGGCGCGGAAGCCGTTGACGTGGGTGCCGCCCAGGGGCGTCGGGATGAGGTTGACGTAGCTTTCGGCGAGCAGCGGATGCGCCGCGCCCGCGGTCCCGGCCTCGTCGGTCAGCCAGGTGACCGCCCAGTCCACCTCCTCGTCCTTGCCCTTGAAGTGACCGACGAAGGGCTCGACCGGGACGCGTTCGTCGTCGGCGCCATGCCCGGCGCGCTCGAGCTCGTCGAGCAGGTAGGCGGTGAGGCCGTCCTCGTAGTACCACTCCTCGTCGTCCGTGGGCACGCCCTCGTGGACGAAGCGCAGCCGGACGCCGGGGCAGAGCACCGCCTTGGCGCGCAGCGAGTGCTTGATCCTGGCGATGGTGAACCGGGTCGAGTCGAAGAACTTGGGGTCGGGCCAGAATTGCACGGTGGTGCCGGTGTTGCGCTGGCCGACCGTGCCCACGACCTTGAGCTCGGAGGTCTTGTCGCCGCCGGCGAAGCTCATCTGGTGCTCGCGGCCGTCGCGCTTGACCCGGACGTCGAGTCGCCGTGAGAGGGCGTTCACCACCGACACGCCCACCCCGTGCAGGCCGCCGGAGAAGCGGTAGTTGCCCTCGGCGAACTTGGCGCCCGAGTGCAGCCGGGTGAGGATGACCTCGACCCCCGAGACCTTCTCGCCGGGATGGCGGTCCACCGGCATGCCGCGGCCGTCGTCGCTGACCTCGAGCGAGCCGTCCTGGTGGAGGGTGACGGCGATCTCCGAGCAGTAGCCGGCGATCGCCTCGTCGGCGGCGTTGTCGATCACCTCCTGCGCCAGGTGGTCCGGCCGGTCGGTGAAGGTGTACATGCCGGGGCGCCGGCGCACCGGCTCGAGCCCGGTGAGGACCTCGATCGAGGCGGAGTCGTAGGAGCTGGGCATGCGAGCGTGCGGTTCGAGTCAGGGCCAGCCAGGGGGCGGCGCGGCTCATGATACCGGGCGCCCTGCGGCTTGACGAGGCGCTTGACCGGCGGCCGGTAGCCTGCTAGGATACGCGGTAACGAAGCGTAAGACAAGCATCTCAACAATCTCAACAGAGATCAAACGGCTCAGCCTGTCTCATTTCGTCCGGTCTTCCGGACCCTCTAGAGGAGAACGTCATGCGAAGTCGTGCGCGTTTCGCCCCCGTCGTGCTGCCCCTGCTGGCTTTCATGGCCCTGGCCGCCGCCCCGGCGGCGCTGTCTGCCGGTGAGGCTCAGCCGCCTGCCGCCGGCGGCGCTCCGGCCGACGCCCAGGCGAAGATGAAAGCCGAGATGGAGGCCTACATGAAGCTTGCCCAGCCCGGCGAGCACCACAAGCTGCTGGGCCACCTCGCCGGCAAGTGGCAGGCCTCGGGCAAGAGCTGGATGGATCCCGCCCAGCCGCCGGTCGAGATGACCTCCACCGTGGAGTCGTCCTGGATCCTCGGCGGCCGCTACCTTCTGCAGGTGCACACCAGCAGCTTCATGGGCCAGCCCTTCGAGGGGCGGAGCCTCGACGGCTACGACAATGTCACCCACGAGTACTTCAGCACCTGGGTCGACAACATGGGCACCGGCGTCATGGTTTTTCGCGGCAAGTGCGACGATCCCTGCACGGCGCTGACGGAGACCGCGGAAGGTCCCGACCCGATGACCGGCAAGGTGATGAAGAGCAAGACCGTGACCACCTTCGTCGACCGCGACACCTACCGCTTCGAGATGTATATGGTGGGTGTGGGCAAGGACGGGCAGGACGCGAAGGTCATGGACCTGACCGCCAAGCGGCAGAAGTAGCCGCCGGCAGCTGCCGGGGCGCCGGGGTGCCTCCGGGAATCCGAGGTGTATCGAGGTTGCCCGCGGGCAACCTCGGCCTCTGGCGCGGTCGATTCGGACCCGATGCCCGGCGCCGGGCATCGGCGGGGCCGGGTACGGCGCTCAGCCGATCTTGAAATCGCGAGCCAGTGCATCGGCTACGGCCAGGCCGCTCAGGGTGGGCGCCAGGCGGCCGTGGCGCTCGGTTAGCAGGCCGCGGGCGAGGAGGTCGTCGATCAGGTGGCGATTGCCTGCGGCGAGATCGATGCCGTGCCGGCGGCGGAAGCCTGGCAGGTCGATCCCGGCAGTGGTGCGCAGCGACAGCATGAGCTCTTCGAGCGCCAGCTCGCGCCAGCCGAGCTCCTCGCCGCCGGCGATCGGCAACTCGCCGGCGGCGATCTTCGCCCGCCAGTCGTGAAGCTTGCGCTCGTTCCACCAGCGCTTCTTGCCGTCGAAGGAGTGGGCGGAGGGGCCGAGGCCCAGGTAGGGCGTGTGGTCCCAATACTTGGGGTTGTGGCGGGACCGGTGCTCGGGGGCGCGGGCGAAGTTGGAAACCTCATAAGCGTCGTAGCCGTGGCGGCCCAGGAAGGAATGGGTGAGCCGGAACAGGCCGGCCTGGGCATCGTCCGGCAGCTGCCGCAGCTCGCCCCGCGCCTCCCGGAAGCCGAACGGCGTTCCCTGGTGGATCGTCAGCTGGTAGCAGGAAAGGTGATGCGGTCCGAGCGCGACCGCCTGCTCGAGGTCGCGCCGCCACCTCGCCAGCGGCCCCGGGGCCGCCGGTGCGACCTCGTCCGTGGCGCCGGCCGCCAGGCCAGGCTCGTCCGGCGCGCCCCCTGCCGCGATCGGCACGGACCCAGGAAGCCCGCCCGGCGCGCCCCCTGCCGCGATCGGCGCGGATCGGGGAAGCCCGCCCGGAGCGCCCCCAGCAGAAATTGGCGCGGACCCAGGAAGCCCGCCCGGCGCGCCCCCTGCCGCGATCGGCGCGGACCCGGGAAGCCCGCCGCCGGCGGTCTCGTCGGCGCCGTAGATGAGGTCGAGCGAGACGCTGGGGAATCCCGCCGCGAGCGCCAGGGTCACCGCCTGCCGTGCCTGATCGGGCGTGTGGCGGCGTCCCAGGAAGCGCAGCGTCCCGGCGTCGAAGGACTGCACCCCCAGCGACAGCATCGCGATGCCCAGGTCGCGCCAGCGCCGCAGGCTCTCGGCATCCACGTCCTCGGGGTTGGCCTCGAAGGCGATCCAGGCATCGGCGGCGACCGGCAGCGCCGCGCGCGCCGCGGCCAGGATGCGCGCCAGGTCGGCAGGCTCGAGCGCCGAAGGCGTGCCGCCGCCGAAGTACACGGTGTCGAAGGTCCGCCAGCTCGCCGCCGCGGACCGCCACAGCGCGATCTCGGTCAGCAGGCTGTCCACGAACCGCGCCCGCTCCCGCTCGCCGCCGGTGAGCACCGCGAAGTCGCAATAGGGGCAGATGGCCGAACAGAACGGCAGGTGGACATAGAGGCCGGGAAGCCCGGAGCTCTCGGCGGTCAGCGCGTCACCCCGATCGGCTCTCGCCTCGTCCTCATCTGCTGATTGGCGCACGGCGCTTGCGTCAGCGGCTGGAGCGAGCTTGGCTTCGGGAGAGGGCAGCTTGGACGGGCGCTTGATTCTGCATGTGCTCCCGGCTGGCGCCGGCCGAATCCGGCGGACGACCGGCCGCCAATCAGTGGACGGTCGGCGGGGCGTAGTAGTCCTCGGGGTCGAGCGGCTCGATCCCCATGCTCATCAGGTCGAGCAGGAGCTGGCGGCGCTCGCTCGGCCCGCTCGCTTCGAGCAGCGCCTGCTTCTCGGCCGGCGGGAAGGGGAGCGCCGCCGCCAGACCGTTGAGCAACGCGACGCCGGGCAGCGCGGCGAGGACGTCGAGATCGAAGGCAAGGCCGCGCGATTCCCCGAAGCCGCGCAACGCATGCAGCAGCGGGGCCGGGTCGATCGTCGCTGCGGCCTCGGTGCGATCGGCAACGAACTCCGCGTAGTCGGCCGCCACCCGCCGATAGCCGCGCCGGCGAGGCAGCTCGCGCCGCACGCGGAACCGGCTGGCGCCGCGCAGCAGGATCAGGTACCGCCCGTCCGGCTGCGGCTCGCAGCGCTCGATGCTGCCGGCGCAACCCACCGTATAGATCTCGGGGTTCTCGGGCGGTAGCTCGAGCGCCGGCCAGTTGTCCTGCTGTGGCACGCGTGGCTGGATCATGCCGATCCAGCGCCCGCTCCGCTCGCCATCATCGCGATCATCGCCATCGTGGCCGCCGGCGCCGCGCCGGCCGCGCCCGCGGCGATTCTCCTCCGAGCCCTCCGCTTCGCGCCGCTCCCCGGCCGCCGCGGCGGTACGCTCGCTCATGGCGTCCTCGACCAGATTGCGGTAACGCGGCTCGAAGACGTTGAGCGGCAGCCAGTTGCCCGGCAGCAGCAGCGAGCCGGTGAGCGGGAAAACCGGCAGCACCTGCGGCAAGGGTGGCAGCGGGGGCAGCGGGGCGGCGGCATCAGGCGCCGGCATCAGCCCACGTCCGATTTGAGCACCGCCATGAACGCCGCCTGCGGCACCTCGACCGAGCCGACCATCTTCATCCGTTTCTTGCCTTCCTTCTGCTTTTCGAGCAGCTTGCGCTTGCGGGTGATGTCGCCGCCGTAGCACTTGGCGGTGACGTCCTTGCGGTAGGCATTGATCGTCGAGCGGGCGATGACGGTGCCGCCGATCGCGCCCTGGATGGCGATCTTGAAGTTCTGGCGCGGAATGGTCTCGGCCAGCCGCTCGCAGTAGTGCAGCGCCCGCAGCCGCGCCTTGTCGCGGTGCACCAGCTGCGACAGCGCGTCGAGCTTCTCCCCGTTGACCAGGATGTCGACCTTCACCAGGTCGCTCTCGCGGTAGTCCAGGATGTCGTAATCGAAGGAGCCGTAGCCCTGGGTGATGGTCTTCAGGCGGTCGTAGAAGTCGTAAAGCACCTCGGCGAGCGGCAGCTCGGAGGTGACCTGCAGACGCCCCACCGCCAGATATTCGAACCTCGTGCCGCTGCCGCGACGGTCGCGGCAGAGCTCCATCACCGCCCCCAGGTAGCGCTCGGGCACCATGATCTCGGCCTTGATGTACGGCTCGCGCACGGCGGCGATGGTGCCGGGGTCGGGGTACAGGCTGGGATTGTCGATGTGCAGCTCGTCGCCGTTGCTCAGGGTGACCTCGTACTGCACCGAGGGGGCCGACAGCAGCAGCGACAGGCCGTACTCGCGCTCCAGCCGCTCCTGCACGACTTCCAGATGCAGCAGGCCCAGGAAGCCGCAGCGGAAGCCGAAGCCGAGCGCGGTCGAGGCGTCCTTCTGGTAGGTGAGGGCGGCGTCGTTGAGCTTGAGCTTCTCGATCGCCTTCGCCAGGTCCTCGTACTCGTCGGTGGCGATCGGGTAGATCGACGAGAACACCACCGGCTTGGCCTCCTTGTATCCCGGCAGCGGCGCGGCGGCGGGGTGCGCGGCATCGGTGATGGTGTCGCCGATGGCGATGTCGGAGACGGCCTTGATGCCGGCGATGACGTAGCCGACGTCGCCGGCGGCGAGCTGCTCGCCGCGGTCGCGTTTGAGCCGCAGCAGGCCCACCTCCTCGACCTCGTGCTCCTTGTCCGAGTGCATCAGCCGCACCCGCTGGCCGGCGCGCAACGTGCCCTGCTTGATGCGGCAGAGCAGCACCGCGCCGCGGTAGACGTCGTACTGGGCGTCGAAGATCAGGGCCTGCAGCGGCGCCAGCGGGTCGCCCTGGGGCGCCGGCAGCCGGTTGACGACCGCTTCGAGGACGTCGTCGATGCCGATCCCCAGCTTGGCCGAGCAGAGCACCGCCGCGAACGGGTCCAGCCCGAGGTCGGAGTCGATCTCCTCGCGCACCCGTTCGACGTCGGCCGACGGCAGGTCGATCTTGTTGATCACCGGCACGATCTCGAGGTCGTACTCGAGCGCCAGGTAGAGGTTGGCGACAGTCTGCGCCTCGACGCCCTGCGAAGCGTCGACCAGCAGCAGAACGCCTTCGCACGACATCAGCGAGCGCCGCACCTCGTGCGAGAAATCGACGTGGCCGGGGGTGTCGATCAGGTTGAGGTGGTACTCCTTGCCGTCCTTGGCGGTGTAGAGCAGCGACACGGTGTTGCTCTTGATGGTGATGCCGCGCTCGCGTTCGATGTCCATCGAGTCGAGGATCTGGTCGCGGAAGTCGCGCGCCTCCACGCCGCCGCAGCGTTGGATCAGCCGGTCGGCGAGGGTCGACTTGCCGTGGTCGATGTGGGCGATGATGCAGAAGTTGCGGATGTCGTCCAAGGGGAGGCTCCAGCGCGGCGGGCCGCGCACGGCGATCCTACAACGGCGTCGGGCTCTATCCTGCCAGGCTTGAGGGCCGGCGGGGCCGGCGGTGCCGCGGAAGCGCGGCGGGGTGCGGTCTCAGAGCTTCAGCACCATCTTGACCATGTCGTGCTGGTTGCCGTCGGGGTCGGTGCCGTAGCCGGGGATGAGGTAGCTCGCGAAGCCCAGGCCGGTGAGGGTATGGACGGCGTCGGCCTCGAAGTCGGCGACGAGCATGCAGGTGAGGTGGCGCAGGCCGTCGTGGCGGGCGATGCGGATGAAGTCGTTCACCAGCACGGTGCCGAGGCCCAGGCCGCGGTATTTGGGATCCATCAGCCACTTGATCCGGCCCACCAGGCGCAGCGGGCTGCCTTCGCGCAGGTGCAGGGTGGCGTCGGCGACGATGCGCTGGCCGTCGGTGGCGAGCAGCGGCAGCACCTTGGCGTAGTCCAGTTCGCGGCACCAGCGCTCCACCAGCGCGCGGTTGTCGATGCGGTCCCAGGCAAACCGGCGCACGTCTGCCGGCAGCCGCTGGAAGAAGTCGAAGAGCGCCGAGGTGTCGGCCGCGGTGCAGGGCCGGATCAGCAGGCGGCTGCCGTCGCGAAGCACAGCTTCCTGCGGGAACCGCTCGCGCATGTCAGGAACCTCCGGGTCACGGCGGGACGGACGGGAATCGGAACCGTCCCGAGCGTAACACAGCCGTCACCGCGGCGGCCGCGGTTTCGGGCGGCCGCGGGGGCGATACACTTCCTGGCATGAGCGATCGCGTGTGGGAGGAGCTCTCCCGGACGCTGCGAAGCAGTGCGCCCTATCGCGCCCTGCTCCCGGGGCGCGCCGAGGTGATCCGCCTGCCGGTGCCGGCGGCGGCATGGGCGGGGGACCTGCTGGCGCGCGATCTCGGGCGGCGGCTGGTGGCCGTGGTGCCGCGCGAAGCCGACGCCATGACCTGGATGGAGGCGGCCCGCCTCTTCGGGAGGGGCGCAGGTGGCGCGGCCGCCGGTGCCGGAGGGGCCGGCGGCGCCGGGGACAGCGGTGCTGCCGGCGGCGGCGAGACGGCCGTCTACTTCCCGTCGCCGTCGCTGACCCCCTACCAGGAGGCCGAGGTGTCGCTGCAGGTGCGGGCGCAGGAAGCAGTGGCGCTCGACGGCGTGCTCTCGGGGACGGTGACCACCGTGGTGACCACGCCCCGCGCGCTCTTTCGGCGGCTGCCGCGACCGGCGGCCTTCGCCGCCGCGGTGCTCACCCTGCGCCCGGGCCAGGATCATCCGCTCGAACGGCTCACCGCCCACCTGGCGCGGCACGGCTACCGGCGCACCGACCTGGTCTACGAGGTCGGCGACTTCGCGGTGCGCGGCGGCATCCTCGATTTCTTCCCGCCGGGCGAGGAGGCGCCGATCCGGGTCGACCTGTTCGGCGACACCGTCGAATCGATCCGCTGGTTCGACCCGCAGTCGCAGCGCTCGGAGGACACCCTGGACTCAGTGCGGGTGCTGCCGCTCTACCTGTTCCCCGGCGGCGCCGCCGAGGCGCGGCGGCTGGCCGAGCTGCTGCGGGCGCAGGACCCCGATCCGGCGCCGGCGGCGGCGGAGCTGCTCGAGGGCCTGCGCGGCGCCGGCTCGTTCCCGGGCTGGGAGAACTACCTGCCGCTGCTGGGCGAGAGCGTGTCGCTGCTCGAGGTGGTGGCGGCCCCGCTGGTGTTCGCGATCGACCCGGCGGCGCTCGAGGCCGAGGCCGAGCAGCATGCCGCGCGCCTGCAGGCCGACTTCGTGTCGCGCCGCGACGCCGGGCGCCTGGCGGCGCCGCCCGAGGCGCTCGAGCAGCCGGTGGCGGCGGTGCGCGCCGCGCTGGCGGCGGCGCCGCTGGTGCTCGGCGAGCTGGTGCGCGGCGCCGGCGAGGCCGGCGCTGCCGACGCGGCTGGCGGCAGTGGCGGCCGGGAGGCGCCGGCACGCCGGCCGCTGGTGGACTTCCATGGCACGCTGACCGATCTCTTCCACGGCCAGCTACCGCGTTTCCCGCAGGAGGTCGCGACGGCGCGGGCGCGCGGCGAGCGCTGCCTGGTGGTGGTGCCGGCCGTGCACCGCCGGCGCACCGAGGAGCTGCTCGAAGGCCGCGAGGTGCCGCTGGGCCGCGGCGGCGTCGAGCTGGTCGGGGGCGAGCTCACCCGCGGCTTCCGGCTGCCGGCCGCCGGCGTCGCGGTCTACGGCGAGCAGCAGCTGCTGCCGCAGGCCAAGCTGCAGCGCCGGCCGTCGCGGGCGCGCTACGGCCCCTTCCTGGCCAGCCTGCGCGATCTCAAGGTGGGCGACTACGTGGTGCATGCCGATCACGGCATCGGCCAGTTCGTGGCCCTGCGCTCGGTGGGCCGCGACGGCGACGGCAGCGGCGCCTTGCCGCCGGTGCTGCGCGACCTGGCGCCGGCGGGCGTGGCCGGCGCCGCCGCCAGCGCCGAGACCGAGGTGATGGAGATCTCCTACGCCTCCGGCAAGCGCCTGCTGCTGCCGCTCAGCCGCCTCGACCTGATGCAGAAGTTCAGCGGCATCGAGGGCACCGCGCCGCGGCTCGATCAGCTCGGCGGCACCTCGTGGAACCGCACCAAGAGCCGGGTCAAGAGCAGCATGCGCGACATGGCGGCCGAGCTGCTCAAGCTCTACGCCGAGCGGCAGCTCGCCCGGGCGCCGGCGCTGCCGCCGGACGGCGACCTGCAGCACCAGTTCGAGGCCGCTTTCGCCTACGAGGAGAGTCCCGACCAGATCGAGGCGATCGCGGTCATCAAGGAGGACCTGCAGCGGGAGCGCCCGATGGACCGGCTGCTGTGCGGCGACGTCGGCTACGGCAAGACCGAGGTGGCGATGCGGGCGGCGTTCAAGGCCGTCGACGGCGGCGGCCAGGTGGCGGTGCTGGCGCCCACCACCATCCTCGCCGACCAGCATCTCGAAACCTTCCGCCGCCGCCTCGCCGGCTTCCCGGTGTCGATCGAGATGATCTCCCGCTTCCGCTCGCCGCAGGAGGTGCGCGAGCTGCGCCGGCGCCTCGCCGCCGGCCAGCCCGACATCCTGATCGGCACTCACCGGCTGCTCTCCAAGGACATCGAGATCCCCAAGCTGGCGCTGCTCATCGTCGACGAGGAGCAGCGCTTCGGGGTGGCGCAGAAGGAGCGCCTCAAGCAGCTCAAGAAAGACGTCCACGTGCTCGCCATGTCGGCGACGCCGGTGCCGCGGACGCTGCAGCTGTCGCTGGCCGGGGTGCGCGACATGTCGGTGATCGAGACCCCGCCCAAGGACCGGATGGCGGTGGAGACCGCCATCCTGCCCTGGAACGCCGAGGTGGTGCGCGAGGCGATCGAGTTCGAGGTCGAGCGCGGCGGGCAGGTCTACTACGTCTACAACCGCGTCGAATCGATCGAGAAGATGCTCGCGACCCTGCGCGAGATCGTGCCCGGCCTGCGCATCACCGTCGGCCACGGCCAGCTCGACGAAGTCGAGCTGTCGCGGCGCATGCACGCTTTCACCAACCGCGAGTTCGACCTGCTGCTGGCCACCACCATCATCGAGAACGGCATCGACATCCCCAACGTCAACACCATGATCGTGCACCGCGCCGACCGCTTCGGTCTGGCGCAGCTCTATCAGCTGCGCGGCCGGGTCGGCCGCAGCAACCAGCTGGCCTACTGTTACCTGTTGGTGCCGGGCGACCGGGTGCTCTCCGAGCCGGCGCACAAGCGGCTCAGCGCCATCCGCGAGTTCACCGACCTCGGGGCGGGGTTCCGCATCGCCGCCCGCGACCTCGAGATCCGCGGCGCCGGCAACCTGCTCGGCGGCGAGCAGAGCGGCCACATCGCCGCGGTCGGCATCGAGACCTACCTGAAGCTGCTCGAGGAGACGGTGCGCGAGCTGCGCGGCGAGAGCGTCGCCGAGGCGCCGTCGGTGGCCATCGACCTGCCGGTGCCGATGTCCATCCCCCAGACCTACGTGGCCGACGCCAACCTGCGGATGGAGCTCTACCAGAAGATCGCCGCCTCCGATGCCGCCGAGCGCGAGCTGCTGGCGGAGCTCGCCGACCGCTTCGGGCCGCCGCCGCCGGCGGTGCGCACCCTGGTGGAGGTGGCGGCGCTCAAGCGGCTGGCCGAATCGCTGCGCGTGCAGTCGATCTCGGCGAAGGGGCGTGAGCTGGTCATCCGTTTGCGCCGCGACGCGCGCATCGACGTCGCCAAGCTCATCGACCTGGTCTCGCGGACCGCCGGCGCCAGCTTCAGCCCAACCGGCGTCCTGACGCTGGCCGGGCCTGCCGTCGCCGGCTCCGGCCAGATGCTCGCCGCCGCCCGTGCCACCCTCGCGGAGCTGGCGCAGTGAGCGGCGCGGGTCGCGGCGTCAAGGCCTGGCCGCTGCGGGCGGCCGCCTGCGGGCTGCTGCCGCTGATGCTGACGCCGGCGGCCGGCTGCCGCCGCCGGCCGGCGCCGCCGGCGCCCGACGTGGCGGCGGTGGTCGGCGACGCGGAGATCCGTACCGGCGAGTTCCAGGCCTACGTCTCGCGCACCCTCGGCGACGCCGACACGGTGGTGGCCAGCGACGTGCTCAGCCAGCTCTTCGACCAGTTCCTCGACGAGCGGCTGCTGGCGCGCCTGGCGGCCGACCGGCGCCTGGTGCCCCCCGGCAGCGCGCCGCGCCAGGCCATCGACGCGCTGCTGCGGCAGGGCGCCGGCCCGGCGCCGGCGGCGGCGGAGATCGCGGAGTACTACCGCCGGCATCGCCAGGAGTTCGCGCGTCCCGAGCGGGTGCGCCTGCGCCAGATCCTCACCGAGGACCGCCGGGCGGCGGAGCAGGCGCAGCGCGACATCGCGCGCGGCGAGGACTTCTCGGCGGTGGCGCGCCGGCTGTCGCGCGACGGCGGCGCCGCGGGCGGCGGCTACCAGGGAGAGCTGTCGCGCGCCGATCTGCCCCCGGCCTTCGTCGACGTCATCTTCGGCCTGCGGCCGGGCGAGGTCAGCAGGGTGATTCCCGCCGAGTACGGCTTCCACATCTTCCAAGTCGTCGAGCGGCTGCCCGCGGAAGTGGTGCCGGTGAGCGCCGCCGCCGGCGAGATCGCCGCCCGCCTGCGGCGGGAGAGCGCCGACCGCGTCCGGGCCTCGCTGGTGCGGCAGGCGAGGGCCAGCTACAATGTCAAGGTGTATGAGCGCAACCTCCCGTTCGAGTACGAGGGCACCTATAGCGATGTTCACCCGCCGCGACCTGCAACCGCCGGCTCCCCCGGCTCTCCCGTCTCCACTGGCTCCGAATAGCCCGCCGGTCCCCCATCGCCCGCGCCGCGGGCTGCCGCTCGCCGCAAGATTGGCAAGCTCCGCGCTGGCCGCGCTGGCTGCGCTGGCTCCGATTACCGCGCTGGAGACACCGCCGGCGGCCCTGGCCGTACTGGCGCTCGCCGCGCCCCGCCCGGCCGCCGCCGAGGTGCTCAACCGGGTGGTGCTGCGGGTCAACGATCAGATCGCGACGTTGTACGAGTTCCAGCGGCGTCGCGACGAGACGGTGCGCGAGATCGTGCAGCGCGTCCAGGATCCCGCCGAGCGCCAGCAGGCGCTCGGCCAGGTCTCGGAGAACGTGTTCCGCGACATGTTCCAGGAGCTGCTGCTCGGCTCGCGCGCCGACCAGCTCGCCGTCGAGGCCACGGATCAGGAAGTCGACGCGAAGGTCGCCGAGATGCGCCAGGCCTTCGGCATCAAGACCGACGAGGAGTTCCAGTCGGCGTTGCGGCAGTCCAACATGACGCTCGAAGGGCTGCGCGCCCAGACCCGCCGCAACCTCCGCATCCACGAGGTGATGGCCAGGGAGGTCTACGGCAAGATCAAGATCAAGGACGAGGATCTGCGAAAGATCTACCGCCAGCGCCAGGCCGAGTTCACCGTGCCGGAGCAGGTGCAGCTGCGCGAGGTGGTGGTGCTCGAGGACAGCGGCCTGCCGGAGGCGGAGCGCATGCGGCTCGCCGCGGCGATCCGCGGTGGCGTCGCCGCCGGCAAGAGCCTGGCCGACGCCGCGGCCGCCGCCGGCGGCGCCGACCCCGGCAACAAGGGGCAGATCAGCAGCGTCGTCGAGATCGGCTGGGTATCGCCGAAAGACCTCGACCCCAAGCTCGAGGCGGCTGCCTGGAAGCTGCCGAAGAACGGCATCACCGATCCGGTGCCGGCGCGCGGCGGCCTGCACCTGGTGCAGCTGATCGATCGCCGCCCGCAGCACGTGCGGCCCTTCGCCGAGGTCCAGCAGGCCATCCAGCAGCAGGAGCAGGACCGCCTGGCGCGGGCGGATACCACCAAGTACCTGGCCGACCTCGAGTCCAGGTCGCTGGTGGTGGCCGATCCGCCGGCGGAGGCGGCGAACTTCCGCCGCCAGCTCGGCGGCAGCGAAGACCCGGCCCTGCAGGGTCTCGCCGCCACCGGCGCCGCCGCCGGCAAGCCGGCCAGCCCGGCCGCGCCCGAAGGCGCCGCCACGCCGGGGCCGGGAGACATCACGGGCACCCACCCGGCCACGGTCGACACCACCACCGACCGCAAGTCGGGCGGCCTGCCGGCGGTCACGCCGGTGGGCGCGCCGGCCAAGGAGCCGGTGATCGCGGCGCCGCCCGCGAGCAAGGGGCCGGAAACGATGACGCCGCCGGCCACGACCACGCCGCCGCCGGTGAGCCAGCCGCCGGCCAGCCCGCCGCCGGCGAACCCGCCATCGGCCAGCCCGCCGCCGCCTCCCGCACGCTGAGATAGCGGCGGCCAACCCCCGGCCGCCGCTCGTCCGCAGCTTTCCGTCCGCAGTTCCCCGCCAGCGAGATCCTGCGCAACGGCCGATCGCCTTCGAGCGACCGTCCGGCTCTTTCTTACGATCGATTACCGCCATTCCATTGGCTCGGCGTGGGCTTGGTGACGGCCGATTGTGGGCGTGAGTGGAGTTATGGTGGAATTCAGTGGAGAAAAATGGACAAAAGTGGAGTGAACTGTTACGATCGGCCCTCAGGACGTTCGTCTTTCTGGAAGGGACCATGCTCCGAGGTAGTGCGCCGGCGAAGGTGGACGACAAGGGACGACTGAAGATCCCGACGGACTTCCGTCGCACGATCGAGGAGCGCTACGGGCCCGACCTGTTCGTCACCTCCATCGAGGGCGAATCGGCATCGCTCTACCCGCTGCCGGTCTGGGAAGAGATCGAGGCGCGGTTGCAGGGCATGCCGGCCACCGACCCGGTGAAGGCACGGTTCCTCGAGCGGGCCAGCTACTTCGGCCAGCAGGCTCGCCTCGACAGCCAGGGACGCTTGGTGATCCCCCAGTTCCTGCGGGAGAGCGCCGGCATGTCCGGCGAGGTGGTGGTCAGCGCCCATCTCGATCACCTGGTGGTGTGGAACCGCGAGCGCTTCACGCGCCGCCTCGAGCAGCAGCCGTTCACCGCCGAGGACTTCCGGACGCTGAGCGAGCGAGGGATCTGATGCGCGCCTCACGGCGGTGGGCTGATTGAGCGATGGCGGCCCGCGTAGCGATGATGCGGATGCCGCCCCAGGGCCAGCGGCGGCGCCGGTTGCACACCTCCCGGTATTGCTGCGCGAGACGCTCGACCTGCTCGCGCCCGAGCGCGGCGGCCTGTTCGTGGACGCCACGGTCGGGCTCGGCGGTCACGCCGAGGCGCTGCTCGCGCGCGGGCCGGCGGCGCGGCTGGTCGGCCTCGACCGCGATCCCGCCGCGCTGCAGCGGGCGGCCGACCGCCTCGCCCCATGCGCGGGCCGGGTGCGTCTGGCACAAGGCAATTTCCATGAGCTCGAGCAGGTCCTGGCGGAGCTGGGCGTCGAACCAGCCGGCGCCGCCGGCCTGCTCTTCGATCTCGGCGTCTCGTCGCTGCAGCTCGGCACTGCGGAGCGCGGTTTCAGCTTCCGGCTCGACGGCCCGCTCGACATGCGCATGGGCCTCTCCGAGCTGACCGCGGCGGATCTGGTCCATCACCTGGCGGAGGGCGACTTGGAAAAGATCTTCAGGGACTTCGGCGAAGAGCGGCAGGCGCGCCGCATCGCTCGCGCCATCGTCGCGGCGCGGGCGGAGCGGCCGCTGGCCACCACCTCGGACCTCAAGCGGATCATCGATCGCGCCAAGGCCGGCGGCCGCCCGGACCGGCCGGGCCGGGGCAAGCCGGCCGCCGGGCCGCGGCAGGGCCGCATCGATCCGGCGACGCGGGTGTTCCAAGCGTTGCGCATCGCGGTCAACGACGAGCTCGCCGGCCTGGAGCGCTCGATCGAGCAGGCGGTGACGATGATGGCAGCCGGCGGCCGCCTGGTGGTCATCTCGTACCACAGCCTGGAGGACCGGATCGTCAAGAACACCCTGCGCGACCTGGCACGCGGCGAGACCGACCCGGTCACCGGCACGCCGCGCGCCGAAACCCGGCTGATCGAGGTGCTGACCCGCAAACCGCTCCGTCCCACCGCGGAAGAAGTGGCGTGGAACCCGCGCGCGCGCTCGGCGCGGCTGCGCGCCGCGAGAAGGTTGTGAGCCCTTGAGGAGCACATACGCCTTCCGCCGGCCGGTGAGCAACACCTACCTGGTGCGGGAGCGCGACCGCCGCCTGGCGCGGGAGCTGGCGCTGGTCTTGCTGGTGGTGTTGCTGCTCGGCGGCGGTCTGCTGGGATACACCTGGATCCACCTCGAGGCGCTGCGCACCGGCTACCGTATCGACCTGCTCGATCGGCAGCTGCGCGAGCTGTCGCAGATCGAGCGCCAGCTACAGCTGGAGGCGTCCTACCTGGGCAGCCCGCAACGCATCGAGGAACGGGCGGTCCGGGAGCTGGGGATGCAGCAGCCGGCGCTCGAGCAGGTGGTGTTCTGGGAGGAGATGCGCCATTGAGGTCCCGACTCCACGTGATCCTGCTGGCGGGCCTGCTGTGGGTGGCGCTGATCGGCCTGCGGCTCTACCAGCTGCAGGTGGTCCACCATCTGCAGTACGTCCGCCGCGCTCACCAGCAGCAGCAACGGGTGGTCAAGCTCGATCCGCCGCGCGGCACCATCTATGACGCGGCCGGGCGGGAGCTGGCGGTCTCGGTCGAGGTCGATTCCGCCTATGCGGTGCCGGCCGAGGTCGGCGACCGCGCGGCGACCGCCCGCGCCATCGCCGCCGCCTGCCCCGGGCTGACGGCCCGCCGGCTCGAGCAGCTGCTCGGCGAGGAGCGGGATTTCGTGTGGGTGGCCCGCAAGCTGGATCCGCCGGTGGCCGCGGCGCTGCACGAGCTGCATCTCGCCGGCATCCATTTCGTCCCCGAGAGCAAGCGCTACTACCCGATGCGCGGCCTGGCGTCGCAGGTGCTGGGCTACGTCGGCACCGACAATCACGGCCTGGCCGGCATCGAGCAGATCTACGACGCGGTGATCACCGGCAAGCCGGGGCTGCGCACCGTGCTGCGCGACGCGCGCCGCGGCACCGCCGTTTCGCCCGACCTGTTCTTCACCGAGCCGCGTCCGGGCGGCGACCTCTACCTGACGCTGGACGCCGCCGTGCAGCACATGGTCGAGCGCGAGCTGCAACGCGCCGTCGAGCAGCGGCGGGCGCGCTTCGGCAGCGCCGTCTTCCTGGACCCCGCGACGGGCGCGGTGCTGGCCATGGCGTCGTACCCCGCCTTCGATCCCAACGAGTTCGACCGCTACGGCGCGGCCAGCCAGCGCAACCGCACCATCGCCGACGCCTACGAGCCGGGCTCGACCTTCAAGATCGTCACCGCCGCCGCGGCGCTCGAATCGGGGCTGGTGCACGCCGACGACCCCTTCGACTGCGGCATGGGCAGCATCGTGCTGTCCGGCATCATGATCCGCGACCACAAGCGCTTCGGCATCATGCCGTTCGCCGACGTCATCGCCAAGTCGAGCAACGTCGGCGTGATCCGCGCCGCCCTGATCATCGGCGGCGAGCGCCTGTACCGCACCATCGTCGGCTTCGGCTTCGGCCGCCCGACCGGCGTCGACCTGCCCGGCGAGAGCGCCGGCATCCTGCACCCGCTCGAGCGTTGGGGGCCGCTGACCAAGGCCTATGTCGCCTTCGGCCAGGGCGTGTCGGTGACGCCGTTGCAGCTTGCCGCCGCGGTAGCGGCGGTGGCCAACGGCGGCAGCCTGTTGCAGCCCTACCTGGTGGATTCGGTGCGGCGCGGCGAGGCGGTGGAGCGTCGCCATCTCCGGCCGGTGGCGGTGGCGAGCCCCGTCTCGCCGGCCACCGCCGCCGAGGTGCGGCGGCTGCTCGAGCGGGTGGTGACCGACGGCACCGGCAAGAGCGCGGCGGTGGCCGGCTACCGGGTGGCGGGCAAGACCGGCACGGCGCAGATCCCGGTTGCCGGCGGTTATGCCCGGCACGACTACTTGCCGAGCTTCGTCGGCTTCGCTCCCGCCGACCGGCCGTCCCTGGTGGGGGTGGTGGCGGTGGATGCGCCGCAAGGCATGGAGTACTACGGTGCGCAGGTCGCGGCGCCGGTCCTCGGCACGCTGATGCGGGAGATGTTGCTCTACATGGGCGTGCGTCCGCAGCGCCTGGCGCCCGGCGTCTGGCCGGGCGAGGTGGTCACCGCCGCGCTGCCGGCCGCGGCGCCGGCGACCGCCGTGCTGCCGGCCGTCGCCGCGGTGGCGGTGCCTGGCGGCAGCGGCCCTGCGGGAGCACCCGGCTCCACGGTCGCCCATGCCGTGGGCGCCGCCCATGCTGCCTCTGGTGGCCAGGCCGTGGCCGTGAACCTCGCCGGGCGTCGGGGCGCCGCCACCGCTCCGGCCGCTGCCGACGACGACGATGCTGCCGGCGAGGACGTCCCCGAGCTGTGGCATCACCAGCCGGCGCCGGTCGTCAAACCGGCGCCGCCCACGGCCGCGCCCCCGGTCCGATCGCAGCAAGTCCTGGCGCCGGCGGCCCTGGCGCCCGCGGCCCAACGGCTGCCGGCCGCGAAGCGGTCCGTCCCGGCGCCGGCTGCCGGCGTCTCACGGGCTACTGCTGCCGTACCCGGCTCGTCCAGCGCGCCTGTCCCACCAGCCGGCGCCGCCGGCGCCCCTAGCGTCTCCGGCGCTCCCGTCCCCGCCGCCGCCACGCCGGCAGGAAACCACCGCGATGCGGTTCTCTGAGCTGATCGCCGGCATCGCCGGCACCTCCGGCGTGCCGCCGGGCGCCCCCCCGGCGCTCGATCCGTCCGGCCCGCTCGCCGCGCGCGACCCGGAAGTGACCGGAGTCACCCACGACTCGCGCCGGGTCGAGCCCGGCGACCTGTACGTGGCGCTGCCGGGCGAGCGCTACGACGGCTGGGACTTCGCCGCCGCGGCCGTCGCGGCCGGCGCCGTGGCGGTGGCCGGGGCGCCGCCGCGAGAGTGGGCGCCGGCGGCGGCGCTGACCGTGCCGTGGGCGCCGCTGGCCGACCCCCGCGGCGGTCTGGCGGCCCTGGCGGCGCGGGTCCATGGCCACCCCGACCGCGAGCTGGTGCTGGCCGGCGTCACCGGCACCAACGGCAAGACCACGGTGGCGCTGCTGATCGCCGCCATGCTCGACGCGGCCGGACTGCCCGCCGGCTTCCTCGGCACTTTAGGGCATCGCTTCGCCGAACGCGATTTTGCCGGGGGCCGCGGCCGCGGCCATACCACGCCGGAGGCCTCGGACCTCTACTACACCCTGCGCCAGATGCGGGCCGCCGGCGCCCGCGCCGCGGCGATGGAGGTTTCCTCGCACGCCCTGGCGATGCAGCGGGTGGCCGGCGTCGGCTTCGACGTCGCGGTGTTCACCAACCTGACGCGCGATCACCTCGACTATCACCGGGACATGGAGGACTACTTTGCCGCCAAGCGGTCGCTGTTCGCGCAGCTCAAGCCGGGAGCGCGACCGGTGGTCAATGCCGGCGACCCCTACGGCCGGCGCCTGGCGGCCGAGCTGCCGGATGCCCTCACCTTTGGCGACGGTGGCGCGGTGCGGGCGGCGGCGGTGCGACTGTCGGTGCACGGGATCGCGGCGCGGCTCGAAACGCCGCGCGGCGCGCTCGACGTCGAATCGCCGCTGCTCGGACGGTACAACCTCGACAACCTGCTGGCGGCGGCGGCGGCGGCCGAAGCCCTTGGCCTGCCGCACGCGGCGATGGCTCGCGGCATCGCCGGGCGCCGCACCGTTCCCGGCCGCATGGAGCCCGTGGACCGTGGCCAGCCGTTCCCGGTGTTCGTGGATTACGCCCACACCGACGCCGCGCTGGCGGCGGCGCTGGCCGCGGTGCGCGAGGTGGCTGGCGGCAAGGCGGTCAAGGTGGCGCTGGTGTTCGGCTGCGGCGGCGAGCGCGACCTCGGCAAGCGGTCGTCGATGGGACGGACCGCCGGCGAGCTGGCCGAGCTGCCGATCGTCACCTCCGACAACCCGCGTGGCGAGGACCCGCTGGCGATCATCGCCGCGGTGGAGGCGGGGGTGAAGGCGAGCGGCAACCGCGGCTACCGCCTGGTCCCGGATCGCCGTGAAGCCATCCGCGCCGCGCTCGCCGCCGCCGGGCCCGGCTGGGCGGTGCTGGTCGCCGGCAAGGGCCACGAGCGCGAGCAGA
>DATGHG010000246.1:0-26914 GCA_035308185.1 Thermoanaerobaculia bacterium | reverse complement strand
AGAGGCTTGCCACCACCCCCACCGCAGCGGCGCGCGAGACCCGGGCGACGATGCGACAGCCAATGATCAGCAAGACTATCGCCCAGAGGCTGAACAGGTCCACGCTGCCGAGCAGCGCCCGGGCTACCGGCCCGGCTCCCGCCGGCGCCACCGCCGCCAGGCTCGAGATCAGGAAAGAGCCGCTGCGGGCCTCCTCCGGCGTCATGGCGCCGTGGTTCCAGAGCACCGGGATGGCGAGCAGCGCCCCGACCGCCAGCGGCAGCAGGCCGTGCAGGGTGGTGGCGAGGCTCGCGCGATAGCTCATCTCGCTGCCCACCAGCCGGCACCCGATCCAGAGCAGCAGCGCCACCACCAGGTAGAGCGCCGGCGCGGCGACCAGCCCCTGGAACAGCGCCAGGTAGGGCGCCAGCTTCTTCGCCATCTCGATGCTGCGCTCGGCCTGTTCGGCGCTCACCTGGCTGCCCGAGGCCTCCAGGCGATGGCGGATGACCGGCGCCAGGTCGAGCCGGGCGGTCACCATCCAGCCGACCGCCGTCGCCGACAGCACCAGCACCAGCAGCGGCGCCACCCAGGTGGGCCGGCCGGCGAGCGAGCGGAAGGTCTCGCCGGGCGCCGCCAGGACCCCCAGCAGACGCCCGGCGCCGGTATCGGTCATCGCGCTCATGGCAGCAGGTTGGCGGGACGGAAGCTGAAGCGGTTCACCTGCTCCTTCGGGTCGAGGAACTTGACTCCCAGCTCCGGCATCAGCTTGCCGATGCTGCGATAGTACTCGGCGAGCGCCGTGCGGTAGCCGACGACGGCGTTGACCTCGGACTGCTTGGCCAGGGTCAGCTGGTCCTGGATCTGGGTGATCAGGAAGCTGGTGGACATGCCATTTTCGTAGCGCTTCTTCTCGGCGTCGAGGTTCTTCTCCTGAAAGCCGCGCGAAAGGTGCGCCGCGACGATCACCTTCTCCGCCGTCTCGATGCCGCGCACCGCCCGGCGCACCTCGTTGATCACCGTCTTCCGCTCCTGCTCGAGCTCGCGGTTGAAGCGCTCGACGTCGAGCTTGGCGATGACGTCGGTGGCGCGCGCCGCGCGGTTCTGCAGCGGAAAGGCGAAATGCAGGCCGATGCTCCAGCCCGGGAAATCGAAGCCGCCGAGCTGGTTGAGCGAGGAGCCGAAGGCGTTGGAGAAACCGTCGGCATTGTAGTTGGCGGTCAGGTTGAGGGTCGGCAGCAGGCCGTTTTTCGCCACCGCCGCGTTGATCTTGGCGCGCTCGACGTTGAGCTGCTCCTGGTGGACCTCGACCCGGTTGTCGAGCGCCGTCTTGATCGACTCGTCCAGATTGATCTGGATGGTGTCCGATTCCGCCGGCGTGGTCGGCAGGATGTCGTACTGGTAGAGGTCCTGCGGCAGGTTCATGGCCAGGCGCAGCGCGTCGGCGGCGTCGCCGATGGCCTGCTGGGCGGTGATGATCTCCTGCTCGCGGGTGGCGATCGCCGCCTGGCTCTGCACGATCTCGAGCGGCGCCAGGGTGCCGATCTGCACCTGGATGATGTTGCGGTTGTTGAGGTCCCGGGCGAGTTGCAGGCTCTCCTGCGCCACCACCAGCTGCTCGCGGGCGTTGACCAGGTTCCAGTAGGAGTCGATCAGCTGCACCGAGACGGTGATCGCCGAGAGCTCGAACTGGACGCGGTTGCTGGTGCTGGTGTTGAGGGCGAGCAGGATCCCCTGATCGGTGACCGTGGTGCCGAACTTCTGCAGCAGCGGCTGGGTGAAGGTGAAGTTGAGGGTGGGCTCGTAGAAAGGCACGCCGCCGGTCGTCGTGACGCCGTTGGCGAGGGTCACCGGCTCGGGAAAGAAGCTCCGCGGGTTGTCCCAGGTGACGGTGGCGGTGCCGCCGGTCGGGACCAGCTGGCTGAGCCCGAGATTGAAGTCCCGGCTGGTTTCGTTGCCGTTGGTGGTGGCGGTGATCGGGATCCGGTTGGACATGGCGCTGGCGTTGCCGGTGAGATTGAGGTCGTAGATGCCGAGCGCCTGCGGCACCCCGAGCCTCGCCTCGTTGCGGAGATAGCGCTGCAGGATGAGGGCGAGGTTGCGGCGCAGGGCGATCTCGACCGCCTGGTCCAGGGTCAGCGACAGCACGTTGTTGGCGATGTCGAGGTGCAGCTCGCCGACCTCCGGGTCCATCTGCAGGACGTCGACGGTGATGCGGTCGGAGGGAGCCAGGCCGCCGACGGCGCCGGCGGGCACGCCGTTGGCAACCGGCTCGGGCGCCGCGGGCGCCGCGGGCATGCCCTGGTCCGCGGCTGCGGCCGGCGCCTGAGCGGGTGGTTCGGATGGGGCCGGGGCCGGCGAGGCGCCGCCCTGAGGCGGGCGGGCTGCTGCCAGGGGACCGGCGGCGGTGAGCGGCAGGACGAGCAGCAGCAGCCAGGCCACGGCCCGGCGGCCCGCCGTTCGCGAATCGAAGCTGTCGGCATTGCGCATGAGGAGAACCCCTCGAGATCGGAACCGGTTGACGGTCAGAATCGTCCGGGCCGGGACGGCACACGTCGAGCCGATCATGGCTCCTCTACGCGCGCCCCCGGTCAAAGTTTACGGTGCCGCCGGGGCCTCCGACCGCGGCAGGCGCGTCTGCGGCCCCGGAAAGAAGCAGGCTACCAGGTGCTCGGCGGTATTCTCCGGGGTCTCCGGGGTTCCCTGGATCGCCGGGGTCGCAGGAACAGGAAGGGGTGCCAGCTCCGGCCGCTCGGCGATGCAACGCGCCCGCGCCGCCGGGCAACGGGGATGGAACGGGCAGCCCGACGGCGGCACCGCCGGGTTCGGCGGCTCGCCGGCGAGCGGCGGGCGCGCCTGGAAATGACGCCGCGCCGCCGGCGCCGGTGGCGCGGCCTCCCCGGCGACCGGCCCCGCCGGCGCGGCGCCGGCGTGCAACCAGTCCGCCGGCACCGCCGGCACCGCTGCCAGCAGGCCCGCGGTGTAGTGGTGGAGCGGGCGCGCGAACAGCTCGGCGCGGGGCGCCAGCTCGACGATGCGTCCGAGATAGAGCACCGCCACCCGATCGGCCAGCTGCTCGACCGCCGCCAGGTCGTGGGCGATCAGCACCAGGGTGAGGCCCATGCGTTGCTGCAACTCGGCCAGCAGGTTCAAGATCTGGCTGCGCACCGAGACGTCGAGCGCCGAGACCGGCTCGTCGGCGATCAGCAGCTCGGGCTCGACCGCCAGGGCGCGCGCGATGCCGACCCGCTGCCGCTGTCCGCCCGAGAGCTGATGCGGGTAGCGGCGCACCGCCGACTCCGCCAAGCCGACCGTGGCGAGCAGCTCGACCGTCCGCCGGCCCGCCGCCAGGCGGCGTCGCCGCCAGCTGCCGGCGCCGCCATCGCCACCCCTGCCGCCGTCGCCGGTTCCCTCCCGGCCATGCAGCAGCAGCGGCTCGGCGAGCGCCGCGCCCACCCGCTGGCGCGGATCGAGGGAGTCGTAGGGATCCTGGTAGATCATCTGGAATCGCCGCCGGCGCCGCCGCAGCTCGCCCGCCGGCAGCGCCAGCAGGTCCTCGCCGGCAAAGCTCACCCGGCCGGCGGTCGGCTCGACGAGGCGCAGCAGGCAGCGCGCCAGGGTGGTCTTGCCGCTTCCCGACTCCCCCACCACCGCCAGGCACTCGCCCCGCCGCACCTCGAGGTCGACGCCCGCCAGCGCCGTCACCGCGGCCCGCCGGCGCCCGAACGGCGAGCGCCGCGCGCGATACCGCTTCTCGAGCCCGGCGGCCGCCAGCAGCACCTCCGATGGCGCGCTCAATGCGGCACCTCCGCGTGCAGCCAGCAGCGCACCCTCCGCCGGCGGCTCCCGGGCCGGTCTGGCGCGCCGGCCACTCCGGTCTCCGGCGGCTCCGCCGCGGCGCAGATCGGCATCGCCTCGGGGCAGCGGGGGTGGAAGGCGCAGCCCGGCGGCCGCGCCGCCGGCTCGGCAGGTTGTCCCGGGAGGACCGGCAGGCGGCCGCGCGCCGCCGGCTGTCCGAGCCGCGGCAGAGTGGCCAGCAGGGCGCGGGTGTAGGGGTGCGCCGGGGAGCGGAAGAGATCCTCGACCGCCGCCTCCTCGACCGCCTGGCCGGCATACATCACCACCACCCGCTCGCAGGTCTCGGCCACCACCGCCAGGTCGTGGGTGATCAGCAGCACCGCCAGGCCGAGGTCGCGGCGCAGCTCGTCGAGCAGCGCCAGCACCTCCGCCTGCAGGGTCACGTCGAGAGCGGTCGTCGCCTCGTCGGCGAGCAGCAGCTCCGGGCCGGCCGCCAGCGCCATCGCCAGCAGCACCCGCTGCCGCTGGCCTCCCGACAGCTGGTGGGGGTAGTCGTCCAGGCGCCGCCGTGCGTCCGGGATCGCCATCCGGTCGAGCAGCCGCAGGGCCTCGCGACGCGCCGCGCGGCGGCTCGCCGGCCGCTGCGCCGCCACCGCTTCGGCGATCTGGAAACCGATGGTATAGAAGGGGTTGAGCGCCGTCATCGGCTCCTGGAACACGATGCCGATACGCGCGCCGCGCACCCGCCGCAGCGCCGCCTCTGGCAGCGCCAGCAGATCTTCCGCCGCCGCGTCCGGCGCGCGGCCGGCCAGCAGCACGCGCCCGCGCACCCGGCCCGGAGGCGGCACCAGCCGCAGCACCGCGAGCGCGGTGAGGCTCTTGCCCGATCCCGATTCCCCGACCAAACCGACGCATTCGCCGCGCCCGACCGCGAGCGACACCCCCCGCACCGCCGCGATCCACTTCTCCCGGCCCTGCGGGAACATCACCTCGAGGTCTTCGATCTCCAGCAATGTGGAGGACACCGGCCGCCGCTCAACCCGCCGCGCGGCGCAGCCAGTCCACCAGCGTCGCCACGCCGAAGCCGGTGGCGGCGGTGCCGCGGCGGTCGTCGGAGCGGGCATAGGCGACTCCCGCGATGTCGAGGTGCGCCCACCGCCGCAGGCCGCCCACGAACTGCGACAGGAAGGCCGCCGCGGTGCTCGCCCCGCCCCAGCGGCCGGCCGAGTTCCGCAGATCGGCGTGCAGCGACTTCATCTCGTCGAGGTACTCCGGCAGCAGCGGCAGACGCCAGAGCCGCTCGCCGCTGGCGGCGGCGGCGCTTTCGAGCTCGGCGGCCAGCTCGTCGTCCGGCGTGAACAGCCCGGCCGCGAGATGGCCCAGGGCGACGACGCAGGCGCCGGTCAGGGTCGACAGCTCGACCAGCGCCTCGCTGCCTTCCTCCACCGCCAGGGCCAGGGCGTCGGCCAGGATCATCCTGCCCTCGGCGTCGGTGTTGGTGATCTCGACGGTCTTGCCGTTGTAGCAGCGGACGATGTCGCCGGGACGGTAGGCCTCGCCGCCCAGCATGTTCTCCGCCACCGGCAGGTAGGCGCGCAGGCAGAGGTCGAGCTCGAGCTCCGCCGCCGCGCGCATCGCCCCCAGCACGGCGCAGGCCCCGCACTTGTCGAACTTCATCTGCTCCATGTCGGTGGCGGGCTTGATCGAGATGCCGCCGGTGTCGAAGGTGACGCCCTTGCCGACCAGCGCCAGCCGGCGCCTGGCGGGGCCCGTGGAGCGGGCGGGGCGCTCGCCGACGCCGTCCTCGCCGAGCGCCAGCCGCAGCAATCGCGGCGCCTGCCGCGAGCCGCGGCCGACCGCCAGCAGGCCGCCCATGCCGCGCCGCGCCAGCTCGGCGGCATCGAGCACGGTGACCGCGAGCCCGTGGCTCGTTGCCAGCTCGCGCACCCGCTCCTCGACCCACGCCGGGGTCGCCTCGTTGCCCGGGGTGTTGGCCAGGTCGCGGGCATAGGCCACCGCCCCGGCCACCTTGAAGGCGGCGCCGAGGCTCGCGCGGTAGTCGGCCTCGGCGCCGGCCGGCGGCACGATCTCCACCGCTTCCAGCCGCCCGTTCTCCGGATCGCTGCGGTAGCGCTCGAAGCGGTAGCCGCTCAGCGCCAGGGTGCGCCACAGCCGCGGCGCCGAGACGGCGCCGGCAGTCTCGGCGTGCCGCGGCAGCGCCACTCCCAGCCGCCGCACGCCGCTGGTGCGGGCGTCGTCGGCGAGCCGCCCGAGCCAGCGCGCCAGCTTGGCGAAGCTGAAATCCGCCGGCTCCCCCAGACCGTAGAGAGCGATCACCGGGCCGCCCTGCGGCACGCCGTCGGTCTGCCCGAGCTGCTCTTCGCGCCCGCTCCATCCCGGTCGCGCCGCGATCCCGAGCGCCGCCCGCCGCAGCTCCTCGGGCAGCGCCTCGACGTCGGGCGGCGCGCCCTGGAAGCAACCGATCGCCAGCAGCTCGGCATCGGCGCGGCCGCCGGCGGCCACCCTCAGCGATGGGATCTCGCTCATCGATTCGTCTCCTCGCGACCCGTAACGGCGCCAGAGTCTAGCAGGTACGCCTCAGGACCCTCCGCCGCGCGGTATGCTATACGCTGCTCTCCACCCGCGACCTTGCCACGACGCCAGAGCGGTAGCGCCAGCGCATGAACCCGTCGTCGCTCCTACCGCTGCTGCCGGGGCCGTTCAACTTCCTGCGCCGCGATCCCGACGAGATCGCGCGCCTGCTGCCCGACCTGCAACGCGCCCTGCCGGCGCCCCAGCCCGTCTTCCTCGAAGACGAGGGCGCCACCCCCCTGCGCGGCTTTCCGGTCCTGCTCTCGGAGGGCATGCTGGCGCTGGCCGCGGCGCTGCGGCAATACATCCATTGCGAAGAGGACGTGCAGCTCGCCATCCAGCGGCGGGACACCTATGACCGCAAACTCTACAGCACTGCCTGGGAACGCTACCGCGCGCTGCTGTCGCGGGCGGTCGAGAACGCCACCATCTCCAACTACGGCCGCCTCTTCCCGGCCGTCTTCTGGCTCCACCACTCGACCGACCTCGCCCGCCTGCTCAAGGAAACCCCGAAGCGCATCCTGCGCGAGGACCTCGAGATCGGGCGGCGCCTGGGCGACGTCATCAAGTACCGGGTCTGCGACCGCTTCCTGGACCGCGTCCTGGCCTCCACCTACGACCTGGTCCAGAAGGTCGCCGGCGCCACCGAGGAGGCCGAGGAAGCCCTGTTCCCGCGGCTGCTCACCCACATGCGCGACAACGTCCTGGTCTTCACCGAGGACCACATCGGTCCCGACCTCGCCGAGCTCGGCAGCTACTTCAACGGCTACCTGAAGATCGACGGCCGCGAGCTGCGCCATCGCCTCGACGAGCTGCGCCGGTGGCATGGCGAGCAGCTCGCCGCCGACAACGAGCTGCGCGAGATCGCCGCCAAGCTGCTCGCCGGCGGCGATCCGGTCGACACCCAGGACCTCCTCCGCCGCCCCGGCTACCTGGCGTTCCTGGCGACCCGCCCGGCTTACAGCCCGTTGCGCCTGCTGCCGCCGGTGATGGTGCAGGTCTGGGAGAGCCTGCTGATCAAGCTCAAGGAGTTCGAGCTGTTCCAGGCCCTGCGCCGCACCATGCTGCGCGTCGAGGCGCTCGCCGACGGCCGCATGGTGGCGCGCTCGCCGCTCGCCGCCCGCGGCGCCCCGCGCGAGGCGCTGGTGCTGTCGCCGGTGACCCGGCCGCTCGATTTCATGGCTCCCTGGGTGGTCGATCCGCGCGTCGAGCGCTTCGGGTTGATCTACGACATCAGCGAGTTCTCGCAGACCATCTCCTACCTGCAGCGCTCCGCCAGCGAGAGCCAGGACGAGGCCTTCCGCGCCATGTTCCGCTTCCAGCGCCGGATCAACCGGCTGGCCGCCACGCGCCGCGTCAAGCTCGAGAAGTACCTCGGCGACGGCGCCTTCTACTCGAGCCGCGAGGCGCTCAACCTGCTGATCTGCGCCATCCACCTGCAGCGCTACTACGAGCAGGCGGTGCACGAGGGCTTCGCCTTCGACCGCGGCATGCGCATCGCGCTGAACTTCGGCGCCTACCGGTTGATCCCGATGGGCAGCGGCAGCAGCCAGGAGGGCGAGCGCTACGAGTTCTTCGGCCACGGCATGGTCGAGCTGTCGCGCCTGGTCACCGGCAAGGCGACGCAGGAGGTCGACGAGGTCAAGACCATGCTGATCAGCCAGGGCTACCCCGAGGCCACCGTGCACCGCTTCTTCGCGCCGCTCGCCGCGACCGACCTCGACGTGGTGGACAAGGTGGAGGAGTCGCGCCGCTTCTACGCCTACATCAATCGCAACGGCACCCTGCTCAACAACGGCCTGGTGGCGACCGGCGCCTACGTCGCCCGGCTCGACCGCGAGATCGGCTCGACGCCGCTCGCCCGCGGCGCCGGCGGCGCCGGCGGCATCCGCTCCTACGTCGTGTTCCACGTCGAGGACGGCGGCGAGCGGCTGCCGGTCGGCCTGCGCAAGCTCGGCACCGCGCGCCTCAAGGGGCTCGAACGGCTGCCGGTCTATGAGATCGTGGACGGTGCCACGCTCGCGGCGGCATCGCTGCGCCCGCTGCGCGGCGAGCGCCTGGTGGCGGCCGCCGACCGCGAGTTCAGCCGGCCGTTGACCGTGCAAGGGGCTTGAGCCCGCGAGGGACCGATCCGTGCCGGAAGCCGAATCCGCAGCCATCTGGAACACCGACCTGGCCGGCCTGCCGCCGCCCCGCCGCGGCAAGGTGCGCGACGTCTACGACCTGGGCGAGACCCTCCTGCTGGTCGCCACCGATCGGCTGTCGGCCTACGACCACGTGCTGCGGCCGGCCATCCCGGGCAAGGGCAAGGTGCTCACCCAGCTGTCGAGCTATTGGTTCGAGCGCCTCGGCGGGGTGGTGCCGAACCACCTGCTGGCCACCGACCCGGCGGACTTCCCCGCCGCCGCGCGCCGGCACGCCGCGCTGCTCGCCGGGCGCGCGGTGCTGGTGCGCAAGGCGGCGGTGGTGCCGTTCGAGTGCGTGGCGCGCGGCTACCTCGCCGGCAGCGGCTTCCGCGAGTACCGGCAGCGCGGCAAGGTCTGCGGCATCGAGCTGCCGCCCGGCCTCGAGCTTGCCAGCGCGCTGCCGTCGCCGATCTTCACCCCCGCCACCAAGGCCACCGAGGGTCACGACGAGAACGTCGATTACGAGACCTTCGCGCGCGGCGTCGCGGCGGCCGTGCAGGAGGACGGCGGCGCGGCGGCGATGTCGCAGACACCGATCGCCGCACGCCTCCGCCGGCTCACCCTGACCCTCTACGAGCGCGCCGCCGCCTGGGCCGCCGAGCGGGACCTGATCCTGGCCGACACCAAGTTCGAGTTCGGGCTGCTGCCGGCCGGCGCCGGCGATGACACCGGGCGCCGGCTGTTGCTTGTCGACGAGGCGCTCACCCCCGATTCCTCCCGCTACTGGGACGTCGCCCACTGGCGGCCGGGCGAGGAGCCGGCCTCCTTCGACAAGCAGTTCGTCCGCAACTGGCTGGACTCCTCGGGGTGGGACCACCAGTCGCCGCCGCCCGAGCTGCCGCCGGAGGTCGTGGCCGGCACCCGGGATCGCTACGTCGAGGCGTTCCGCCGCCTGACCGGCCGCGAGCCCGACCTCTGAGCGGCGGCCCGCGGCTGCCCCCATGATTCGCCTGCCCCTGGATCAGCTGGCCGCGATCGTCGGCGGAGAGCTGCGGTGCATCGGGGGCGATGCGGTCGAGGCCGTCGCCATCGACTCCCGCCGGCTGCCGCCGCACGCGCTGTTCGTCGCCCTGCGCGGCCGCCAGGCCGACGGGCACGATTTCCTGGACCAGGCGGCGGCCCATGGCGCCGCGGCGGCGCTGGTGCGGGCCGGGACGCCGCCGGCCCCGCTGCCCACCATCGCCGTCGCCTCGCCGCTCGCCGCCTTGCAGCGGCTGGCCGCCTGGTATCGCCGCGCCCACCTCCGGCAGGTGGTGGCGATCACCGGCAGCAATGGCAAGACGATCGTCAAGGACGCCCTCTACGCGCAGCTGGTCGGCACCTTCGCCGCCGCCGCCAGCCCGGGCAGCTTCAACAGCCAGCTCGGCGTGCCGCTGGCGGTGCTCGCCGCGCCTCCCGGCACCGCGCTCTCGGTCTTCGAGGCCGGCATCTCCGCGCCCGGCGAGATGGCGGCGTTGCGCGAGGTGCTGGCGCCCGACCGCGGCATCCTGACCAACGTCGGCCTCGCCCACATCGCCGCCTTCGCCGGGCGCGCCGAGCTCGCCCGCGAGAAGCTGTCGCTGTTCGCCGACCTGCCTGCCGACGGCGGTTGGCTGCTGCTGCCCGACGGCGACGCGTTGGTGGCCGCGGCGGCGGCGCGCCTGCCCTGCCGGCTGGTGCGCTTCCCCGACGACCCGGCCCTGCCGCGGCTGCTGGGCCGGACGGTGATCGACGGCAGCGGCGGCGAGGGCGCCGCCGGCATGAGCGAGCGGCTCGAAGTGCGGTTCCCGTCAGGAGCGGTGCGGGCGCTGCGCGTCCGCACCCGCTCGGCCGAGATCGTCGAGGACGTGCTGCTGGCGGTCGGCGCCGCCCACCTGCTCGGGGTGCCCGAGGAGCGGATCGCCGACAGCCTCGCCGACTACGCCCCGCCGCCGACGCGGCTCGAGGTCTGGCGCTCCCCCGCCGGCGTCATCCTGGTCAACGACCTGGTGAGCGCCGACCCGATCTCGGTGCGCGCCGCCCTGCGCACCACCTCCGAGCTGGCCGCGCCGGGCGGCCGCAAGGTCTTCGTCTTCGGCGGCATGGGCGAGCTCGGGCCGGATGCCGGGGCCGAGTACTCGGCGATCGGCGCCCTGGCCGGCGAGTACCGCTTCGATTCGCTGCTGCTGACCGACCGCGAGGGCGGCGGCGGCGAGCTGGCCGCCACCCGCGACGCCTACCTCGCCGCCCATCCGGCGGGGCAGGCCGCCGTCCTCGCCGGCGTCGAGGCGGTGCGCCGGCGGCTGCGCTCGCTGCTGGCCCCCGGCGACACCGTGCTGCTCAAGGGACCTCGCCACAGCGGCATCGCCGCCGCCGCCGTCGACCTGATGGACGCCATGGCGCCCAACCGGCTGATCGTCGACCTCGGCGCGGTCGCCGGCAACATCGCCGCCTATCGCCGGGCCGGCCCGCGCACCCGCATCCTGGCGATGGTCAAGGCGCTGGCCTACGGCAGCGACCTGGTGCGGCTCTCCTCGTGGTTGTCGGAGGCCGGCATCGATCATCTCGGCGTCTCGACCGCCGACGAAGGGGTCGAGCTGCGCCGGGCTGGGATCCAGCTACCCATCCTGGTCACCCTGCCGACTCCCGGGGAAGCGGCGAAGCTGGCGCGCTTCGCGCTGCTGCCGGCGGTCTACTCCTTCGCCCTGGTCGAGCCGCTCGCCGCGGCGGCGCGGACGGCGCTGCCGGCGGGCGGCAGGCTCGCCGTCCACCTCAAGGTGGACACCGGCATGCACCGCGTCGGCGTCGCTCCCGGCGAGGCGCTGGCGCTGGCCGAGGCGGTGAGCGCCAGCGGCGCGCTGCGGGTCACCGGCCTGATGACCCACCTCGCCAGCGCCGAGGACCCGGAGGCCGACGGCGACACCCGGCGCCAGCTCGCGCGCTTCGACGAGGCGCGGGCGGCGCTGGCCGCCGCCGGCTACGGCGAGCTGCTCTGTCACGCCGCGGCCACCGCCGCCGCCGCGCGCTTCCCGGAGGCGCGCTACGACATGGTGCGTCTCGGGCTCGGCCTGTTCGGGCTCTATCCGTCCGCCGCCGTCGCCGCCGCCCTGCCGCTGCAACTCGCGGTCACCCTGCTCAGCCGCATCGCCGAGGTCCGCACCGTGGCGCACGGCGAACGGATCGGTTACGGCGGCACCTACACCGTGGCCGCCGAGCGCCTGCGGGTCGGAGTGCTGCCGCTCGGCTACCACGACGGCGTCCCCTGGTCGCTGTCGAACCGCGGCGTCGTGCTGGTGGACGGGCAGCCGGCGCCGATCGTCGGCCGCATCTCGATGGATTCGCTGGTGGTGGACCTGACCGCGGCGCCGGATGCGGCAGCCGGCAGCGAGGCGCTGCTGTTCGGCGTCCATCACGGTGCCGTCCTGCGCCCCGAGGAGGTCGCCGTCCGCGCCGGCACCATCGCCTACGAGCTGCTGGCGCGCCTCGGCCCGCGCGTCCAGCGGGTCTACGTCGGCTTCTGACGAGACCTTGCCTGGCTCTAGAACTTCGTCGCCGACCCCAGCAGATACTTCAAATTATCGTCCTTCCAGCGGATGCCGGCGCCGAGGAAGAACGAGCGCTGCTCCAGCGGATCGTCGTAGCCGCCGAGCATGTAGAGGTTGGGGTGGAACTGCCACTTGGCGGTGAAGCGCAGGTGCGCCCGCTGGTTGAGCGGGCGGCTGAAGTCGAACGCCTCGGCCGACAGCCAGATCGGGCGGCGGAGGCTGACGTCCAGCGGGTACTCGAGCTGCACGCCGCCCTTGCTCTCGATCAGGCCGCCCCAGAAGCGGATGTCGCTCCAGCGGTCGCCGGTGGCGGTGTGGAAGCCCAGCAGGGCCGTCCAGCCCAGCTTGTCCTCGGTCACCTGGTCTTCCGTGGTGGTGGTGGAGGTCTGGCCGGCCTCGTTGGTGAAGGTGACGCGGTCGATGCGGGTGCGGTACTCGCCGTTGGGGGTGGCGGCGATGCCGACCTTGTAGAGCCGCTGGCTGTCCTGCGGGTCGATGACGACGTCGAACAGCGAGTGCGACCGCGAGAAGGTCCCCTGCTGCTTCTGCAGCAGGTAACCCTGAAGGTCGAGGTCCATCTTGAAGCGCTGGATGGCGCCGATCGTGCCGCTCAGGCTCTCGACGCCGGACTTGATGCTGTCGAGGGTGGAGACCGCGCTCTTGTAGGCCTCGTCGCTGTTGACCAGCTTGCCGACCGTGCCCTGGCCGCTGGCGATCTCGCCGGTGATCTTGTTGAGGTTGTCGACCGAGGTCTGCAGGTGACCGGTGAGCTCGCGGATGTTGCCCATGCTGGCCGACACGTCGCCGCGGTTCTCGGCGATGATGCCGGCGACCTGGTCGAGCGCCCGCTGGGTGTCGGCGGCGATGCGCGGCAGCTCCCTGGCGAGAGTGGCGGCCACCGCGTCGAAGCCGCGCACCGTCGAGGCGACGTTGGCGCGGTTCTCGGCGACCAGGGCGCGAATCTCGGCGCTGGTCAGCCGCAGGTCCTCCACCAGGTTGTTGATGTTGCCGCCGAGGTTGCCGCCGCCGAACGAGCCGGTGACCTTCTCGATCGAGCTGCCGATGTTGTCGAGCTTGGCCATCGCCTCGTCGAAGGTGACCGGCGAGGTGCCCTGCAGCACCGCGCCCTCGGGCAGGGCGGGCGCCGTCGGCGGGCCGGGCACGATCTCGACGTACTTGTCGCCGAGCAGGCCGAGGTTGGCGATGCGCGCGGCGGCGCCCTGGGTGAGCGGCACCGGCTGTTCGAGCAGCAGCTTGACCATGGCGCTGCGGCCGTCGGGGGCGAGGCCGATGCCGTCCACCCGGCCGATGCGCACCCCCGCCATGCGCACCGCCGACTTGTCGTCGAGCCCGGCGACGGTCGGGAAGACCGCCGCCAGGCGGCGGCCCTTCTTCTGGAAAGGATTGATGTCCTCGACCTTCCAGATCAGCACCGCGAGGACCACCAGGCAGAGGGTCGCGAACGCGCCTACCTTGATCATTTGCGACATAGAGTCTCCACTCTCGAAGCAAGAAATCTACCCGCCGGCCACTTCCTCGGACAGCGGCCCCTCCGCCTTGCCGTGGATGAACTGCTGGACCCGCGCGTCGGAGAGCTGCTTGAACTCCTCCGGCGGCGCCTCGGCGATGATCTTCCCCCGGTCCAGCATGGCGATCCGATCGGCGACCCGAAAGGCGACCTGCATGTCGTGGGTGATGATCACCATGGTCGTCTGCAGGCGCTCGCCGATGTCGCGGATCACCTCGCCGATCAACGCCGTGGTCACCGGATCGAGGCCGGTGGTCGGCTCGTCGAAGAGCAGGATCTCCGGCTCGTGGGCGATGGCGCGTGCGAAGCCCACCCGGCGCCGCATGCCGCCGGACAGCTCGGAGATGGCCTTTTCGCCGATCCCTTCGAGGCGCGCCACCCCCAGGCACTCCTCGACCCGCTGGCGGATCTCGGACGGCGTCTTGCGCGACAGCCGGCGCAGCGGGAAGGCGACGTTGTCGAAGACGTTCATCGAGTCGAACAGGGCGCCTTCCTGGAAGGCCATGCCGAAGCGGCGCCGGAACTCGGTGATGGCGCGGTTGTCGAGCCGCTCGATCGCCACCCCGTCCACCTCCACCGAGCCCGCGTCCGGCTTCATCAGCCCGATGATGTGCTTGAGCGTGACGCTCTTGCCGGTGCCGGAGGCGCCGATGACCACCATCGACTCGCCGGCGGCGACCTCGAGGTCGAGGCCGTCGAGCACCCGCTTGGGACCGAACGACTTGACCAGCCCGCGCAGCCGGATCCGCGGCTCCGGCGCCGGTTGGGCGGCCGGCGGCGGCGCGCCAGGCGAGGGGCGGGCTGGGCTGGGGGCGGCCATCTCAGAACAGCAGCTTGGTGAGCAGGAAGTCGGCGGCCAGGATGGCGATGCTGGCGAGCACCACCGCCGCGGTGGTGGAACGTCCCACGCCCTCGGCCCCGCCGGTGGTGTGGAAGCCCTGCTGGCAGCCGATGGTCGCCAGCAGCAGACCGAAGACCGCCGCCTTGATCAGGCCCGACAGCAGGTCGTTCAGGTTCATGAACTGAAAGGAGGTGTTGACGTAGCTGACCGGGTTGGAGCCCATCAGCACCACCGAGACGGCGTAGCCGCCGGCGATGCCGATGCCGTCGGCGAGCACCACCAGCAGCGGCATCATCAGCACGGCGGCCCACACCCGCGGCACCACCAGGTAGTGGATCGGGTCGGTCGCCATCACCTCGAGGGCGTCGATCTGCTCGGTGACCCGCATGGTGCCGAGCTCGGCGCCCATCGCCGAGCCGGCGCGGCCGGCCACGATCAGGCTGGTGAGCACCGCGGCCAGCTCCCGCACCATCGACAGCGCCACCAGCGAGCCGACGTAGCTTTCGGCATTGAAGCGCTTGAGCACGGTGAAAGTTTGCAGCGCCAGCACCATGCCGGTGAACAGGGCGGTCAGCAGCACCACCGGTGTCGAGGCGACGCCGACCTTGACCATCTGGCGCAGCAGCTCCCGCCAGTCGTAGGGCGGCCGCGGCGTCCAGGCGAAGACGCGGCCGAGCATCTGCACGAACTGCCCCATCTGGAGCAGGAAGCGCTCGATCGCCCCGGGCAGCGGCGAGCTCCTGCCGCCCCTGGCCGGGCCGGCCGGCACGCCCTCGGTCACTGCACTCGCCTCCATCAGCCTGGTAGCCTCCTCTTGCGTGCCTCAGCCTATACCGGGTCGGTATGGACCAGGACGCGCGAACGCGGCAGGTCGCGCTCGATGGCTTGGCGCACCCGGGCGCCGCGCGAGTGGGCCTCCTCGAAGCTTACGGTGCGCGGGATCTCCAGGTGGATCTCGATCAGCCGGCGGCTGCCGCTGCGGCGGGTGCGCAGGTCGTGCATGCCGACCACCTCCGGCGCGAAGCCGGCGACCACGGTCTCGATGCGGCGCAGCTCCTGCGGCGGCAGCGCGCGGTCCGAGAGGTCGCCGGCCGACTCGAAGACCAGCACGGCGCCCGAGCGCACCACCACCGCCGAGACCAGGATCGCCAGCAGCGGATCGGCGGCCGGCCAGTGCGCCCAGCGCACCAGCAGCAGGGCGATCACGGCGCCGGCGTTGACCCAGAGATCGGCACGATAGTGCATGCTGTCCGCCCGCAGCGCCGGGCTGCCGCTGCGGGCCGCGGCGCGTCCCAGGTGCCAGCTCACCAGCCAGCTGGTGGTCATCGCCGCGGCCAGCACGGCGACGCCCAGCGCAATGGCTCGCGGCGGCTCGGGCGAGATCAGGCGGCGAACGCCGGCGACCATCAGGCTGGCGGCGGCGCCGAGCAACAGCAGGCCCTGTCCGAGCGCGGCCAGGGACTCGAAGCGGCCGTGGCCAAAGGGATGGTCGGCGTCGGGCGGCGCCGCGCTGCGCCGCACCACGAAGTAGCTGGCGCTCGAGACCACCACGTCCACCGCCGAATCGAGCGCGGCGGCGCCCAGCGCCAGCGAGCTGGTGAGCCAGGCGGCGCCGCCCTTGAACAGCACCAGGAACGCCGCCGCGGCGACCGCGACGAGCTGCGCGCGTCCGGTGCCGCCGGCTTCGCTCATCCCTGCCTCCCGGACGGCATTCTATCCTCCCCTCTTGACCGCCCGAGGGTGGGTGGCAGAGATTGGACCACCGGAACCGCGACCGACCCCGGCCATAAGGAGAGACCATGCCCGCAACCCATTGCACCCACCTCGACCAGATACGCGACGTCACCCCGAGCGGCAAGGGATGCAAGGAGTGCCTGGCAACCGGCGGCCACTGGGTGCACCTGCGCCTCTGCCTGAGCTGCGGCCACGTCGGCTGCTGCGATTCGTCGCCGGGCCGGCACGCCACCAAGCACTTCCACGCCAGCCATCATCCCATCGTCCGTTCCTTCGAACCCGGCGAGGACTGGGCCTGGTGCTACGTCGACGAGGTCGAGCTGCTGCCGGGGTGATGCCGCCGCAGCTCCTGGCCACGCCCCTCGTTCACAGCTGCGCCAGGTGCTGGTGCACGAACGACACCGTGATCGAGCCCTCGCCGACGCCCGAGGCGACGCGCTTGACCGAGCCGTGGCGCACGTCGCCGGCCACGAACACCCCGGGTACGCTGGTCTCGAGCAGGAACGGCCGTCGCTCCAGGTTCCACCCCGCCGGCAGCTTGCCCTCGCGGACCAGGTCGTTGCCGGCGAGCAGGAAGCCGTGCTCGTCGCGCTCCACCACGCCTTCGAGCCAGGCGGTGCGCGGCTCGGCCCCGATGAAGATGAACAGCGACCGCGCCGGCAGCGTCTCGACCGTGCCGGTCTGCGCATCGGCGACGTCGATCGCCTCGAGCACCTCGCCGCCGTGCACGCCGACCACGCTGGCGTGCAGGCGCACCTCGACGTTGGGGGTCTGCGCGATCTGGTCGACCAGGTAGCGTGACATCCCCCTGGCCAGCGAGTCGCCGCGCACCAGGATGACCACGCGCCGGGCGTAGCGCGAGAAGTACATCGCGGCCTGACCGGCGGAGTTGGCGCCGCCCACCAGGAAGACGTCCTCGCCGCGGCAGGAGATGGCCTCGGTCATCGCCGCGCCATAGTAGACGCCGGCGTCGGTCAGCCGATCGATGCCGGGGATCCCCAGCTTGCGGTAGGAGACGCCGGTCGCCACCACCAGCGCGTGGCAGCTCACCTCGCTGCCGTCCGACAGCGTGACGATGCGGTAGGGGTCCTCTCGCCGCAGGCCGGTGGCCTCCTGGGGATTCAGGATCTCCACCCCGAAGCGCTGCGCCTGGGCGACGGCGCGGCGCGCCAGCTCGGCGCCCGAGAGCCCCGAGGGAAAGCCGAGGTAGTTCTCGATGCGCGAGCTGGTCCCCGCCTGGCCGCCCGGGGCGTCGCGCTCGACGATCAGGGTGCGCAGCCCTTCGGAGGCGCCGTAGACGGCCGCCGCCAGCCCGGCCGGGCCGCCGCCGACGATCACCAGGTCGTAGAACCGGCTCTCGGCGCGGGTCCGCATCCCCACCCGCTCGGCGACCTCCGCGCGCGTCGGCTCGACCAGGAAGCTGCCGTCGGCGAAGAACACCACCGGCAGCCGGCCGGCGGGTGCCCAGGCGGCAGCCGGCGTGGCGTCCGCCGCCGCGTCGGCGGCTCCTGCTCCGGCGGCGGCGGGAGGCGTTCCGGCTGGATGGTCGCCGGTCGCAGATGGCGCCGCCGGGGCGGGGGCGCCGGCGGCGGGAGAGCCGTTCTCCGGGATCGCCGGAGCCGCGGCCAGCGCCGCCAGGCGGCGGGCCTCGGAGCTCTCCTCGACGTCGAGCCACTGGTAGGGCACCTGGTGGCGGGCGAGGAAGTCGCGCAGGTCGAAGGACCGCGGCGACCAGCGATGGCCCACCACCCGCACCCCCTCGAACGGCGGCCGGTAGGAGGCCAGCCAGTCGTCCAGCAGGTCGTCGAGCACCGGGTAGAGGCGCTCGGCGGGCGGATCCCAGGGCTTGAGCAGGTAGTAATCCACGCGCGCCGAGTTGATCGCGCGGATGGCGGCCTCGGTGTCGGCGTAGGCGGTCAGCAGCACCCGCTTGGCGTCGGGGTAGAGCGGCAGCGCCTGCTCGAGCAGCTCGACGCCGCTCATCTGCGGCATGCGCTGGTCGACCAGCAGCAGGGCCACGGCGCTCTGGCGGTCGCGCAGCTGATGGAGCGCGCCGAGGGCGGCGGCGCCCGAGTTGGCGCGCATCACCCGAAAGCGCTCGGCATATTGCTGGCGCAGATCCCGTTCGAGCGCCCGCAGCACCTCCGGGTCGTCGTCGATGGTGAACAGGACAGGTTTTGGCATGGCGGCGGAAGTGGAGGATGGCGGCGGATGCGCGAGGACCCGGAAGCCGGCGAAGTCGGAGGGCGCCAGCCGGCCGTCAACTTCGCCGGCATCATATGCCAGCTGTTCGGCGCGGTGGCGGCCCTGGCAGTGCCAGCCCGGGGGTGCTCGCGAGGCTCCTGCCCGGCTCCTGCCTGGCTCCTCCCGGGCGCCTCCCGGGCTCCTCCCGGGCGCGCACGGTCCGTGCTAGCTTCGACCGGCGGAGCCGCCCCTGCGACTCCTGCGCGCCGCCGCCGTAACCCATGGAGAGGTTCGCCATGCCCGGCACCGGACTGGAGCGCCGTCACCTGCCGACCGCCGCCGCGCTGGCGGCCGGGGCGGTGGTGCTGGCGCTCGGCGTCGGCCTGGCGCGGGCGCGGCTGCCCGAGTGGCGGCCGGGGCCGCTCCCGGACCGGCGGCTCCTGCAGCGGGAGCTCGCCGCCGTCGCGGCGCGGTGCGGTCTGCGCCTCGCGGGTTCCCGGCCGAGTCTCGAGATCGTCGAGATGTCGCGGCGCCGGCGGGTGCGCGACGAGGTGCCGCTCACCAGCGTGCTGCCGGAAGCGCTGCTGGCGATCCGCGTCGAGCAACCGGCCGTGCTGGCCGGCGCGGCCGGCATCGTGCAGCCGCTGCAGGTCTGGTTCGACGCCGGCCCCAGGCCGCTGGCGATCGAGTGGAAGCCTTCCGGACTGACGGCCCTGACTTCTCTCGAGCGCCGCCCTGGCGCCTCCTCCGGCGAGCTGGCCGCGGCGTTTGCCGCCGCGCTGCTCGTGCCGGGCGAGAGGCGCGGCGCAACCGTACCGCTGGTGGTCGCCGGATTCCCGCTGGATCTCTTCGACGTCGCCGGCGCCGGACCGCCACGGCATCTCACGGCGGTCGCGGTGAGCACGGCCGTCGAGGCCAGCCGCAATGCCGGCAGCGCGGAGTCGGCGATCGGCGGCTGGGACCGGCTGGCGCCGCTCAACGAAACGCACGAGACGGTTCAGCAGCAGCTCGCCATGCTCGGCGTGGCGATCCTGTTCTGCGTGCTGGCGATCCGCCGCCGCCTGGGCATCGCCAACGCCGTCTGGCTGGCTGCCCTCGCCGGTCTGGCGGTGCTGCCGGCGGCCTTGCGGCAGCCGGATGCCGCGGCGGCGGCGGTCGCGGTGGCGAAGGTGGCGCTGGAGAGCGCCTGGCTGGCGGTCCTCTGGGCGACGGCGGAATCCCTCTGGCGCGCGACGGACCCGCGTTTCGACGGCGTTCTGGACTTGCTGCGCACCTGGCGCCTGCCCGCTCGCGCCGGCGCCGCCCTGCTCTTCGGCGTCGGTCTGGGAGCGGCGGCGGCGGGGCTCGGGCTCGGCGCCGCCGCGCTGGCGGCGACGCTGCCGGGGGGCCGCCTGCAAGCGCTGAGCGTCGATCTCCCGGTGATCGACGGCTTCGACGGCCCGCTCGCCGCGGGCATCACCGCCGGCGCGCTGGTCGCGTTGCTGCTGGCCTGCGCACGCCGCGTGTCGCCGCGCCGGTGGGTGCTCTACCCGGCGGCCCTGGCCGCCGCCCTCGTCCTCTCGCCGGTCCAGCTGCAACCCTGGCCGCTCGAGCTCGCGGCCGGCACGGCGGTGGCCGGCGTGCTGGTCGCCGCGGCCGAGATGGGCGGTCCGGCGACCCTGCTTGCCGCGGCCCTGGCGTACCGGCTGGCGCCGGCGGCCGTCTTCACCGCCGGACACCTGGCGTGGCTGCCCGGCAGCTTCGCCCTGGCCGCCGGCGCGCTGGCCGTCTTGGTGGGGGTGGGAGCGGTGGCGGCCCGCCGGGCGCCGCGGCAGGAGGACGAGCTGGTCGTGCCGCCGGCGTTCGTCCTGCGGCTCGAGCGGGAGCGGCGCCTGGAGGTGGAGATGGAGCTGCTGGCGCGCATGCAGCGCGGCCTGTTGCCGCGGGAGGTGCCGGTGGTGCCGGGTTGGGAGATCGCCGCCCGGTCGCTGCTCGCCGAGCGCGCCGGTGGCGACCTCTACGATTTCGTGCGCGACCGCGCCGGCCGCTGGTGGATCGCCGCCGGCGACGTGGCCGGGCACGGCTACTCGTGCGCCATCGCCCAGGCCATGGTCAAGGCCGCCCTGGCCACCCTGCTTGGCGACGGGCGCTCCCCTGCCGCGGTGCTCGCCGAGACCGACCGCATCCTGCGCACCGCCGGCGGCGGCCGGAGCTTCACCAGCCTGGCCTTGCTGCGGTTCGATCCGGCCAGCGGCGAGGCGCTGCTCGCCAACGCCGGCCATCCCTATCCCATCCTGGCGGCGCCCGGGGAGGCGGCCCGCGAGGTGGCGCTACCCGGGCTGCCCCTGGGCCAGGGCCCGCCTCGCCGCTACGCCGACCTGCCGCTCGCGCTGGCCGCCGGCGCCACCCTGGTCCTCTGCTCCGATGGGCTCTTCGAAGCCGCCGGGGCCGGCCGTGGCAGCGTCGAGCCCTACGGCTACGACCGCCCGCGCCAGCTGCTCGACGAGCTCGCCGGCCGGCCGGCGGCGGCGGTCCTCGAAGGCCTGCTGGCCGATTGGCGGCGCCACCGCGGCGCCGGTCCGCCCGACGACGACACCACGGTCGTGGTGCTGCGCCGGCGGTGATCGCGCCAGCTCACGAACCAGACTCACGAACCAGAGATGACCGCAGGCGCCTGGTCAGGGCGCCGCAATCCAGGCAGGTGTGCCGTCGGGACCCGGGCCAACGAGGCCGCGGATGATCGCCGCGCCGCGGTGGCCCCAGATCGGGTGCGCCTCGCGCGAGCGGCTTTCGGCCAGGCGCAGGGCGACGCGGGCGGGCGGCTCGCCGCTCCGATCGGCATCGGCGAGGATCGCCAGCGACAGGTTGTAGATGCTGTTGTCCCAGAGGTCCCCGCCGGCGCCGCCCAGGTGCTGGGCAAGCCGCGGATCATCCTCGTCGCCGACGTAGCCGTACTGCTCGTCGGCACAGTTCACGATGCCCATGCGGTTGACCAGGAAATCGGGCATGTACAGCACTCCGCGGCGGGCGAGCAGCAGATCGTCGCGCTCCGGATCCTCGAGCTGATTGTTGGCGGCGCCGCAGACGATGCCGGCGGCGAGCCGCGGGATGGTGCGCGGTCCGAGCACGCCGCCGGTGGCGCAGGGCGCGAAGAGGTCCGCCGGCTCTTCGAGGATCGAGAGGTCGTCGGGACCGGCGACGCGCGCCTCCAGCGTGAAGCCGCCGCCCGCGGTCGCCAGGCTCCGGCGTAGCGCCGCGCAACGCGCCGGGTCGAGGTCGCTGCCGACGACCCGGGCCACGCCGCGTTCACGCAGCAACCCGACCAGCGGCCCGCCGACGTGGCCCAGCCCCTGCACCGCCACCGTCTTGCCGGCCAGGCCACCGCGGCCGAGGTGCGCCAGCGCCGCTTCCATGCCGCGCACCACGCCGCGTGCGGTCGGTCCCGACGGGTTGCCGCTGCCGCCGAGCGCCGGCGGGATGCAGGTGGTGAAGCGAGTGCGGCGGAAGACCGCCGCCATGTCCGCGACCGCCGTGCCGGCGTCCTCGGCGGCGACGTAGCACCCGCGCAGGCTGCTGAGCAGCTCGCCGTACTCCTCGTAGATCCGCCGCCGGCGCCGCCTCGCGGCCGCCGCCCCGCGACTCCCCTCCCCAGGGGCCGAGCCCCCGCCGCCGCCGGTCCCCTCGTCCACCATCACGCCCTTGCCGCCTCCCCACCACAGTCCGGCCAGGGCGTTCTTGTGGGTCATGCCGCGCGCCAGGCGCAGGCCGTCGCGCAAGTAGTCCTCGACCGTGTCGTAGCGCCAGAAGCGCACGCCGCCGGCCGCCTGGCCGCGGCAGGTGCGATGGATGAAGGCGCCCTGCAGCACACCGGTGTCCGGCGCCACCCGCACGAAGACCCCTTCGTGGCGATCGAAGTCGCGGCGGTCCGCGCCGAGCATGCCCGCCAGGGGCGCCAGCTCCGGGTGCGAGGCGCGGACCTCGCCTGCCGCGTCGTCCCAGGCGAGGAAGAAGCGCCGGATCCCCGCCGCGGCGAGGAAGCGCCGGAAAGCGGCGGGAGAGAGACGGCCAAGCGGCGAGGAGGTGGCGGGCACGAGCGATCGTCGGGCGTGCGGGTGGGCGCCGGCGGTACGGGCGAGATCGGAGACGAGGACGCGGCGGGAGCTCAGGTGGCGCCGAAACCCAGGCGCCCCGCGCTCTCCTCCGCGGCGGCTTCTTCGAGCAGCAACAGCGCCAGATGGCGCCCGGCCGGGCCGGCCTCCGCCGCCACCGGTCCGAGCGGTTGCATCTGCACCACCCGCCAGCCGGCGAGCAGCTCCTCGATCGTGCCGCCTGCCAGCGGCACGATGGTGCCGGCGCCCTCGCCGCCCGCCACCACCTGCACGGCGGCGAGCCGCTGCTTTTTCTTCGTCATTGCCTCTCCCCGCGCGGTCGATGCCGCCATCGTCCGCGGCATCATATCGCCGCCGGAAGGACCGGGCCGCCGGGGCTTGACAAGGTTCGAGGCGCTTGGCTATAAGAGCCATAAGCAGGTTCCAATCTTCGCGTGCCATGGCGCCGCCTCTGCCGTCTCGCAACGGCAAGGCCGAATGCGAACAGCCGTCTATCGAGGGGGGGACTGACATGCATCGCACTGCCTGGTTCATGCTTTGGCTGCTGTTGATCAGCTCAGGGTTGGTGGTGGCGCGGAGCCTGGCTCCGGCGCGGCCGGCGGCCGCCGGCGGGGCGAGGACGGAGCTCAGGCTCTTCGAGACCGTGACCACGAAGGGCAAGGGCCTCGCGGCGACGACGGGGGGCCCCCTCAAGGTCATCCCGGGTTCCGAGGCGGAGGCACAGGCGTATTACAACGACGTGCGCAAGGCGCTCGTAGGCTTTTCGAAGCCGACCCTGCAGGAGAGCAGGATCGGCGACATGCTCGTCTACTACGGCTTCCCTGCCCTCCTGGCCAGCGACCTGGAGCGGCTGGACTCGGCGGTCATCATGGACTTCGAGCAGTTGCGCAAGCAGGTGTCGAACGGCGCCGAGTTCGAGGCCGCGTACAGGGGCCAGCCGCTCCGGGCCGACGAGATCCTGGCCACCCGCTTCTTCGCGCCCAAGATCATCAACGTCCGCGACCCGCAGGTGAACGGCGTGCCGCAGGGCGGCTTCGGCTGGCGGAAAGTCCTCCGCTTCCGTGCCCGCGACGGATCCGCCGCCCGCGGGGCGGGTCTCAACCACTTCTATCTGCTGTTCAACTTCGCCTCGCAGGAGCCGACCTTCCCGGTGGGCACCCATGCCGGGCAGATCCAGGCCATCCTGGTGCCCATCTATCCGCACGGCGGCAGGCACCGCGACGTCTACTTTTTGGTCTTCGAGTCGCTGGGCGGCACGAATCCCGAGCGTGTCGGCACGTTCCTCGTCGCCACCTTCGATCTTGCCGGCGTCGTGCCCGACGACCGTTATTACATCCCCAGATCCTGCGGTCAGTGCCACGGCACGACGGCAAGCGATCAGAAGGCCGCGAAGGTGAACTACCTCGACACCGATCACTGGATCGACCGCACCGGCGACGATTTCCGCAAGGTGAAGCCGGCCGACGTGCTCGTGGACGGTACCGCGTCCTACGGCACGTTCCGCAAGCTGAACACCGAGATCGAACAGCAGAACAGCGCGGTGGTGGGCAGCGGTCCCCCGTTCGCGCTGCTGGCGGCAAGGAAATGGCTGGAGCTCCACCCGGCCGGCAGCGGCGACCAGCACGTGCCGCCGCTCAACCGCGGCTTCGGCGCGGACCCGGTGTGGAAGGCGGGCGTGGTACCCGATCAGGAGCTGCTGCCGGTCCTCAACCAGTACTGCTTCCGCTGCCACAGCTCGATCGCCTATCACGTCTTCGACCGGAAAGCGGTGGTGGCCAGGAAGGCGAGCATCGCCGCCCGGGTGAGGAGTGGCAACATGCCTCAGGACCGCAAGCTCGACGGCGACACGAAGAACAAGCTCCTGGCGCTGATCGATCAACTGAAATGACGGCGAGGGCCTGGCACAGGGAGAGACCATGAGCGACCCGCAGCAGGACGCGCCGGCATGCACGAGCTTCAGGGCCGACATCCGCCCGAAGTTCACCGACGAAGACGTCGCGCACATGAACGAAATGGTGGGAATGGACCTGTCCGACTACGAGGTCGTGAAGCAGAACGGCGACCTGATCCTGGCGCGGCTGGAGGATCCCGACAACCCGATGCCGCCGCCGCCGCGAGGACCCTGGTCCAAGGCCTGGATCGACTGCTACCGGCAGTGGCTGGTCAAGCGGCTGCCCTGAGCGTCGTCGCGAGCGGCGGCCCGTAAGCGGTGTAGCGTCAGCGGCGCCGGCGGCGTACGACGCCGGGTGCTGGCTCCTGGCGGCAGCACGCGGTGGCGGCGGCGGGGGGCGCCAGCGCCAGCGCCGCGATGTCTACCCGGCATCGGGTAGTGCTCTATCAGTGTGTTGCTGGCTTGGCGGTTCTAGGCTAGAGTCATCTACGGCTTGTTACCGCCACCGGCCAAGGCGAGGAGTTACAGCATGCTCTACACAGTTGGAGATCCCATGAGCCCTATGGTCGTGTACCCTGGGGCCGTCGTAACCGTCACCAGCCATTTCAGCCATGCCTTCGAGCTTGAGAACCCGTATGAGCGAAGGCCAGTAGTCGGCTGCGTGGAGGTTCTGCGGATTGAGGGCGGCAGGGTCATCGCCAGGCGCGCCGAGGCCCCCACCTCGTGATCGCCTAGTGCTTACACAAGGCGATCACGACATTCGCCACCGTGCCAGCCGCTAAAACTATAAGAGACCAATAGATGTATCTGGTCTGGCGAGCCGCTTGGATCGCCTGGGCTACCAGGATCAAGGACTGCATTCGTCTGCCGTTGGGTGACTCTAGGTCGGCACTGAGAAGACTGCGCGCTTCCTCAAGTAGCTTCTGCTCCAACTGCCTGTTCTGCTTGTCGGACATCAGGCATTCCCCCCTAATGGCTCTAGGTGAAACTCTACCAGGCGGTTCCAGGTCAGCGCTTCGCATGCCCCATTTCGCCGCACTATATGGCATAATGTCGCGTGTGCGGCATTGTGCCTCGCCTGGGCCTGTCCTGACCAGCGAGTACGCCGGTGCTGGAGGATCGCAACCATGAAGAGACTTCTGATGCTGTGGAACCGCCTCTTCCCGACCAGGCAGCGGCTTGCCAGGATCGACCAGAACCTAAACAGAATCGCGAATATGCTGTATAACAAGCTCTAGCCGAAGATCCAACCTGGACCGGTCTCAGCGGTGATGATCTCTCGCGCGTTGCTAGCGGCGAGGGCAAGGAAGCTGTCCGGGATTTTGAGCTTTTCCTTCTCAGTTAAGTAAACCAAGTCCACAAGCAGGCTCGCGATTGCTGCCCGATACCCCAGGACTGCCGCCGGTGTGTTGGCGTCAACCGCGGCATGGATCGCGGCATTAGAGCTTGATGCCGCTTCGGCGCTCACTATCTCACCTCCAAGCGGAGTGAGGTCCCCAATGGCTCGATCCTTCTCTAGGTAACCGCCAGCTATCAGCGCCTTTCTTGCCATCGCCGCGCGGTCGTTCCTGACCCTCAACTTCCGGTTCATTGTGAATCTCCTCTCTGCCTCGAAAAAGGCTCTGCTAGATTGTTGGCAAGAACGCTACCACCGCTTGCGCAATATAGAGGAAGTCGCCTATCGCTATACCGCTCTCTGCGCCGCCACCACAAGCAGCTCGCCCATCGTCCACGGCTTCCGGGTGAGTCCGGCCGCCATCGCCGGAGTCATACGGATGCTCTTGTGCATCTTGCAGAAGTTGTAATAGGCGAAGTAGAGCGCCAGCGCCGCGCGAAGGTTGGCGCGCTTGCGGCTGAATCCGTTTGATAGGCGCGTCATCCGGCGAAGGTGGCCGCGAAGCGTCCAGTTTGCCCGCTCGATATGGCTGGTGCAGATCCGATTCTCCGCCGGGTCGCCGGCAACTGCGATCTTCTCGGCGCCTATGAGGCGCGGCGGGGCGTAGCGTCTCTGTTCCTCTCCGCCCTCCGCGCCAAACTCCTTGACCAGCTGCGCGTAGTCAACGCGCGTGCCAAAGTTGTACTCGACCGCATCCGGGTAGGTGTTGAGTCCGTCCGTGGTCAGCTGGAAGCTGCCGGCCGTCGCCGCGCTCAGCTTCTCCATGAAGTCGTGCGTGTCCCAAGCGTTGCGCCGGCCCAGGTGCCAAGCCAAGATGAGCTTGGAATGGCGCTCAAGGCCGATGAAGCAATAGGCGTCGCCGGCTTCCGGGTCGGTGATCCCTCTCCGGGTCTTCTTGCCTTCCTTGCAATGCACGTAGCCCCATACCTCGTCGGCCTGTACGTCGCGGACGGCCACGCCCTTGATGGATTCGGCGAGCAGGCGTTCGCTGCCGGCGCCGACCTCGGCAAGGAGCTTGAGGATCGTAACCTGGTGGGCGCCCGTCGTCCGGCCGATGCTGCGAATGCCCGCCCCTTCGCAGAGGAGGGACAGGATCAGCTCGGCCTTCTCGGGCGCGATGCGCATGTCGGCGGGCAGCGTGCGGGTGCGGCGCTCAGAGAACGTCTTGCGGCAGGTGCGGCAGCGGAAGCGCTG
>DATGHG010000245.1:0-27993 GCA_035308185.1 Thermoanaerobaculia bacterium | reverse complement strand
CCCTGCCAGGAGTGTCGCGATCGGTGACAATCGGAGCCGCGACCGCCGGCGACGCCAGCTGCGCCGGCCGCTCCTCGTCGCTCTCGGGCGGGAACAGCGCCGGGCCGTCCTTGGCCAGCAGCGCCGCGTAGACCCGAGTCGGGCTGGTGTAGAGGTAATCGCGCTCGAAGCCGCTGAAGGTCAGCTTGAAATCGCGGTCCGACAGGAAGTAGAGATAGCGGCCGGCCGGGTCGAAGACCGGCTCGGTCTCGCTGGCCAGCTCGCCCGAGAGCTGGAACGCCTTGCCCTCGTCGAGGGCATAGATCCAGATCGTCGACAGCTGCGACTTCGCCAGCTTGGTATAGGCCAGGAAGCGGCTGTCGGGCGACCAGGCGCAGGTGGTGATGTCGCCGCGCGTGCTGTGATCGGCATCCGTCACCTTGCCGGTCGCCACCTCCACCCAGCGCAGGCGCTGCTTGCGGTCGCCGAAGGCCAGCTTGCGGCTGTCCGGAGACCAGACCGGCGGAAAGCGCCAGATGTCGCCGTCGGTGGTGACGCGGCGCTCCGCGGTGGCGCCTGCGGCGTCGCGGACCCAGATCTCGTACTCGCCGCTGCGGTCGCTCAGGTAAGCGATCCAGCGCCCGTCAGGCGACCAGGCGGCGGCCATCGCCCGCACTCCGGGAGCGGCGGCCAGCTCCACCACCTCGCCCTTTTCGGCCGGCACGGTGAGGACCTCGCCGCGGGCGGTGAAGACGGCGCGCTTGCCGGTCGGCGAGATGTCGGCGGCTTCGATCTCGGCGCGGACGTTCTTCCAGTAGGGCAGGGTTTGCGGCAGGTCGCCGTAGATGCGGATCGGCACCTTGACGCTCCTGCCGGCCGCGGGATCGAAGAGGTAGATGGAGCCGCCGTTCTCGTAGACGATCTTGCCGGTGCCGGCGCTCGGCCAGAGGACGTCGTAGGTGTCGTGCTGGGTGAGCTTGCGCACCTGCTTCGAGCCGAGGTCATAGGAGTAGAGGTTCAGGGTGTGCTCGCGATCGGAGGTGAAGTAGATCGTGTTGCCGATCCACATCGGCTGGTTGTCGGTCGCCGGATCGTGGAGGATCCGTTCGGCGGTATCGGCCTCGAGGTCGTAGATCCAGATGTCCTGGACGCGGCCGCCGCGGTGGCGCTTCCAGCCGCGGAACTCGGATTGCAGCGGGGTGTAGACGAACCTGGTCCCGTCCGGCGAGAAGCTGCCGTTGCCGCTCTCCGGGATCCGCATCGGCCGCTCCATGCCGCCGGCCGCGGCCACCAGGTAGGGGCGCCCGTTGCGATCGGTCCAGGGCACGCGGTTGGCGCGGAAGACCACATCCTTGCCGTCGGGCGTCCAGCCGAGCACCTGGTTGTCGTAGCCGCCGCGCGGCGGCAGCTGGCCGACGTCGTTGTGGAAGGTCAGCTGCCGGGGCTGGCCGCCGTCGACGCTGATCACGAACACCTGGCGGTTGCCGCCGTACTCGCCGGTGAAAGCGATCCAGCGGCCGTCGGGCGAGAACTTGGGGAACAGCTCGAGCCCCGGATGCGAGGTCAGGCGGCGCGCGGTGCCGCCGCTCGCCTCCACCACCCAGATGTCGCCGGCATAGACGAACGCGATCTTGTCGCCATGGACGTCCGGGTAGCGAAGCAGCCGGGCCTCGCCCGGCGGCATCTGGGCAAAGGCCGGCGCCGGTAGCAGCAGCAGGGCGGCGACGGCGGTGATGGCGGTGATGGCGGCGAGGACGGCGGCGGCGGCCTGGGCGGCGAACGGTGTCGGGGCGGCGTTCGCCGGCGGGCCGGCGGTGGCGCGGCGTCTCGACGGTGCCGCGGTTCTCGGGGCGTTGAGCAAGAGTCGGCTCCTCTTCTTTGGTTTCTTTTCTCGGTTCGAGTCCTCTAACGCACGGCGGGCCTCCCGGGTTGCTCTGGGGACGGCGTTGGCGGTGTCGGCGGGGATGGCGGGGATGGCGGGGATGGCGAGGTTGGCGGCGCGGGCTTGCCGCCGATCCAGACGGTGTTGTCCGGCTGGGCGAGGCGGATGCCCTCGCGTTCGAGGGCCCGCATCAGCGCCAGCAGGATGGCCTGCTGCACGTCCATGAACAGGTTGGCATCGGGGTCGGAGAGGAAGAACACCGCCTCCAGGTCCAGCGACGCCGGGGAGAAGCCCTTGAAGTGGGCGCGGTCGAAGCGGGCCGCCGCCTGCGCCTCGACGGCGGCACGCACCAGGTGGGGGATCTTCTCCAGCTGGTCGGCGGTGGTGCCGTAGGCGACCCCGAACGCCAGCACCACGCGGCGGTCCACCAGGCGCGAGAGGTTGCGGAGGCGGCTCTTCTGCAGGTCGCTGTTGGCGAAGATCAGCTGCTCGCCCGAGAGGCTGTGCAGGCGCGTCGTCCTCCACCCGACGTCCTCGACCGTGCCCACCAGGGTGTCCACCTGGATGGTGTCGCCGAGCACGAAGGGCTTGTCGGCGGCGATCGACAGCGAGGCCAGGATGTCGCCGAGGAGGTTCTGCAGCGCCAGCGCCACGGCAATGCCGCCGACGCCCAGGCCGGCCAGCAGGGCGGTGACGTTGACGCCGAGGTTCTCGAGCGCGAGCAGCGCGATCAGCACCCAGAGCAGCAGTCGCAGGATGAAGTCGAGGGCGCCGATCAGGGTCGCCGAGCCGGCGTCGTTGACGAGCCGGCGGCGGCGCTCGCGGTTCACCCAGGTGTCGACCCCGACCGTCGCCCACAGCGCCACCTGCAGCAGCACCGCGAGGATGGCGAAGCTGCGCAGGATGGCGTAGGCGCGCGGCGAGAGCGCCAGCGCCAGCGCGCCGAGGAACACCGCCGGCAGCACCAGCAGCGCCCAGCGGGTGCTCCGCATCAGCTCGTGCACCAGCTCCTGGCCGGCCGGAGCGGTCGTCGCCGCGATCGCCGCCGGCGGACCGAAACGCCGCCGCAGCAGCCGCTTGAGCAGCAGGGCGGCGAGCAGCACCAGCGCCGTCACCGCGGCGGCTTGCAGCCAGGCGGCCGCGGAGTTGCCGAACAGCGAGGTGGCAAGCGCGCGCTCCCAGAAGGCGGCGTCGAGGAGGACCATGGACGGTAGGGGTGCCCGGTTAGGGGATCGCCGGGGGTTGCGGGCGGCGCGGCAAGAATGCTATCACTGGACCGTTTGTCCAGACCGACCGCGGGGGCCGGCCCGGATCTGAGCCGGGGCGCTGCGACCCGGCAAGGGAGTTATGGCCGAATCCATCAGCTTCTTCGAGCAGGTCAACCGGAACTTCGACAAGGCGGCGGCGCTCACCTCTCATCACCCGGACCTGCTGACGCTGATCAAGAACTGCAACAGCGTCTACCACTTCACCTTCCCGCTGCAGCGGACCGACGGCACCATCGAGGTGATCCACGCCTGGCGCGCCGAGCACAGCCACCACAAGCTGCCCACCAAGGGCGGCATCCGCTACAGCCTGTCGGTGAACGAGGACGAGGTGGTGGCGCTGGCGGCGCTGATGACCTACAAGTGCGCGGTGGTGGACGTGCCGTTCGGCGGCGCCAAGGGCGGCATCGCCATCGACAGCAAGAAGTACTCGGTGCAGGAGCTCGAGCGCATCACCCGGCGCTACACCTTCGAGCTGGTGAAGAAGAACTTCATCGGCCCGGGCACCGACGTGCCGGCGCCCGACTTCGGCACCGGGCCGCGCGAGATGGCCTGGATCGTCGACACCTACGTGGCGCTCGCGCCGGACAAGCTCGAGGGACCGGCCTGCGTGACCGGCAAGCCGATCGCCCAGGGCGGCATCCGCGGTCGCTCGGAGGCAACCGGGCGCGGCGTCGCGATCGCCACCCGCGAGGCGTGCGACGTCGCGGAGGACATGCAGCCGCTCGGTCTGTCGCGTGGCGTCGCGGGCAAGCGGGTGGTGGTGCAGGGGCTGGGCAACGTCGGCTACCACGCGGCGCGCTTCCTCGAACAGGCCGGCGCGGTGCTGGTCGGGGTGGTCGAGTTCGAGGGCGCCATCCACAACCCCAAGGGCCTGGACCTGGCGCAGCTCTGGGCGCACCGGCACGAGACCGGTTCGATGCTCGGGTTGCCGGGCGCGACCACCTTGCCGAGCCGCGAGGCCGGCCTCGAGATCGACTGCGACATCCTGGTGCCGGCGGCGCTGGAGAACCAGATCACCCGCGAGAACGCCGGCCGGATCAAGGCCAAGCTGGTGGTCGAGGGGGCCAACGGTCCGATCACCAGCGAGGCGAGCGAGATGCTGGCCGAGCGGGGAGTGCTGGTGCTGCCGGACCACTTCGTGAACGCCGGCGGCGTGCTGGTTTCCTATTTCGAGTGGCTGAAGAACCTCCGCCACGTGCGCCTGGGGCGGATGGAGAAGCGCTTCGAGGAGGGGGCGTTCCGCCGTATCCTGACCGCCATCGAGGGAGCGACGACCAAGCATTTCAGCGAGGGCGAGGTGGCCGACCTCACCCACGGTGCGGACGAGGCCGATCTGGTCAACTCCGGCCTGGAGGACACCTTCGTGACCGCCTACCACCGGCTGCGCGAGATCCGCAACCAGCACCGCGAGCACGCCGACCTCCGCACCGCCGCCTTCGTGGACGCGATCGACAAGATCGCCCTCTGCTACGGCGAGATGGGGATCTTCCCTTAGCAGTTAGCAGTCTCGTGCAGCGCAGTACTGGCGGCCTCTTCGGTAGGGGTTGTCGGCAGTTTTTCTGGAAGACCGCCGGCGCAGCTGCCCTGTCCGCAGAGTTGTCGATTCAGCGTAGGCACAGTGAGTTATCGCAGCGTAGAGGTTAGCCGCAAATGTGCAGATCTCAATACAGCAATTGATTCTCTCCGGAGGTATACTGGCTGATGTGGGGTTGGACCGGGGTGTGGCGAAACTCCATCCTGACCACACTGGGACGAATGCAACTCACTGCGGGGGGAGTGATTTGACCGCCGCTGGCGCCGACGAGTTCTCATCCATGACCCGCCACGAATCCACCGCCACCGCGGCGGCGGTCAAGGTTATGATAGCGCCGGTTGCGCTGATGATCGATCTGGTGCGAGTGGTTCCAGGGCGGGAGGACGATCTCGCCGACCAAGGCACCTGCGATCAGCTCATGTTCAATGTGCTCGGCGAGTGGGACGTCCTCCGCCTGTCTCTCGTCACCAGCTTTTTCCCTCGGCCGAGCGGTGCCCAGATCTGGCCTCCCCTCAGTGTGCCGATCCACAACCAGCATTCCTTCCTTGCCCACATCTGGCTTGACGACAATGGTGAGCTGCCGCCGGCGCTTCATCGCGGCGAGGACGGCCGGTGGAGGTTTTCGGCTGCCTTTGCTAACGACGATCTTCCTGTCACGCTTCTACTCTGCATCAAGCTGAACCCAATCGCCGTAAACCACATCGGCGTCGAGGCAGATCACGCTGCTGTGCGGTATCTGGTCAAGAAAGCCAACGAGCGGCGCTTATCGGTGCTGCCGGCGGGAAGCATCGGCTGGCAAGAAATCATCTTCGTGGTGCGCTCCCGGAGCTTCGACGAGGCACGAGAGTTGGTCCGCGATGCTTGCAGGGCACCCTTGTCCAGCGTCTGGCCGACGCTGCCCAGAGAGGTCGGCGAGCAAGCAATCGCGGCACGCACGATCACCTATCCCTGCACTTCGTTCAGCGCCTACCTCTCGCCCGAGGCCGACTCTCGCCTGGGGCAAGAGACCTGCCGCGCCAAACTTCTGCTCAATATCCGGCCGGGTGCCCCCATCCCGCTGCGTCAGGGCCTGAGGGCCCTGGGCTTCGGCGATTTAGAGTATCAACAGGCCGCGGAGCTCTTCGGCGACTACGATCTCGAGCTGAGCTTCTCCGAGCTGACGCCGCTGACCTCGGTGCTCAAGCTCACCCACTGGTTGCGCCACGTCAGCCTGCAGGGGGAATACCGCGACTGGATCACCGCCACCAACACCGTCCTCGACTTCTCCTGGGATAAAGCTGAGGCGCCCAGTCGGCTCCCCTTGACCGTGAAACGCATCGAGGTGGGGATAGCAGCGCAGGACGCAGGCAAGGCAGACGCCATCCTTGGGGCTTTCCGTTGGAGCGGCGTCGAGGCGATCCATTCTGAGCGCCTTCTCTCTATTTTTCGACACGTATTGTCCTACTCCAACGACCCTTTGCTGGCTGACTCGGTCGCACCTTTGCAACGCTTCTTTTTCGCCCTACTGCATCAAATGGTGGAGTTCAGGTCGCAGCTGCCGGCGGTTCCCCCCAGGGATGGTCCGCATTCGATAGCCATCGAGCCCAACGATATCGATCACCTCTGCTACCTGCTGGAGTTCTCGCTGCGGCAGCGCTCGGAGGGATTGCAGCAGTTCCTCTTCAACGGCCTTCCCAGTTCTTACTATGGTCGCGGTGGACTCAACCGGTTGCTGGTCGGCGCCGACGCCATCCTGCAGGAAGTCTCGGATATCTTCAATATGGTCACTCCGGGCTTCGTCATTTTCGGTATTTCCGATCTGGAAGGTTTCAACAGCTACGGCCCGATCGTAATTGGGCCGATACCGGCGCTCTTCAAGCTCGAGCGCTGGTGGGTGCTCTATAATGAAGCAGGCTTGTATATCGACGATCACCTGTTTCGCTGTGAGTTCCATGTAAAGCTGATCGCGGACATCATCACGCTGGCGCTGCCCTTCAGCTTCGATCTGGATCTGCTTTCATTGATGGCAGCGGAACAGATGGCCACTTTCAGGCCTGCTGAAGAAGCCTACCGACTGGTGGCCCACCGCTTCGGTGTCTTGGCGGTGCTGCAGACGATCGCCGGCGAATTGACCCTCCCGGACGCCGATGCTCTCACCCGGGAGCAGGTGGAAGATTTGGCCATCGGATTCGAAGAACGGTTGGAAGCCTTTGCCGCCGAGTTTCCACAGCCGGTGGCCGCGAAGATCGACGCGGTGGTGAACCAGTTCTTCGCGCATTTGCTCCGATTCACCCCGATGCATCGGGTGAGCAAGATACCAAAGGTCGACCTTGTGGCAGTGCGCGAGCGTGTGTCCGCTATCTGCAAGGATCTCGCGGCGCACTGCGCCAGTGCGCGATGGCAGCACCAGGACCTCATGCTGGCCGTGGGCCTGCTCGCCAACTTTCTGCATCGTCGCGTTCGCGTATTGCGCGGCCGCGCGGGACTCGATACCCCGAGCCCCCCCGGTGAGATCGGGATGAAGGTAGATTCGATCGCCGACTTGGCGTATGCCGCGATGCGGCGATGGAAGGTTCAACTTGAGGACCCGACGGTGAGAAGAACCAAAGACGCGCCGGATGACGTTCAAGATCGGCTGGCGGATGCGCTTTCGGTCTGGCACAAGGGGATCACGGAACCGTCGCCCCGGACAGCCGTAAAGGGAGGATTTGGCCGATGACCCCCCCAACCCTTGGCCCGGTGGTAACGCCGTATCTCGTGCGCGGTGCGGGCGAGGAAGCCGCGGAACCGAATGTCGACAAGCCAAGATTGCGACTTTACGTCAGTCCGCGGTACTTCGTGGGAACGACACCGTGGCAGCACCGGGCCGCGGCCGGCATTCCTGAGGCGGGTGGCGAGCTGCCGATCATCGCCGCCCTGCAGCAGTGGCGCCAGGGGGCTCTGGAGCGCCTCGGCTGGCTGGACTGGGTGCCCGGTGGCGTAGGGTCTGGCCGCTACGAGATGGCGACGTCGCTTGACACCGTTCCCTCTATGGCGACGCAGCCTCCTCCCGCAGAGGGGCCTGTCCACCGGGCGGCTTGGACGACGCCCAGCAGCGAGCTGACCTTCAAGATGCTCGACGTGTCGCGCGAGCGGTGGCGAGAAATTCTCGGCCCGGAGGAAGATCTCGAAGTGGCGCTCGTGAAGCTGACCGAGGAGCTGCGCGAGGATCTCGTGGGGATCATTGCCGACCTGGCCTTCGCCGCCTTGGAACGCAAGGAGCAGCTGGCTGCAGTTACCGCGGGGGGCCGTTTCGTACCGGACTTCCGGCACGAGCTGATGCGCATCCTGCCTATCGATCCTTACGTCGCCCGCGAAGCACTGGAAGACTTGTACCAGGAGCTTCTGGCACAGGTGCAGCAGGCGCCCTTTTGCGCGTCGTGGGGGGACCTGAGCGAGATCTCGGGCGAGCTGATGATTTGCGTGCGAGCACCTTCCGGAAAGCTCGCAAGCGTGGATGCGGACGTCCTGCCGATCTCCTGAGCGCATGGAGAGGTTCCGCCTGCTGCATCTGTCGGATCTGCACGTCGGCGAGAGCAGTTTCTACGCCGAGCGAGGGGAGAACCGTATCCGCCAGGTCAAGCGCGGTTTGCGTGATCTCTTCTTCAGACCTGCAAGTCTGCCGCGGCTCTCGGCGGTCGCTCGGTTCGCCTTTCGCGAGCGCAACCGCATCGAGGCACTATTGATCAGCGGTGACCTCGCGAGCTGCGGCACCGCGCGGGCGCTCCAGGCAGCCTTGGAATTCGTGGATGCTCCCGCCGCGGATCTCTGGCAGAGCGCCGTCCGGATTCCGACGCTGCGTAGCGCGAGCCGACCGATTCACCTGTTGCCGGGGAATCATGACCGCTTTGACGACGTCGGTGGTGCCGGCGGGCGATTGTTCGACCGAGTTTTCATGGACTACTGGACTGCTGGCCAGGGGTGTGGCCAGGTCGAGCTGAAACGCGCAAGCGGCGAGTCCCTGTTCTTGGCGTTCTGCGATCTCACGCTCGTCCCCGACGACGCGAGCTCCTTTGTCACCGCTTGGGGTCAGGGGAAAGCCTATAGCGATCGGGTCGGGGACCTGGTGAGCTGCACGGCTCGAATCCGCGCTCTGAGGCCTCTGGCCGGGATCGTCTGGGTGGTGCATTTCGCGCCAGGTTTTGCTGGCATCTCCAGCCTGCTGCGCCTGCTCGACGAAGAAGATCTGATCAGGGCTGCCGAAAAAGCCGGCATCAATTACATCCTCTGCGGCCACACGCACGAGTATCGCCTCTACTCCTTGGGTGCGGAGAAAGCCGTGGCGGTGCTTTGCGCGGGCTCGGCGGCGCAGCGGTGCGAGCGGCCCAACTCGTTGCACGCGATTGAGCTCGAGGTCAGTGCCGGCGCGGTGACGAAGTTCGATCATCAGGCCGTGTTCTTCGATCCCGTGGAAGGTTGCTTCCCGTCGTTACCGGATGCGGTTTGACGGTTGGTAGTGCCCATCGCTACTGCCACCCGCTTCGCCAGCGCCAGGGCTTCGATTCCCGCGTCCAGATCGACTGCTGGGGGGAGATCGCCGCGCACGGCCGCGACAAAGGCCCTCAGCTGCGCGTGCAACGCGCTCTCCCGACGCCGGCCGTCCCTGTCGGCCAGTTCTTGGGCGTTGATCATCTTTCGGAATAAGTGGTCCGAGACCCTTTGGCCGTCGCGCGATTCGATTTCAGCCAGCTCGAGGCCGCGAATGAAATCCGCCTCCTGGATGAGGGTCGCGCGCTTTTTGAGGAAATCGATAGTGATGTAGGAATCGCGAGTGAATATCCGGAGCTTGCGTTCGTCCCTCAGCGCGATGCGACTCGCCGTCAGGTCACCCAGTGCGCCGCCGGGAAAGGTCAGGCGAGCATGGGCGATGTGCTCTGGATGGCCGTTGAGCCTGATCCCATGCGCTTCAACCCCAATCTGGTCCGCACGGGACCGGTTGAACATCAGCGCCAAGTCGAGGTCATGGATCATCAGGTCCAGAACAACGTCTACATCGAGCGAGCGGAAGGGCATCCGGCTGATTCGTTCAGTCTTGATCAGCAGCGGCTCTATCGCCAGGTGTTCCACTGCCTTGATGGCGCGGTTGAATCGCTCGATGTGTCCGACCTGAACGATGACGGCCTTGCACTCGGCAGCGCGGCGGATGGCTTGTGCCGATTCGAGGGAGTGTGCCACCGGCTTCTCTATGAGGCAGGCGATATTCCTGTCGATCATCGGCAGGGCCACCTCCTCGTGCTTGGAGGTGGGCACTGCTATGCTGACCGCGCGCAGGCCGGGATGGTGGTCGAGCAGCTCTGGCACGCCGCCATACGCCGAGCAGCCGCATTCGGCCGCGATCTCGGCGGCCCGTTGCGCCTCGATGTCGACCACGGCGACCAAGCGTGCCCCGGGCAGGCCGCGATAGGCGCGCGCATGCTTTGTGCCCATATGGCCAACGCCGACCACTGCAACCTCGACAGGTGACCTGTTCTTGAGCACTTGCATCCTTTCGGCCTTGGCGAACCGGCGACACAAATAACGGATCGCTGCGATTCAGCGATGAGGTGACAAGCCAAGTTCGGACTATAGCAGTCTCTGGTGGGCCACAGGTCCGCACCACCGCCTTGGGGGGGAGCGAGGCCGTACAGATTTTCAGTACACGACCGGCAGGCGGATGCTGCCGGCGCCGAGCTCGCTCAGGCGGACCGGCAGGCGGCGTGCCCCCCAGCGGCCCGGGGGACCGCTGAAGCGGCCGGGCAAAGGCGTGCCGCAGCGATCGCAGGCGGCGGTCTCCGCGGTGTCTGCGGGGGTGCCGATGGCGCCAGGAGCGGCAGCGGCAGTGGTGGTGAGGTGCCAGCCGGTCAGCACGTACCAGTCGCGGCCGATCAGGCGGCTGCCGCATTGGTGGCACCAGGTGCTGCCGCCCTCCTCGTCGTGGACGTTGCCGGTGTAGGGGTAGCGCAGGCCGTTGGCAAGCGCGATGCGGCGGGCTCGGGTGAGGGTGGCCGGCGGGGTCGGCGCGGTCTCCAGCATCTTGTAGTCGGGGTGGAAGGCGGTGAAGTGGATGGGAACGTCGGGGCCGAGCTCGGTGGCGACCCAGCCCGTGAGCTCGTCGAGCTCGGCATCGGAGTCGTTCTCACCCGGGATCAGCAGGGTGGTGATCTCGAACCAGACGTCGGTCTCGTGGCGCAGGTAGCGCAGGGTGTCGAGCACCGCGCCCAGCTCGCCGCCGCAGATCTTGCGGTAGAAGCGCTCGGTGAAGCCCTTGAGATCGACGTTGGCGGCATCCATGTGGCGGTAGAGCTCGACCCGCGGCTCGGGACAGATGTAGCCCGCGGTCACCGCCACCGCCTTGACGCCGGCCTCGCGGCAGGCGTCGGCGACGTCCACCGCGTACTCCATGAAGATCACCGGATCGTTGTAGGTGAAGGCGACGCTGGCGCAGCCCAGGCGCACGGCGGCGCGCGCGATCTGCTCGGGCGAGGCGCCGTCGGCCAGGGTGTCGACCTCCCGCGACTTGCTGATATCCCAGTTCTGGCAGAACTTGCAGGCCAGGTTGCAACCGGCGGTGCCGAACGACAGCACCGGGGTGCCGGGCAGGAAATGGTTGAGCGGCTTCTTCTCGATCGGATCGACGCAATAGCCGCTGGAGCGGCCATAGGTCTTGAGCACGATCTCGCCGCCTTCGCGGGCGCGCACGAAGCACAGGCCGCGCTGCCCTTCGAGCAGCTTACAGGCCCGCGGACAGAGGTCGCACTGCACCCGTCCCTGCTCGCGCGGATCGTCGAGCCGGTGCCAGTAGCGGGTCGGTACCGTGTCGCCCAGCGGTGAGGTCGATGACCGGACGCTCATGTACTCAGGTTACATCGTCCGGCGGGCGCTTATTCCTTGCCGCTCGTTCCTTGCCGCTCGCGTCCCCGCCCGGTGCATCGGGGGGCCCGCTAAGGCGCGGGCGGGCGCGGCGCGGTGGCCAGGGCGTGCAGCTCGGCCGGGGAGCGCACCACGCCGCCGCGCACCACCCAGCGCAGGCGGCGGAGATTGGCGATGTCGGCCTGCGGATCGGCGGCCACCACCAGCAGGTCGGCCAGCTTGCCCTTCTCGACCGTGCCCAGCTCCCTGTCGCGCCCCATCGCGGCGGCGCCGCCGCGGGTGGCGGCGATCAGCACCTCGCGCGGCGACAGGCCGGCCCGCTGCATGGCCTCCATCTCGGCGTAGACCGAGACACCGTGCAGGGTCAGCGGATTGCCGGCGTCGGTGCCCATCGCCAGCGGGATGCCGGCGCGCGCCACGGTCGCCAGGTTGGCGGCGGCGACGCGCTCGCGCTCGGCGGTGCGCTGCGCCGAGGTGGCAAGCTCCTCGGCGGTGCGGGGGCTGGTGAGGCCGGCGGTCGCGGCGACCTTCGCCAGGGTTTCGGGGTCGACGCAGCCGTTGGGATCGTCCACTGCCGGCGGCCGGTGGCTGGCGGCGCTATCGAACATGCGCTGGTAGCCGCCCATCACGGTCAGGGTGGGGCAGTAGAAGGTGCCCTGGCGCTTCGCCAGGTCGAGGAACTCCTGGTCCACCGGCAGGTCCCAGACGCTGTGCACCAGCACCCGGGCGCCGGCCCGCAGCGCCGCCTTGGCCTCGGCGAGGCCGGTGGCGTGGACGATGAGCGGCAGCCGCCGGATGCGCGCCTCGTCGCCGGCGGCCGCCACCAGCGGTTCGAGCTCCGGGATCGGTTTCTCCGGGATGAACCAGACCTTGACCGCGGCGGCGCCGGCGGCGGCGAGGTAGCGCACCCCTTCGCGCGCCGTTGCCTCGTCGCGCAGAAAGATGAACTGGCGCTCGGCCGGGAGGTTGAGCCAGTGGTCGCGGGTGGAGAGCAGGGGGCCGGCGGCGGCGATGCGCGGCACCTCGGGATCGGGCTCCGCCCAGGCCGGCAGCGACAGGGTCCAGGGATAGCCGCCGACGTCGAAGACCGAGGTCACGCCGGCGCACAGGTAGGTGCGGCCGAAGCGCTCGGGGTGGAGGCGGAGGCCGGCCTCGACCTGGTCGTAGGGATGGGTGGCCCGCACGTCCAGGGCATCGGGGCGGCCGTCCGCCCAGCCGGTCTGCGAGAAGTGGACGTGGGCGTCGATGACGCCCGGGGTGATCCACAGGCCGGAGACGTCGAGCACGTCGATGCCGGCCGGCACCGGGCAGATCGAGGACGGGCCGGCGCACTCGATCCTGCCGCCCCGCAGCACCACCACCGCGCCGCCGACCGCCGGCGCGCCGGTGCCGTCGATCAGCGTCGCGCCGACCAGGGCGCGCGGTGGCGGCGGCGTCCCGGGAACCTCCTGGAAGGCGGTGGTGGCGGCGATCTTCCAGCCGCTCGCGGTCTTGAAGAACAGGCGTTCGGAGAGTCCCGCCACCTCTTGGGCGCCGTAGCGGACGCGATAGCGGTAGGTGCCGTAGACCAGGCCGGGCCGCAGGGCCACCAGCCTGAGGTCGCTGGCGTCGATGTGGTCGGGCCAGGCCTTGCCGACGCCGGCGGCGAGTCCGGCGCGGCCCAGCTCGAAGCCGTCGGGGCCGGTGCGCGGCAGGCTGGCGGAATCGAGGTAGCAGGCCAGGTAGGTCTTGCCGTCGCGGTCGCGGATGGCCTGCAGGTTGGCTTCGAACACCGCCCGCGCGCCCTCGAGGTCCGAGGGCCCATGGGAGGCCTGGGTCCGCTTGGCGTGCTTCGATTTCTTGGCGTGGGTCGACGCGGCGGGCGCCGATCCGGCGGCGGCCAGCAGGCAAGACAGGACGAGCACCAACACCACCGGCAGCCGACGCGCCATCATTGCCAGCCTCCTCTCTCCCGCAGGGGTCCGTTTCTCGTGGACGGACCATAACATGCGCCTCCGGATTCGTTCGGGGCGCACTCTCGGGCCGCCATCACCGGCCAAGTCCTATCTCGTGGTCTGGCGCAGCAACTCGACCTCGGGCGCACAGCCGAGCGACTTTGCCGTGGTCGCGAGCTCTCGATCGAAGGTGACGAATCGGTCAACATTCCTGCTGGACGCCAGATGCAGAGCATCGGCGAAGTCCATGCCTCCGGAGAACCAGGCCAGGGCTTCCATCACGGCGGGCAGGTCTTCCACCTCCATCTGGCGATAGCGAATCAAATTGTTCAGCGCGTCGCCGATTTCCTGGCGGTTGTGCTGATAGGAATAGCGAAGCACCCAGGCTGTCTCCAGGAGCACGGACTTGCTCAGAAAGAGGGGCCGCGAGCGCAGGGCTCTACGAGCCGCCTCCAGCTGACCAGGATCGTCTGCGGTAAGGATCCGGACGACGACGTTGGTGTCGATAGCGATCATCCTCGATCAGACCGCTCGCGGACCCCGCGTGCAATCGCGGCGTTCATGTCATCGAGGCTCTTTGCCGGGCCACGGTAGCCGGTGCAGCCAATCAGGTCCTCGAAGCTGGTTTCAGGACCTGGCCGGACCGCGCGGACGAGGACCGCGTCGCCGCGGTCCTCGAAAAGTAGCTCGCTTCCGGGCGACCAACCGTGGCGGTCCCTGATGGCCTTGGGGATGATGAGCTGGCCTTTGGTCGAGAGTCGTGCCCGCATATGGGAACCTCCGGTAAGATCAAAGTAAGAATATCACGGAAGAGGAGAGCGGTTCACGGAGGGCTTTCTGGACTCCTTTCTCCCTTGGCCTCACACCGAGGGCTGAGGTAGCCTCGCGCTCGTGCTGCGATTGCATGCTGGAAAGCCGGACTGGAAGATCCGTATGGTGTCGCCGCTGCCGAGGGCGGTGGCCCTGCTGGTGGCCGCCCTGAGCGTGGCCGCCGTCTGGGGCCTGGCGGCTGGCGGGGCGCTGGCCCATGAGCTTGGGCCCTTCCAGGTCTACGGCACCTTCCAGCGCGGCGGCGCCTTCCGGCTGGACGTCAAGGTCGACCAGGAGCACCTGGTGGCGGCACAGATGGGCGGGCCGGCGCGGCTCACCCGCTATGGCCGCATCCGCGGCCTGAGCGGACCGGTCGAGGCGGTCTTCGGGCGATACCTGAGCGACCTTGCCGATTCGCTGACCGTGGCTTTCGACGGTACACCGGTGACGCCGACCTTCACGATGGACCCGGACCCGGAGAGCCTGGGAAGCGGTGGCGGCGGCGCTCCGGTGCGGGCGACGATGCGGGTGGAGGGGTGGATCCCGGGCGGCGCCCATGCCTTCACCCTCGCCAGCTCCCTGCCGGTCCGGTCCTTTCCGCTGGTGCTGCGCTGCGAAGGGGACGAATCCTCCACCTGGCGCTGGGTGGAGGGCGGCGCCACCAGCCCACCTTACGCGCTGGTGGCCGGCGTGGTGCCGCCACCGCGCGGCGAGGTGGCGCGGCGGTGCTTCGCGGCAGGCTTTGCCCGCGTCCTGCCTCACGGCCCGGCGGCGCTGCTGGCGGTGGCGGCGATCTTTCTGCTCGCCCGGCGACCCGGCGCGGCCCTGGCCGCGCTGGCCACTCTGGCGCTGGGACAGGGTCTGGGCTTGACCCTGGCGCTGCGCGGCACCGTGGCGGCACGGCCGGTCACGCTCGAACCGCTGCTGGCGCTGGCGGTTGCCGGCCTGGCGGCGGCGGGGCTGGTGATGCCGCTGGAGCGACCGGCTGCGGGCGACGGCCTGCGGCGCCCGCGGTGGTTCGGTGGGCCTTGGCCGCTCCGGCTGGCGGCCCCGAGTCTTCTGGCCGTCATGGTGATCCTCGGAGCCCTGCTCGGCCTGGGGTTCGCGGGCGCAGTGCCCGGAAGCGGCGCGGCCGCCGCCACCCAGCCCATACCGCCGCTGCTGCCAGCCGCGGCCGCCGGCTTCGCAATGGGCGCGGCCGCCGCGGAGCTGGCGATGATGGCAGCGGCCTTCGCGCTGGTCGGCCTGCCTTATCGCGATCGCCCCTGGTACCGCGGCCGGGTCGTGGTCCCCGCCTGCTGCCTGATCGCGCTCGTCGGCCTCTACTGGTCGCTCTCCGGCCTGCTGCCCTGAAGGTCGGCCGGCCAGGACCGGGGCGGCCGCGTGCGTTGACTTCCAGGCGCTGCCTGCTATCATCCGGGGGAATCAGTACTGCCTCGGTACTGTTTTATGGATTGGGAGAGGGTACCGAGAGCGCCGAGGGATTTGACAGGCGGGTGGCATGATCAGGATCACCAAGCAGACCGATTACGGGGTCGTTCTCCTGACTCATATGGCGGTCCATGCCGACCACCAGTACAACGCGCCCGATCTGGCGGCGGAGGCTCATCTGCCGCTGCCGATGGTGAGCAAGATCTTGAAGCTGCTGGCGCGCGAAGGCGTGCTGGTCTCGCACCGCGGGGTGAAGGGGGGCTACGGCCTGGCCCGGCCGCCGCAGGCGATCTCGATGGCGGAGATCATCGCCGCTCTCGAGGGACCGATCGCGATCACCGAGTGCATTGAAGAGGTGGGCGACTGCGCGCACGAGCGGCTCTGCCCCGTGCGCAGCAACTGGCACCGCATCAACGAGGCGCTGCTGGCGGCCCTGCAAGGCATCACCCTGGCCGAGATGATCCATCCCCTGGCGGGGCTGGAGCAGCTGTCGCACCGGTTGGTGACCCTCGGCCGAGGCCCGGGCGGCACGCCGCAGCCCGCGGTCTGACGGAGCGGACCGCCTGTCGCCCGGCGTCCGGATCTCGAAACGAGCGCGCAGGACACGCCGGCAAGCCAAGCGGCAGGGCGGATCGAGACGAGGCAACGAGACGGAAGACGAACGACGACCACGGCAGGCGAGACGACGAGAGACGATCAGGCGCCACCAGGACCATCGGGAGCCATCAGGACCACCTAGCCATGCAGACCTCCACCGAGACCATCGAACAGCTCGCCACCCAGGACTACAAGTTCGGCTTCATCACCGACGTCGAGCAGGACACCGTCCCGCCGGGCCTGGACGAGGACCTGGTGCGGCTGATCTCGGCCAAGAAGGGTGAGCCGGAGTGGCTGCTCGAGTGGCGGCTCAAGGCCTACCGGCACTGGCTCACCATGCACGAGCCGACCTGGGCCAACGTCCACTATCCGCCGATCGACTACCAATCGATCGTCTATTTCGCCGCGCCGAAGCAGAAAACCGGGCCGAAGAGCCTCGACGAGGTGGACCCCGAGATCCTGGCCACCTACGAGAAGCTCGGCATCCCGTTGCGCGAGCGCGAGATCCTTGCCGGAGTGGCGGTCGATGCGGTGTTCGACAGCGTGTCGGTGGCTACCACCTTCAAGTCGAAGCTCGCCGAGATGGGCATCATCTTCTCCTCGTTCTCGGAAGCGGCGCGCGAGCACCCGGACCTGGTCCGGCAGTACCTCGGCTCCGTGGTGCCCTACTCCGACAACTTCTTCGCGACGCTCAATTCGGCGGTCTTCTCCGACGGCTCCTTCGTCTACGTGCCGAAGGGAGTGCGCTGCCCGATGGAGCTGTCCACCTACTTCCGCATCAACGCCAAGAACTCGGGCCAGTTCGAGCGCACGCTGATCATCGCCGACGAGGGGGCCTACGTGTCCTACCTCGAAGGCTGCACGGCGCCGATGCGCGACGAGAACCAGCTGCATGCGGCGGTGGTGGAGCTGGTGGCGCTCGAGGGCGCCACCATCAAATACTCGACGGTGCAGAACTGGTACCCGGGCGACGAGCATGGCAAGGGCGGCATCTACAACTTCGTCACCAAGCGCGGTAAGTGCGATGGTGCGCGCTCGAAGATCTCGTGGACGCAGGTCGAAACCGGCTCGGCGATCACCTGGAAATATCCGAGCGTGATCCTGAAGGGCGACCATTCGGTCGGCGAGTTCTATTCGGTGGCGCTGACCAAGGGCTACCAGCAGGCGGACACCGGCACCAAGATGATCCACATCGGCAAGCACACCAGCAGCACCATCGTGTCCAAGGGCATCTCCGCCGGCCACGGCCAGAACACCTATCGCGGCGCGGTGCGCATCCTGAAGGGCGCCGACCATGCGCGCAACTTCTCGCAGTGCGATTCGATGTTGATCGGCGATCAGTGCGGGGCGCACACGTTTCCTTACATCGACGTGCAGAACCCGCTCGCCCGCATGGAGCACGAGGCGACCACCTCGAAGATCGGCGAAGACCAGGTCTTCTATTGCAACCAGCGCGGCATCGCGACCGAGGACGCGGTGGCGATGATCGTCAACGGTTTCTGCCGGGAGGTGTTCCGCGAGCTGCCGATGGAGTTCGCGGTGGAGGCCCAGAAGCTGCTGGCGATCAACCTGGAAGGCAGCGTTGGCTGAAACGAAGAGCAAGCCTGGACTGGTCGAGTTTCGTGCTTCGAGGGCCGCGTGCAGGCGGCGCCGATTGAGAAAGGAAAAGGACTAGCGCGAGCGATGCTTCAGATCAAGAACCTACATGCGGCGGTCGAGGGCAAGGAGATCCTGCGCGGGATCGACCTCGACGTGAAGGCGGGCGAGGTGCATGCGATCATGGGGCCGAACGGCTCCGGCAAGAGCACCCTGGCGCGAGTGCTGGCGGGACAGGAGAGTTACGAGGTCACCGCCGGCGAGGTGCTGTTTCAGGGCAAGGACCTGCTGGACATGGACCCCGAGGAGCGGGCGCGCGAGGGGGTGTTCATGGCGTTCCAGTACCCGGTCGAGATCCCGGGCGTCAGCAACACCTATTTCCTCAAGGCGGCGCTCAACGCGCTGCGCAAGCATCGCGGCCTGCCCGAGCTCGACGCGGTCGACTTCCTCAAATTGGTGCGCCGGAAGATGCAGCTGGTGCAGATGGACGAATCGCTGCTCAACCGGCCGGTCAACGAGGGCTTCTCCGGCGGCGAGAAGAAGCGCAACGAGATCTTCCACATGGCGGTCCTCGAGCCGCGGCTGGCGGTGCTCGACGAGACCGACTCCGGCCTCGACATCGACGCGCTGCGCATCGTGGCGGCCGGGGTCAACGGGCTGCGCCAGGACGATCGCGCCTTCCTGCTGATCACCCACTACCAGCGGCTGCTCAACTACATCGTCCCCGATCACGTGCACGTGCTGGTGGACGGCCGCATCGTCCGCTCGGGCGGCAAGGAGCTGGCCCTCGAGCTCGAGGAGAAGGGCTACGCCTGGCTCGAGGACCTGGCGCGACAGCTGGCGACAACCGAGCAGCCGGCGGCGGCTCCCCTCGCCACGACCGCCGCGACCGGAGCCTGACGCCATGAGCACCCCCGCCGCCAGTGCCGGCCCTGCGGTCCGGGCCGTCCAGCCAGCTCCGGCGCCCGCGGCCCAGCCGCCCGCCGCGATGCCGGCGACCGCCGCGATGCCGGCGCGCGACCGTGACCTCGCCGCGGCCGCCCCCTATCTCGCCGACTGGGAGGCGTTCCGCCGCGAGCTGCCGCCGGACGAGCCGGCCGCTCTGGTCGCGCTGCGCCGGGCAGCCATCGAGCGCTTCGCGATTCTCGGCTTCCCGACCACCCGCCAGGAGGAGTGGCGGTTCACCAGCCTGGCGCCTCTGGCGCGGGAAGTGTTCCAGCGGGCGCCTTCGCCCGCGTTGGCGCCGCGGCCCGGCCCGGCCGACCTGGCGCCGTGGATCTTCGAGGCGGCGGCGCGGCTGGTGTTCGTGGATGGCCGCTTCGCGCCCGAGCTCTCCACCGGCGACGGGACGGTCCTGGCTCCGGATGCGCCAGCATCTCCGGGAGCTCCGGGGATCCTGGTGGCCAGCCTCGCCGGCGCCCTGGCGCGGGAGCCGCGGCGGCTGGAGTCGCACCTCGGCCGGCACACGCCGTTCCAGGACCGGCCGTTCGTGGCGCTCAACACCGCCTTCCTGCGCGACGGCGCGGTGGTGCTGGCGCCGCGCGGCGCGGTCGTCGAGCGCCCCATCCACCTGCTGTACCTCTCCACCGCCGGCGCGGCGCCGATGGTCTCGTATCCGCGCAACCTGATCGTCGCGGGCGAGGGGAGCCAGCTGACGGTGGTCGAGACCTACGTCGGGGAAGGCGTCTACTTCAGCTGCGGCGTGACCGAGCTGATCGCGGGCGCCGGCGCGGTGGTCGACCACTACAAGGTGCAGCGCGAGAGCCGGGAGGCCTACCACCTGGCGACCCTGCAGGTCCATGGCGAGCGCGACAGCGCCATCTCGTCCCACTCGGTCTCGCTTGGCGGCAGCCTGGTGCGCAACGACGTCAACGCGCTGCTCGACGGCGAAGGCATCAACTGCATCCTCAACGGCCTCTACCTCGCCGAGGACCGGCAGGTGGTCGACAACCACATGCGGGTCGAGCATGCCAAGCCCCACTGCGCCAGCCACGAGCTGTACAAGGGCATCCTCGACGGCAAGGCGCGGTCGGTGTTCAACGGCCTGATCCACGTGCATCCGGGGGCGCAGAAGACCGACGCCAAGCAGTCCAACCGCAACCTGCTGCTCTCCGCCGACGCCATCGCCAACTCCAACCCGCGGCTCGAGATCTTCGCCGACGACGTCAAGTGCACCCACGGCTCGACCGTCGGCCAGCTCGACGACGACGCCGTCTTCTATCTGCGCTCGCGCGGCATCGGTGAGGCCGCGGCGCGCAGCCTGCTGACCTATGCGTTCGCCTCCGACGTCCTGGCCCGGATCAAGGTCGAGCCGGTGCGCCGCGATCTCGAGGAGTTCCTTTTCGCCCGTCTGCCCCAGGGCGACGTGGTGAGGCAGGCAGTCTAGTGTCGAGTCCGCGCAGCGCCACGGCGGCGGCAGCCGCGGCCGGCATGCCGGGAGCGTCGCGGCCGGCCAAGGGCGGCGCCGCGACGCCGGGCCGCGCCGCGCCGGGCACTCCGGCGGGCGCCGCCGGCGCCGGCGCCGGTCCGGCCTACGACCTGGCGCGGGTGAGGGCGGATTTCCCGATGCTCGCCCGCACGGTCCATGGCCGGCCGCTGGTCTACCTCGACAACGCCGCCACCGCTCAGAAGCCGCGCGCCGTGCTCGAGGCGATCAGCGGCTGCTACCGCGACTCCTACGCCAACGTCGGCCGCGGCGTGCACGAGCTGGCGCAGGTCGCCACCGGCGCACGGGAGCGCGCGCGGGAGACGGTGCGGGGCTTCCTGGGCGCCGCCGCCGCCGGCGAGATCGTCTTCGTGCGCGGCACCACCGAAGCGATCAACCTGGTCGCGTACGGCTACGGCAGAGGACGGCGCACCGGCCTCAAAGCGGGCGACGAGGTGCTGATCACCGTCATGGAGCACCATTCCAACCTGGTGCCGTGGCAGCTGCTGTGCGAGGAGCGCGACGCCGTGCTGCGGGTCGTGCCGCTCGATCGCCGCGGCGAGCTGGACCTGGCGGCGCTCGGGAGGCTGCTCTCGCCGCGCACGCGCATCGTCGCGGTGACGCAGGTCTCCAACGTGCTGGGGACCGTCAATCCGGTCGCCGAGATCGCCGACATCGTGCATCGCCGCGGGGCGGTGCTGGTGGTGGACGGCGCGCAGGCGGCGCCCCGCCTGACCGTCGACGTCGCCTTGTTGGGCTGCGACTTCTACGCCTTCTCCGGCCACAAGGTCTACGGCCCGAGCGGCATCGGGGCGCTCTACGGCCGCGCCGAGCTGCTCGCCGAGATGTCGCCCTGGCAGGCCGGGGGCGGCATGATCGAGACGGTCCGCCTCACCGGCACCACCTTTGCGCCGCCGCCCGACCGCTTCGAGGCCGGCACGCCCAACATCGAGGGCGCCATCGGGCTCGCCGCGGCGCTCGACTACCTGACGACCCTTGGGCTCAATGCGGTCGCGGTCTGGGAGGGGCGGCTGCTGGAGCGGGCGGCCGCGCGCCTGAGCGCGATCCCTGGCGTGCGGCTGGTGGGCGAGGCGAGAGAGCGCGCCGGGCTGCTGTCGTTTCTCGTCGAAGGGGTCCATCCGCACGACGTCGCGACGGTGCTCGACGGCCTCGGCATCGCGGTGCGAGCCGGCCATCACTGCGCGCAGCCGCTGATGGAAGTGCTGGACCTGGCCGCCACCACGCGCGCGTCGTTCGGGCTCTACAACACACTCGACGAGGTGGAGGCGCTAACGGCGGCGGTCGAACGGGTGCGGGAGGTGTTCGCGTGAGCGGCGGCTTCGGCGGCCTCCAGGAGCTCTACGGCGAGGTGATCCTCGATCACAACCGGCACCCGCGCAACTTCGGCCCCCTGCCCGGGGCAAACCACCACGCGGTCGGCGACAACCCGCTCTGCGGCGACCGGGTGGCGATCCACCTGCGGGTCGACGACGAACGCATCGAAGAGATCCGTTTCGAGGGCGTGGGCTGCGCCATCTCGACCGCGTCGGCGTCGATGATGACCGAGGCGCTGAGCGGCAAGTCCCTGGCCGAGGCGCAGGAGCTGTTCGACCGCTTCCATGCGCTGCTCACCAAACCGGCGGCGGCGGACGCGCCGGACCTGGGCAAGCTCGCGGCATTTGCCGGGGTGCGCGAGTTCCCGATGCGGGTCAAGTGCGCCACCCTCGCCTGGCATGCCCTGCAATCGGCGCTCGCCGCGCCGGCCGCGCCGCCGGCGCCGCCGCCGCTGAAGGTGGCCGAGCGGGCCTGATGCGGCTGGCAGGCGCCGCCGCTGGAAAAGGAGAGATCGTCATGGCAGCTGCAGAATCGAACACCGCCGCCGGCCAGCCCGCGGCCGTAACCTCCGAGGTGGCGGGCGTCGCCTCCGCCCCGGAAATCGCCGAAATCGCCGCAACCGCCGGCTCGACCGCGGTCGCGGGCGGCGCCGCGCCCGGCGTCGAAGAGAACATCGTCGAAGCGCTGAAGACGGTCTACGACCCCGAGATCCCGGTCAACATCTACGAGATGGGCCTCATCTACGACCTCAACGTCGAGGCCGACGGGAAGGTGCAGATCAAGATGACCCTGACCTCGCCAGCCTGTCCGGTCGCCGGCTCGTTGCCGGGGGAGGTGAAGGACCGGGTCGAGAGCGTGCCGGGGGTCGCCACGGCCGAGGTCGAGGTGGTCTGGGACCCGGTCTGGAACCCTTCGATGATGTCGGAAGCGGCACGACTGCAACTCGGAATGTTCTGATAGTGGCAACTTAAAGCGTATTTCAGTGATACGATAGCCGGAGTGCGCAAGCCCGGCGGCCCGCGTCTCGGGGCTGCCGCCAGCAGCGGCACCGGCTATGACCCTCCTGCCCAACCTCGCCACTGCCACGGCCACCGAGCTCGAGCTGCTCGTCGGCCGCCTGCGACCCCGGCTCAAGCGCATCCTTGGCGGCTACCGCATTCCGCCGACCGACGCCGACGACCTCCTGCAGGAGACGTTTCTTGCCGTCGTGAGCAAATGGGAGTCGATCGAGAACAAGGATGCCTGGGTGATCGGCACGTTGCGGCACCGTTGCGCCCGCTACTGGCGGGAACGGCGTTCCAGCGTCCTGGAGGCGGTCGACTCCGCCCTGCTCGAGTTCCTCTCCGCGCCGCAGCCGGCGCCGCAAGACCGGGCGGCGCTGGTCTGGGACCTCGAAAGCGTGTTCGACACCCTGTCGGTGCGTCACCGCGCCGTGCTGTGGCTGCGCTTTGGCCTCGGGCTCAGCACCGAAGAGGTGGCGGTCCGCCTCGGCTACTGCCCGGCGAGCATTCGCAAGCTGACCCTGCGGTCGCTGGCGCGGCTGCGCCAGGCGGTCTCGCCGCGGCATCCGGCCGCCCTGCCCTGATCGCCGATCGCCGCGCTTCCCCCCCTCCGGAACACCGGTCTGTGGCATAGTGGAGGGGTCGGCGCGGCGCGGCCGCGCCCGGTATGCCCATGAACCCAGAGCTTCGCAGAGTTACGGCCGCCGCGGGCTTCGCCTGCGCCCTGCTCCTGGTGTCGCCGGGTTCCCGGGCCGGTGCGGTCGAAGGCGGGGACGAGGACTTCCACTATCACTGGCGGCTTGGCAACGTGGTTGGCGTCGTGCTCAGCCTGTTCCTTCCCCATCAGGGCGACGGCGAGCTGGCCTTCAAGATGCAGAAGGACGGGCACCTCCGGGGAGAGCTGATGATCACCTCGCCGGACAGCAAGACTGGCGAGTTCTGGCGCTATGGCTCCGAGATCGATCCGCACACCCTGCAGCCGATCCGCGTCTGGAGCTCCTTTTTCTGGCGCGGGCGCTCCAAATCGACCAAGGACGAGATCGAGCAGAAGGGTGTCTTCGACATCTCCTGCGCCATCTACGCTCTCCGTCATGAGCCATTCCAGAAGCCGCGCGACATGGAGATCTGGTCCGACGGCAAGATCTACCCGGTGACGGTGGTGCCGATGGGCGAAGAGATCCGCACCGTCTCGAACCAGAGAGTCGGGACCCGCCATTTTGCCATCCGTGGCAGGGACCTGCCGGACCGGCGGAAGTGGACCGCGAACGTCGACTTCTGGCTGGCCAAGGATCCGGCGGCGACGCCGGTGCAGATCCAGATCTCCCGCCGCCTGGCGGACGTGACGCTGGACCTGTTGCCGCCACCTTCACCAGGCTGATTCCATTGGTGCAGTGCTCTGCTCAAGAGGAGGATCTCTCATGAAGCAAGCACGGATCGGTTGGGTCGTCGGAACCACGTTGGCATTGCTCGTCCTGACGCTGCCGGCCTGTGAGCCGAAGGGTTCGACCGCGACCGGCGCCGCCGCCGCCCCGGCCGGAGCCAAGCCGGCGGTCACCGTCAGGGAAGAGCCGATGAAGCCGGAAGAGGTTGCGGCGGCCACGGCAGCCGCGGGGGCCAGCGCACAGGCGGTGCTACAGCCCGGCCGGGAGACGTCGGGCTTCTCCGGCAAGGTGACGTTCACCCAGGTGGCCGGGGGGGTGCGGGTGGTGGCGAACGTCGCCGGTGTCGCCCCGCCGGGGAATCACGGCTTTCATCTCCACGAGAACGGCCGGTGTGAGCCCGATCCCGCGGGCAAGGACTTCACCACCGCCGGCGGCCATTTCAACCCTGCCGGAGCGCCGCATGCCTGTCCCGACGCGGCGAGCCATCACGCCGGCGATCTCGGCAACATCGTGATCCAAGCCGACGGCAGCGGCCACCTGGACGTCACCACCTCGGCCCTGACGCTCTCGGGGCCGAGCTCGGTCATCGGCAGGTCGGTCATCCTCCATGCCGGGACGGACGATTGCGCCACCCAGCCCACCGGCAACGCCGGCGGCCGTCTGGCCTGTGGCGTCGTCACCGCCGCGAGTGGCGGCTGAGTCCAGCCGGCGTTGGCCGTGCGGTCGAGTAGGCGCCGCCGGAGGGGCGAGCCTCGAAGCATGAGATCGGACCGGGCGGGAAGCGGCTGGTTTCGTCTCAGGCGTCCGCGATGAAGCGCGCGGCGTCGCCGAGAGAGCTCTGGGCATCGCTGCTGCCGACCGCCGGGGCGGTGGTCGCCCTGGCGGCGGCCGGCTGGTCGCGAAGCCTTTCGGATCTCGACCGGCTGGGTGGTTCCTGGACCAGCTTCGGCGGCCCCTGGTGGTTTCTGGCGCTGCTCGCGGCCGGTGCCGCCGGCGCCTTCCACCGGCCGTTCAACCGCACCACTCTCGGCCTCGGCGCCGCGGTGGTGGCTCCGGCCGTGCTGCTGTTCGGAGCGGTGACCGCCGCGGGCCTGGCCGCCCTCTGCCTGCTGGTGGCCGAGATCGGCTGGCGCCTGGTGCGCTCGGCCGGCGTGGTGCCGCTGCCCGAGCGGCGCAAGCTGCTGCGCGCGCTCGAAGCGGCGGGCATGGCGGCCTGCGCGGCGCTGGCGGGCGGCGCGGTGTGGGCCTGGCTGCCGCGGCTGGTGGAGGGCGCACGGTTGCCGGCGCGCGTCGCCGCCGCGGGTGCCGCCTACTTGGTGGTCTGGTTCGGCCTGCTGCTGGCGGAGCAGCAGATCCGCAGCCCCGAGCAGGGCTTGCGGCCGCGGGCGGCGTTGCCGCTGGTGACCGACCTTGGCGGCTGGATCGCGGGCGCCGGCCTGGCGCTCACCGGTGCACGGGCCGGTTGGGGCACCGCCGGGGTGGTGCTCGCCGCGCTGGTGCTGGCGGCGGTCGAGGCCGGGCGCAACGGCATGCTCCTGGCGAAGGCGCGGCGCCGCGCCGGCGACCTCGAGCGGCTGCGCCGCGCCGGGACTCGGATGATCACTCCCGAGCAGGAGATGGTGGGGGTGGCCGAGCGCATTCTGGCCGAGTGCGAGGTGGTGAAGTTCCAGTGGTTCCAGTTCGAGACCCTCACTCCGGGTAGCGAGTTCAAGAGCTGGTGGGCGGGCCCGCAGCACCAGCTGCGGGAGGGCGTTCCCGAGCCGGATCGCTATCCGCCGGCGCTGCCCGGTTTCCACCGTCGTACCGCCTGGCAGATCGTGGAGCGCCAGCTGCGCAACGAGGGGAGCGTCCTGGCAAGGTTGCGGCTGTGGTGTGATCCGCGGCTCGTCGAGCCGGCGTCGGTGGTGATGCTGGATCGGCTGCTGCCGCAGATGACCGCCTCGATGCGGCGCTGCCTGCTCGACCGCGAGGCGCGCGAGGACCCGCTCACCGGCGTCGCGGTGCGGCGGGTGCTCGAGCAGCGCCTGCACGCGGCGCACGCCCGCTGCCTCGACGAGGGGGGCACCATGTCGATCGTGCTCTGCGACCTCGACCACTTCAAGCGCATCAACGACACCCACGGCCATCCCGCCGGCGACGCCGCCCTGGTGGCGGTGGCCGGCGTGCTGCTGCAGGAGCGCCGCGAGACCGATCTCTGCTGCCGTTACGGCGGCGAGGAGTTCGTGCTGCTGCTCGATCGGACCGCCGGCGAGGCGGCGCTGCTTGCCGCCGAGCGCCTCCGCGCCCGGGTGGAGGCGCTCGACTTCCGGGTCGCCGGCCAAAGGGTGCCGCTGACCCTGAGCGCGGGCGTCGCCTGCTTCCCCGAGCTCTACGTCAAGGGCGCGGCCGAGCTGCTGCTGTTCGCCGACGAGGCCCTCTACGAAGCCAAGCGCAATGGCCGCAATCGTTGCCTGCTCGACCTCGGCCAGGGTCGCTACCTCGACGCCGAGGGCGTGGTTCATGCCAGCGAGGAGGACCGGCCGGCGGTCGAGCCGCCCCGCATCTTCGCCTGATCGCGCGGAGTTGGGTGAGGGGCCGGCTTCTGGCTCGTCCGGATCCGTGCGCGAGGCGCGGCATGAAGGCCACGGCAAGCACGATCGCGACGCCCGAGCTCTGGACCGTAACCGGTCACGTGTCGGGTCGGCGTTGGCACTGTTCTTGGTAATGCGCAGATCGCGCAGGAAACCCAGGAGGGGAGGCCCCGCATGTCTCGATTCCGGTCGCTGTCGCGCCGCCGCATCCTGTTCGCACTGGCCCTCGGAGCGGTCGCCGTGCTGCTCGTCCTGGCTGCGCCCCAGCGCGCCGCCGCCTTCCTCTGTGGGCCGGGCGGCCACCCCAGCGCCGACATCATCTACTACAGCAGCCCGCAGCATGACAAGCAGGTCGGCGAGTTCTTTGGCTGCACCCAGGACCTGATCGGCGAGCAGACCACCTACTACACCTCGCGGCTCGTCTGCTGCTCCGGCGACTAGGCGGGCCGCACCGGCACGCCCTCCAGATAGAGCCTCTACCGAGGCCGCCGAGGCCGTTCTTTGTTTGACACGGCTTGCGGCGCTGCCTTAGACTGCGATGCGCGTTTCCGTCGGGGCGTAGCGCAGCCTGGTAGCGCACCTGCCTTGGGCGCAGGGGGTCCCCAGTTCAAATCTGGGCGCCCCGATTACCGACGGCGACCCGAGGCGGTGTCTCTGGCTGGTGGACGGCCCGCGCAAGTCGCTGCCTGTAGCTCAGTTGGATAGAGCGGCGGCCTTCTAAGCCGCGGGTCGGGGGTTCGAATCCCTCCAGGCAGGCCAACCCCCCAATTTGAAAGCGCCGCACACCCCACCAAGCGCCCTTAGCTCAGCTGGATAGAGCGACAGCCTCCGGAGCTGTAGGTCAGAGGTTCGAATCCTCTAGGGCGCACCACCGCTTGGCTACTATCTACTACTCCCTACTACACTTACAGCATCTTCTCCGATAGTCGATTCCGCGCTACAATACTCTCGACCACCGGGGTTTTCGCTGCCGCAGGGTTCCCATAGGGTTCCCAGATTTTTCGGAGAAAACCCAACGGGGACGGGGCTCGGAACCCGGTTGAGGACCCGCGGGAACCCCATCCGGGGTACCCACGACAGAGCTCCCCAGGCGGGTGGTCGCCGCTGTGCAGGGGCAGGAGGTCTCCCCCCGTGGCCGAGAAGCTCACCAAACGCCTTGTAGACCGTCTGATTGCCCAGGCAGACCCCGACCGAGACACGCTGGTCTGGGACAGCGCGGTGCCGGGCCTGGCCTTGCGGTTGCGCAGCGGCTCGGCGCGTTTCGTGTTTCAGTATAAGCGCCGCGGCCGCACCCGGCGCGTCGCCATCGGCATCTACGGACCGATGACCCTCGACCAGGCGCGCGACCGACGCTGCGCGCTCGCGATGTCTTCGAGGCTTTT
>DATGHG010000244.1:0-2089 GCA_035308185.1 Thermoanaerobaculia bacterium | reverse complement strand
GTGCTCGGCGATACCCGCCTGGCGGGCGGCGGCCCAGATCTCGTTCGTGGTCACCGGGCCGGCGCCGAGCAGGCTGCGCAGGAAGGCGCGCGCCTCGTCGAGCGACGAGACGTCGTTGCCGGTGGCTTCCGGGGCGAGCAGGTCGCTGGCCCGAACGGGCTCGCCCCGGCCCAGCGGAAGCCCTGCTCGTCGATGGCGTAGGCCAGGGTCGGCCCGACCGCGGCAAGATTGGACTTGATGTGCACCAGCGCCCGCTCGGCATCGTCGTCGGCGCCGCAGCCGGCCAGCAGCACCGAGCGCGCCGCGGCGGTGAAGTCGATCGAGCCCTGGCCGGCATAGATGCTGCGGCTGCCACGCGACTTGTTGAGGTGGCGCACGGCGAGCACCGCGCAGCCGTGGCGCTCGGCGAGCCGCGCCAGCGGCGCGAGGATCGCCCGCACCTCGTTGGCGCGATAGGCGTCGGTCTTCGCGCCGAGATAGGCAACGATCGGGTCCAGGATGACGAGGCGCGGCCGCAGTTCGACCAGCGCCTGCTCGATCTCAGCAAAATCTTCGGCCTCGGCCAGGTCGAGCGGCTCATCGTGCAGAAACACAGCGTCACAGTCGGCGCCCAGCAGGTCCAGCCGCGGGCTCATAACCAGCGACCAACCGGGTCCACTTGATCTGCGAGCCAAGACACGACCCCACTCATTGCAGCGGCGATTGCGGAGCTGATGCGGTCGGCGGCGGCGCGTACGGGGTCGTCGGAGAGGTGGGCGTAGCGCTCTGTCATGCTTGCCGCCGAATGGCCGACGATGGCGCCGACGACGACCAGACTCTCGCCGCCGACCGCGCCAACGGAGACGTAGCTGTGGCGAAGATCGTGCGGCCTCACTACTGCAACGCCCGCGGCTTTGCAGATGCGGCCCCAAGGCTTGTACAGGTTCTTGAGCGACTCTCCGGCCCGGCCACCGGGGCAGACCCAGGGTCCTCGTCGCTCCGCTTCAGCCAGGAGCTTTAGCGCTGCGGCGCCAAGGAGGACGGTTTTTGCTCCCGTCTTCGAGTCGGGGAGGCGCAGGCAGCTTCGCTCGAGATCGACGTCCTCCCAGCGGAGGCCGAGAACCTCGCCTTTCCGGCAGCCGGTGAGCAGAAGAAGCCGGATCGCGAGGATCGCCGCGGCGGGCTCGCTCGCATCCCGCTCCGCTTGGGCCAAGGCGGCACCGAGCCGTGTGTAGCGCGACCCGCCAGACTCGAGCTAAGGCGACACCAAGTCTTACGACCTGGTGAGCCTTGGGCGATCCTTCTGCAAGGGAGGGTCGTCCATGGCGCCAAAGCTGAGTCTGGAGGCACGCATGACGATCATCGAGTTGCTTCGGCGCGGCTGGTCGCGGATGGCGATCGCCGAGACGCTGGGCGTCACCGAGGGCTCCGTCCGCTATCACGAGCGGCGGCGCCGGGAAGGCAGCAGTACCGGCTGGCGGCGCTGGCGACGGAGGTTGAAGGGTGGCTGTCGGCCGAAACCGGCCGGCGGGAGCATTTGAATCTGGCGGCGCTGTACGACTATCTGGTCGCCGAGCACGGTTACGACGGCAGCCTGCGGTCCGTACAGCGTTACTTTCGAGCCCGGTACGCGCCGCCGCGGCTGCGCGCGCGGCGCCGAGTCGAGACGCCACCCGGCGCCCAGGGCCAGGCCGACTGGGCGAGTTTCCCGGGTGTGGTCGTGGCGCGGCGAGTCGTCGATCTGCTGGGCTTTCATCTGCAGCTGTCGTGGTCGCGCTTTGCCGCGCTGAAATGGTCGCTGCGCAAAGACCAGCTGGCCTGGCAAGAGGCCCACATCGGAGCCTTCACGCGGCTGGGAGGAGTGCCCGCCTGCGTGCGGGTCGACAACGAGAAGACAGCGGTGGTGCGCGGCGCCGGCGCGTGGGGCGAGCACAACCCCGCTTACCGGCGATTCGCCCAGCGGGCGCGGTTCCATATCGACTTGTGCCCGCCGCGGGCGCCTGAAGCCAAGGGCAAGATCGAACGCCGGATTCGTGACCATCGCGTCTGGCTCGATCCCGGTTTCCGGGAGTGGGACAGTCTCGAAGAGCTCCAGGAGTGGTCGGACCGT
>DATGHG010000243.1:0-3811 GCA_035308185.1 Thermoanaerobaculia bacterium | reverse complement strand
TCCGCATCGTCCTCGTCAGGCCGCCAGCCGCCATGAAGTGCCCTTTCTGCTCCGAGAACCGCGACCGGGTGGTCGACTCGCGCGAGAGCCGCGATGGCGCCACCATCCGCCGGCGGCGGGAATGCCTGAGCTGCGAGCGGCGCTTCACCTCCTACGAGCAGATCGACACCATCCCCTACATGGTGGTCAAGCACGACGGCTCGCGCGAGGAGTTCAGCCCCAACAAATTGCTCTCCGGCCTGCGCAAGGCCTGCGAGAAGCGGCCCATCGCCACCCGCAGCCTCGAAGCCATCGTCGCCGAGGCGGAGGCCATGCTGCACGACCGCGAGGACCGTGAGATCTCGACCCACGAGATCGGCGCTTTCGTGATGGAAAGGCTGCGCAAGCTCGACCAGGTCGCCTACGTCCGCTTCGCCTCGGTCTACCGGCGCTTCGAGGATCTCGACGCCTTCATGGACGTGGTCAAGAGCCTGATCCATCCCGGCGCCGCCGGCGGCAAGGACGCATGAGCGGCAGGTATGCCTCGCTGTACCTGCTGTCGCGTTTCCAGGCAGAGGTGGACCGGCTGCTGCAGGAAGCCATCGGTCTGCCGGAAGGCGATCTGGCCATTGGCGAATGGCAGCCCGCCATCGACATCGTCGAGACTGCCACGTCGATCCTCATCCTCGTCGAGGTGCCGGGCTTCTCGGCGGGCGACCTGACGGTGGAGGTCAAGGGCCAGCTGCTGATGCTCTCCGGTCACAAGCCGCCGCCGCCCTCGGGCGAGACGATCAAATATCACTGCCTCGAGCGCAGCCAGGGACGGTTCAGCCGCGAGTTGCAGCTGTTCTGGCCGGTCAACAGCCACCTCGGCACCGCTCGGATGGCCGAGGGCCTGCTGATCATCGAGTTCCCGAAGATCAAGGATCAACGACAAGCGGCTCGTCGCTTGCATGTCGAAGAGTTGCATCAAGAGGATCCGACATGAGCCGTACGGAGTCGCAGGACGAGGCGATCAAGATTCCCGACGTCCTGCCGGTGCTGCCCCTCAAGGACGCCGTCGTCTTTCCCTACATCATCCTGCCGCTGTCGGTGGGGCGCGACAAGAGCGTCCTGGCGGTGGATCGGGCGCTCGCCGAGAGCCGGGTGATCATGCTGGCGGCGCAGCGCGACGGCGCGCTCGACAACCCCGGCGAAGGTGACCTGCACGAGGTCGGCACGGCGGCGGTGATCATGCGCATGCTCAAGCTGCCGGACGGCCGCATCCGCATCCTGGTGCAGGGGCTGGCGCGCGCGCGGGTCAAGCACATCAGCCAGCTGGACCCCTATCTGCAGGCCAAGATCGAGCGCCTCGAAGAGCCTCCGCCCACGGCCGGCGCGCTGGAGATCGAGGCCCTGGTGCGGAGCGTCAAGGACAGCCTCGACCGCGCCGTGACGCTGGGCAAGGGCATCTCTCCCGAGGTGATGGTGATCGCCGCCAACCTCGAAGAGCCCGGCCGGCTCGCCGACCTCGCCGCCAGCAACCTCGACCTCAAGCTGGCCGAGGCGCAGGACATCCTGGAAACTGTCGACGTGGTGGCGCGCCTGCGCAAGGTGAGCGATCTGCTGGCGCATGAGATCCAGGTGCTCACCATGCAGCAGGAGATCTCCTCGCAGGCGCGGGGGGAGATCGACCGCAGCCAGCGCGAGTACTTCCTGCGCCAGCAGCTCAAGGCCATCCAGCAGGAGCTCGGCGAGGGCGAGGAGCTGGGCGAGGAGATCGCCGGCTACCGCCAGCTGGCCGACGACAAGAAGCTGAGCAAAGAGGGGCGCGAGGAGCTGGAGCGCCAGATCCGGCGCCTCGAGCGCAGCCATCCGGAGAGCGCCGAGACGCAGATCATCCGCACCTATCTCGACTGGTTGACGGCGCTGCCGTGGGAGACGCTCTCCGAGGACGACCTCGACCTCGCGCATGCGCAGCAGGTGCTCGACGACGACCACTACGATCTCGAAAAGATCAAGGAGCGGATCCTCGAGTACCTGGCGGTGCGCAAGCTCAAGTCCGATACGCGCGGACCGATCCTCTGCTTCGTCGGTCCGCCCGGCGTCGGCAAGACCTCGCTTGGCCGCTCGATCGCGCGCTCGCTCGGGCGGCGCTTCGTCCGCCTGTCGCTGGGCGGCGTGCGCGACGAGGCGGAGATCCGCGGGCATCGCCGCACCTACGTCGGCGCGCTCCCCGGGCGGATCCTGCAGGGCATCCGCCAGGCCGGCACCAGCAACCCGGTGTTCGTGCTCGACGAGATCGACAAGATCGGCGCCGACTTCCGCGGCGATCCATCGTCGGCGCTGCTCGAGGTGCTCGATCCGGAGCAGAACTGGAGCTTCGTCGATCATTACCTCGGGCTGGCCTACGACCTCTCGCGGGTGCTGTTCATCGCCACCGCCAACATGCTCGAGCCGATCCAGCCCGCCTTTCTCGACCGCATGGAGGTCATCCGGCTGACCGGCTACACCGAGGACGAGAAACTGAACATCGCCGAGCGTCACCTGGTCCCCAAGCAGATGCGGGAGAACGGCGTGACCGGCGAGCACATCGTGTTCTCACCCGACGGCATCCGGCAGGTGATCTCCGGCTACACCAAAGAGGCCGGGCTGCGCAACCTCGAGCGCGAGCTGGCCGCCATCTGCCGCAAGGTGGCGGTGCGGGTGGCGCGCGGCGAGGCGGCGAAGGCGACGGTGGTGGCTGCCGCCCAGGTCGAGGAGTTCCTGGGGCCGCGCAAGCACTTTGCCGAGGAGCTGCTCGAACGCGACCGGGTGGGTGTCGCCACCGGTCTGGCGTGGACCGCGGTCGGCGGCGACCTGCTGTTCATCGAAGTGGTGGCGGTGCCCGGCAAGGGCCAGCTCCTGCTCACCGGCCAGCTCGGCGACGTGATGAAGGAATCCGCCCAGGCGGCGCTCAGCTATGCGCGCTCCTGGGCGGGAACCCACGAACTGGCGCCCGAATACTTTTCCAAGCACGACATCCACATCCACGTGCCGGCGGGCTCGATCCCGAAGGACGGCCCGTCGGCGGGCATCACCATCGGCACCGCGATCATGTCGGTGCTCACCGCCAAACCGGTCAACCGGCGGGTGGCGATGACCGGCGAGATCACCCTGCGCGGCGACGTCCTGCCCATCGGCGGCCTCAAGGAAAAGGTGCTGGCGGCGAAGCTGGCGGGCGTCCATACCGTGATCGTCCCCAAGCTCAACCAGCGCGACCTCGCCGAGGTGCCGGAGACGATCAAGAAAGGCCTGGCGTTCCACTTCGTCGAGCACATGGACGAGGTGCTCGAGCTGGCGCTGCAACCGCCGCCGAAGGCGACGACCGCTCGCCAGGTGCCGGCGCCGGCCGCCGCCCGCCGAGTGAAGGCGCCGGCCGCCGCGGTGCGCCCGGTCAAACCGCCTGCCGCCGAGCTCTGACGCGGCACGGGCAGGTCCGCATCTCATGCCGATCGGTCGGGGCGAACCGCCAGCGCGTCTCGATCCAAGGCAACGCCGGACACGATTCCGGGTTCGGAACCGGGCCAGGAACCGTCCGGCAGACGTGAGCTGATCGCCCATCATGGCCCCCGCGCTCGACGGCGAGGATCGGCTGCTGCGCTGGCTGCGGCGGCGCCTCGATCGTCCGTTGATCGGCGACGACGCCGCCGTTCTCCCCGCGACCGGGCCGTTCGCCGTCACCGTCGACAGCCAGATCGCCGGCGTCCATTTCGTGCCCGGCCTCGACGCCGCGGTCCTCGCCGAGCGGCTGCTGGCGGTCAATCTCTCCGACCTGGCGGCGATGGGCGCGATCCCGTCCTATGCCTTCCTG
>DATGHG010000242.1:0-11137 GCA_035308185.1 Thermoanaerobaculia bacterium | reverse complement strand
CAGTGGACGATGCTCCAGATCGCCTGGCGCGAGGTGACGATCCCCTCGCTGAAGAAGAAGCCGGCCGCGAGCTCGAAGTCATGGCCGGGAGTGCGCATGGTCACCGCCACGCTATGGCGCACCCGGCGCCCCTCCTGCTCGACCGAGACCCGCATTTCGAGCGGCTCCTCGGCGGCCACCAGGTCCGACCGCCGCTCGACCCGGCCGGCCTCGTAAGTCACGACCGTCGCCCGCACCGCCGCGCCGGCCGGGCTGCGCGTTGCCGCGCCGGATGGATCGCTCATGCCGCGCCGCCTCCGGTAAGGGACACTAGCATGCGGCCCGGGTCCGCCGATGAGGAAAAGCATTCGCAGCTCGGTTCGAAAAGAGCCGAGCACGCGGTGCCGTCTGCTGTCGCCGGCGAGCCCTGGGGCGCGTGTTCCCGGGCTCCCGGCGTCCCTCGCCAGCGGCCGGCTAGTCGGTGCAGGGGCAGGCGCTGGCGCAGGTGTGGCTGCACGGCCAGCTGATGCTGCCACCGGCCGCGATCTTGTCGAGGTCCAGGTTGACCAGAGTCTCGCGGTGGAGAGCCAGCTTGGCAGGCTTGGGCTGCTTCTTCATGCGCTACCTCCCTTGGATTGTCTAATTTACGCACGACGGATGTTACTTGTGGAAGCATGGACGGTCAAGCACCGTCAGCTCCGGATGGTGTCCTGGTCAGGGCACCACCGAGGCTGGCCTTGCAGGGGTCAAAGTTCTATGGTACAGACGCCTGCATGTCATCAACCTAGGAGGACCGATGAGAATCAGTCGCCGGAGCTTGTCGCAGGTCCACTCCCGCGCGGTCTCAGCAGCGTCCGACCGCAGCTCCACGTCCATGGAGATGAGGGGAGGTATGGCTCGATGAACCCCACCCGAAGGGATTTCCTGAAGGTCGGCGCCATCGGCGGCGCCGCGGCCACGGTCTTCGGCTTCGACCTGGCGCCTGCCCAGGCGCAGGTGCGAGAGCTGAAGATCGCGCGCGCCACCGAGACCCGCTCCACCTGCCCGTACTGCTCGGTGAGCTGCGGCGTGATCATCTACACGCTGGGCGACAAGGCCAAGAACGTCACCCCGCAGGTGATCCACGTCGAGGGCGATCCGGACCATCCGATCAACCGCGGCACGTTGTGCCCCAAGGGCTCCTCGCTCGAACAGGACATCCTCAACCCGCGCCGTCTCCTCAAGCCCCAGGTCCGCCGCCCCGGCTCCGACCACTGGGAGGACATCGCCTGGGGCACCGCCATCGACGAGATCGCCCGCTGGACCAAGAAGACCCGTGACGCGTCGTTCGTCGACAAGGACGCCCAGGGGCACACCGTCAACCGCTGCGAGGGGATGGCCTTCACCGGCGGCTGCACCGACACCAACGAGTTCAACTTCCTGGTCGTCAAGACCATGCGCAGCCTGGGGGTCTGCTACCTGGAGAACCAGGCCCGGGTCTGACACGGCCCCACGGTCTCAAGTTTGGGACCATCATTCGGACGCGGGGCGATGACCAATGGCTACACCGACATCAAGAACACCGACATGATGTTGATCATGGGTGGCAATCCCGCGGAGAACCACCCATGCGGCTTCAAGTGGGCGATCGAGGCCAAGAAGGTCCGCAACGCCAAGATGATCGTGGTGGACCCGCGCTTCACGCGCACGGCGGCCACCGCCGACCTCTTCGTGCAGATCCGCGCCGGTTCGGACATCGCCTTCCTCGGCGGCATGGTCCGCTACGCGATCGAGAACAACCGGCTGGCCAGGGAATACCTCCTCAACTACACGAACGCGGCGTTCATCGTCAAGGACGGCTTCAAGCTGCCGGAGGACGGCCTGTTCTCGGGCTTCAACGCCGCGACCCAGGTCTACGACAAGTCCACCTGGAACTACGAGCAGGGGGGTAACCTCACCGGCGCCGCCGCGCCCGGCGCCGCCGTCGGCGGCCTGGGCGCTGCCGGCGGTGCCGCTGCCGCTGCCGTCCCTGCCGCCGCTGCGTCCGCATCGGCCGGGGCGCCGGCCGGCGCCCCGAGCGCCGGCGCCAAGCCCGCCGCGGCCGCCAGCGCGAGCGCCGGCACCAACGGCGGCGGCGTCACCCCGGCCGTCGCCAAGGAAGCGAGCGCCGGCGCTCCCGCCGGCAGCGCCAAGCCCGCCGCCGCCGCCGGTTCGGCCGGCACCGTCGCCGGACCCGCCAACTCCGGCACCGCCGCCGCCGGGGCGCCTCCTCCCGGCATGCCGCCCAATGTCGCCTACGATCTCTCGCTCACCCACCCGCGCTGTGTCTTCCAGCTGCTCAAGCGGCAATACTCACGCTATACGCCGGAGATGGTCGAGCGCGTCACCGGCATCCCCAAAGACCAGTTCCTCAAGGCCGCCGACCTGTTCACTTCCGTTCGCACCGGCGGCGACATGAAGAAGGTCGCGACGGTCATCTATGCGGTCGGCTGGACCCAGCACACCTTCGGCTCGCAGATCATCCGCACGGCGGCGATCCTGCAGCTGCTGCTGGGCAACGTCGGCCGGGCGGGCGGCGGCGTCAACGCGTTGCGCGGCCACTCCAACATCCAGGGCGCCACCGACATGGCGGGCATCTTCGACAACCTGCCGGGATATCTGAAGGTGCCGACGCCGGCCGACGCCGACTTCGCGGCTTACGCCAAGCGCATCACGCCGCCGGCCTCGAAGCCATCCGAGTGGGACTCCTTCAACTATTGGGGGAACACCCCCAAGTTCGCCGTCTCCCTGCTCAAGACCCTGTACGGCGACGCGGCGAAGAAGGAGAACGACTGGGCCTTCAACTACCTGCCGAAAGTGGACCGCAACTACTCCTGGACCCAGATCTGGGACAACATGTATCGCGGCAGCGTCAAGGGGATGTTCGCCTTCGGCATGAACGGCGTCGCCATCGGCCCGGATTCGCAGAAGAACATCGAGGCGCTGAAGAAAGCCGACTGGCTGGTGGTGGGCGAGATCTACCCCGACGAGACCAGCGAGTTCTGGATGTCGCCGGGCATCAGCAAGGAGGAGATGGGGAAGATCAACACCACCGTCTACCGCCTGCCCTGCGCTGGCTTCGCCGAGAAAGACGGCTCGATGACCAATTCGTCCCGCTGGTTGCAGTGGAAGAACGCCGCGCTGCCGCCGCCGGCACAGGCCCGCCTGGACCAGGACATCATCGCGCAGATCTTCCTGAAGGTGAGGGAGCTGTACAAGAAGGAGGGCGGCAAGTTCCCCGACCCGATCCTCAACCTCACCTGGCCCTATACCGATCCTCAGCATCCCGCGCTCTCGGAGGTGGCCAAGGAGATCAACGGCAAGGCGCTGGCCGACCTCGAGGATCCGACGACGAAGCAACAGATCAAGGCGGGCCAGCAGCTTCCCGGCTTCGCCTGGCTCAAGGACGACGGCACCACCGCCTGCGGCAACTGGATCTACAACGGCTCGTGGACGGAGGCGGGCAACCAGATGGCGCGCCGCGGTACCGAGGACCCCTCCGGCCTGGGGATCCATCAGGGTTGGGCGTGGTCCTGGCCGGCCAACCGGCGCGTGCTCTACAACCGCGCCTCCTGCGATCAGGCCGGCAAGCCGTGGGACCCCGAGCGGCGGCAGGTGTGGTGGAGCGAAGCGGGGCAGAAGTGGGTCGGCAACGACGTGCCCGACTTCAAGGTGGACTCCCATCCGCAGGCGCACATGGGTCCCTTCATCATGAACGCGGAGGGCGTGGGGCGGCTCTTCGCGCCGCTGGCGCTGTTCGCCGACGGCCCCTTCCCGGAGCATTACGAGCCGTTCGAGAGCCCGGTCGCCAACGCCTTCCATCCGCAACAGGCCAACAACCCGGTGGTCAAGAAGCTCACCACCGCCGCCGACAAGTTCTCCAAGGCGGGCGATGAGTTCAACATCGTCTGCACCACCTACCGGCTGACCGAGCACTATCACTACTGGACCAAGAACAACCCGATGAACGTGCAGCTCATCCCCGAGCCGTTCATCGAGATCCCGGTCGAGCTGGCGGCGGACCTGGGGGTCAAGGGCGGCGAGAAGCTGAAGGTGACGAGCGCGCGCAGCTACTACGTCGCCAAGGCCTTCGTCACCCGCCGCATCAAGCCGATGACCATCGACGGCAAGAAGGTCTACCAGATCGGCATTCCGATCCACCAGGGCTATCGCGGCATCGCCGAGGACGAAGAGAGGAACGCGCGGACGCTCGTCAACCGGCTGTCGCCGACGGTGATCGATCCCAACGCCTACACGCCCGAGTTCAAGGGCTTCATGGTCAAGGTCGAGAAGGCATAGGGGAACCCACATGAGCCAGGCAAATCTGGAAATCCGCAGGATTTCAGGCCATGCGGGCCCCGTCCCCGGCGCCGGCGTCAAGCGGGAGTTCGAGGTCGCCAAGCTGGTCGACACCACCACCTGCATCGGCTGCAAGGCATGCGAGGTCGCCTGCCTGGAATGGAACGGCCTGTCGTTCAGCGACACCACTTTCGACAACAGCTACCAGACCATGCCCGAAACGGCGTGGAACTACTGGAACCTGATCAAGTTCGACGAGTACGAGCCCGAGGGCGGCAGCCTGATGCTGCTGATGCGCAAGGACCAGTGCATGCACTGCGCGGAGCCGGGGTGCCTGGAAGCCTGTCCGGCCGACGGCGCCATCGTCCAGTACGCCAACGGCATCGTCGACTTCCAGCAGGAGCACTGCATCGGCTGCGGCTACTGCATCAGCGGCTGCCCGTTCAACGTCCCGAAGTTCAGCCCGCAATCGCGCAAGGTGTTCAAGTGCACGCTCTGCGTGGACCGCGTCAGCGAGGGCCTCGAGCCCGCCTGCATCAAGGCCTGCCCCACCGGCTGCCTGCACTTCGGCACCAAGCCCGAGATGCAGGAGCTGGGCGAGACCCGCGCCAAGCAGCTCCGCGAGCAGTCCGGCTTCGCCAACGCCGGGCTCTACGATCCCGCCGGCATCGGCGGCACGCACGTGATGTACGTGCTCCATGACGCCACCAACCCGGAGGCCTACGGCGGCCTGCCCAAGGACCCGCAGATCCCGTGGACGGTGCGGTTGTGGAAGTACCCGCTCAAGTGGCTCGGCAACCTGGCGATCGTCGGCGGCCTGGTCGGCCTGGGCGTCCACTACCTGCGCTTCGGACCGAAAACCGTCACGGCGGACGAAGAGATCAAGAAGGAGGGACCGCAGCCATGAGCGACTCGCGTCTGCTGCCCAACGGGCGGGTTCAGCGTTACTCCTTCAACGAGCGCCTCATGCACTGGCTGACGGGGGTTTCCTACGTCTACCTGCTGCTGACCGGCCTGGCGTTCTGGTCTCCCTGGCTGTTCTGGATCGCCGTGGTGCTGGGCGGCGGCACCATCTCCCGCGAGTTGCATCCGTGGGCCGGGGTGATCTTCTTCGTCGGCGTGCTGTGGATGTACCGCAGCTGGAGCTCTCAGATGCACGCCACGGAGCGCGACCGGGAGTGGTGGCGCGCGCTGCCGCATTACATCCGCAACGAGGATGCGGAGGTGCCCGACGAGGGCAGGTTCAACGCCGGGCAGAAGTCGCTCTTCTGGGGATTCCTCTGGTGCGGCGTGGCGCTGCTGCTCTCGGGCCTGGTGCTCTGGGTTCCGCACTGGATCCCCTGGAGCCTGCGCTGGCTGCGTCTGATCGCCGTGATCGTCCATCCCGTGGCCGCGTTGCTGACCATCGCGCTGTTCATGATCCACGTCTACATGGGCACGGCGATCGAGCCCGGCGCTTTCGCGTCGATCGTCCGCGGGGACGTGTCGCGCAAATGGGCGGCCAGGTACCATCGCGCCTGGTACGAGCAGGTGGTGCGGGACACCGCGGCCGACGAATGATGCATGACTAGCGGGAAATGGGAGCGGCGGATCCAGCGCGCGCAGGAGCTGGCCGCCGCCCATCCCGCCGCCGCCGAGGGCCTGCGCTTCTACGAGCGCATCGCCGGTTCGCAGCGGTCGCTGTACGTGGGCGTCGAGGCGGCGCTGGGCGGCGGCGTTGAAGCGGCGCTGAGCGCCGCGCGCCCGCCCGGTTCGCTGCGCGACGAGCTGGATCTGTTCGTCCTCCTCCCTTCGTTCCCAGCTTTTCTCGCGTTGCTCGAAAACGCCGCGCCCCGCCCTCTCGCCCAGGCCGCCGCCGGTCTGGGCGCGCTGGGAGCGACGCGCTGGCAGGAGGCGCTGCACGGCTTCTGGCTGACGGGCGGGGATGCCGCCGCCGCCGCGGAGCTCACCGTCGCGGAGGCCCATATCGCGTGGATGTTCCTGCAACCCTACGCCGAATACCTCGCCGACCACGGCGAGCAGCCGGCGGCCGGCGGCGTGCCGCCGTCGTCGTGCCCGCGCTGCTCAGGCAGGCCGCAGGTCGGCGTCCTCCGGCAGCAGGGGGACGGTGGCAAGCGCTCGCTGATCTGCGCGCTCTGTGCAACGGAGTGGGACTACCGGCGCCTGGTCTGTCCCGCGTGCGGCGAAGAGAGCGTCGACAAGCTGCCGGTCTATGTCGCCGAGGAGCTCGGCCACATCCGCGTCGAAGCCTGCGACACCTGCCGGCGCTACCTCAAGACGATCGATCTGACGAAGAACGGCCGGGCGGTGCCGGTGGTCGACGAGCTGGCGGCGATGGCGCTGAGCGTCTGGGCCGAAGAGAACGGCTACGAGAAGCTGCAAGTCAATATTCTTGGTATCTGATCGGGGGCGCGCCACGGGCGGCCGCCGGACGCCACCGCGCCCCTCGCCCGATCGCCCGATCGCCCGATCGCCTATAATCCCGCCCTCGGCCGGCGCCGGACCGCGGTCTGCGTCCCGGTGGCCGCGCCGCTCACCTGATCGGAGCCCGAATGGCGGAGCAGTACGTCTATGTGATGAAGGACCTGCGGAAGCTGTATCCGCCCAACCGCGAGGTCCTCAAGGGGATCTGGCTGTCTTTCCTGCCCGGCGCCAAGATCGGCGTGCTGGGCTTGAACGGCGCCGGCAAGAGCACGCTGCTCAAGATCATGGCCAGCGTGGTCACCGACTTCGGTGGCGAGGCCTGGCCGGCCAAGGGCATCAGGGTGGGCTACCTGCCGCAGGAGCCGGGGCTGGACGAGAGCAAGGACGTGCTGGGCAACGTCGAGGAGGGGGTCGCCGGCACCCGCGCCCTGCTCACCCGCTTCGACCAGATCAACGCCCGCTTCGGCGAGGACCTCTCGCCCGAGGAGATGGAGAAGCTGCTCGAAGAGCAGTCCCGGGTGCAGGACGCCATCGACGCCGCCAACGCCTGGGAGCTCGACCGCACGCTCGATATCGCCATGGACGCGCTGCGCCTGCCGCCCGGCGACGCCGCCGTCGGCCGGCTCTCGGGCGGCGAGCGCCGGCGGGTGGCGCTCTGCCGCCTGCTGCTGCAGCGCCCCGACCTGCTGCTGCTCGACGAGCCGACCAACCATCTCGACGCCGAATCGGTGGCGTGGCTCGAACGCTTCCTGGCGGAGTATCCCGGAACGGTGGTGGCGATCACCCACGACCGCTATTTCCTCGACAACGTCGCCGGCTGGATCCTCGAGCTGGACCGCGGCAGCGGCATCCCCTGGGAGGGCAACTACTCCTCCTGGCTGGAGCAGAAGCAGCAGCGGCTGGCGCTCGAGGAGAAGCAGGAATCGGCGCGCCGGCGCACCCTGGAGCGCGAGCTCGAATGGGTGCGGATGAGCCCGCGCGCCCGCCAGGCCAAGGGCAAGGCGCGCCTCAGCCACTACGAGCAGCTGCTCGCCGAGGACCGCGACGCCGCCAAGCGCGTCGAGCAGAACGAGATCCACATCCCGGCCGGCCCCCGCCTGGGCGACCTGGTGGTCGAGGCCAAGGGGCTGCGCAAGGGCTACGGCGACAACCTGCTGATGGACGATCTGTCGTTCTCGCTGCCGCGCGGCGGCATCGTCGGCATCATCGGTCCCAACGGCGCCGGCAAGACGACGCTCTTCCGCATGATCGTCGGCCAGGAGCGACCCGACGCCGGCACCCTGCGCCTCGGCGACACGGTGCAACTCGCCTACGCCGATCAGACACGCGACGACCTGGAGGGCGACAAGCCGGTCTGGGAGGCGATCTCGGACGGCAGGGACATGGTGAACCTCGGCGGCCGGGAGGTGCCGGCGCGCTCCTATGCCGCCGCCTTCAACTTCAAGGGGTCCGATCAGCAGAAGCGGGTCAAGGACCTCTCCGGCGGCGAGCGCAATCGCCTGCACCTCGCGCGCACCCTGCGGGCCGGCGGCAACCTGCTGCTCCTCGACGAGCCGACCAACGACCTCGACGTGGACACGCTGCGCGCCCTCGAGGAAGCGCTGCTCGCCTTCGCCGGCTGCGCGGTGGTGATCAGCCACGACCGCTGGTTCCTCGACCGCATCGCCACGCACATCCTGGCTTTCGAGGGCGATTCCCAGGCGGTCTGGTTCGAGGGCAACTACCAGGCCTACGAGGCGGACTTCAGGCGGCGCGTCGGCGCCGAGGCCGACCAGCCGCACCGCATCCGCTACAAGCGCCTCACCAAGGCTTAGCGCACTCGCTGGCGGTCGGCAAGCGGCGATCGCGCCGTTCGGCCGGGGCCGGCCTGGTCACCAGCTTGCCCCGGGCGCCGATCCGGGCTTATATATTTTTCAACTTCCCTGGCGTACCCGTTCCCTCTCCCTACTCTGCGGCACCCGAACTCCAGACTTGGCACCCGGGTTGCACTCATACCGGGTGGGAGCGCCTCACGGAGGAGCCCCCGGCGAGAAAGAGGACTAGCAAACTACCGAGAGGAGCTACCCATGCAGCGAAAACTCTTTTCCCTGTTCCTGAGCCTGCTGGTGGCTGCGGCGTTGGCCGCTGTCGCCCAGAGTTCGAGCACGGGCTCGACGGCCGGGTCAACCGGAACCACCTCGAGCACGACCGGCTCGACGGCAGCGACGACGCCTGCCGCCGGCACCACCAGCAACGGTCAGGATTCGACCGGCACGTCGGGCATGACCGGCACGACCACCAGCTCGCCCGCCGCGACGACGCCTGCAGCGGGCACGGACAGCAACGGCCAGGGCATCGACACCAATAACAGCAATCCCGGCACTCCTTCCTCCTCCACTTCCACCGCCACCGGCAGCACGATGAATTCCGGGAGCACCGCCAACGGCACGTCGACCGGTACGGCCGGCACCGGCAGCGTCGATACCGCCACTGGCACCCCCGGAGCGACCAATACCACCGGCACCAATCCGAACCCGCCCGGCACCACTTACGGCACGACCACCGGCGGCACCGCCACCGGCACCAGCACCTACGGCAGCTCCGGGGTCGCGGGCGGCGGTAGCAGCGCCACCGGCAACACCACCGACACCAACGCGGCGGGAACGGCGACCGGGACCGGCAACGCCGACTCGGACACCGCCGCCACCGGCACCTCGACGACCGCCACCCCCGGCAGCTTGCCGCGGACGGCCAGCGATCTGCCCCTGCTCACCGTCATCGGCCTGCTGGCAATCGGCGGCGCGCTGACGGTTCGCTCGCTCGCGAAGCGCAACGTCTGAACGGCTTGCCGCACGCGAGATCGAACAACCCACATCAGGTGACGACAACAGGCAACCCGAGAGGAGCCAATCCATGAAACGGAACGTGCTTTACCTCTTTATGACCCTCCTGCTGGCCTCGGTCCTGGCGGTTCTGGCGCAGAGCCCGACCAGCGGGAACCCGGGCGGTTCGGAGACGAAGGACCCCTACGGCGCGACGCTCGACCATCCCAACCCGGGCTCGGCGCCGGCCGCGACCGGCCAGTCCTACAACTCCAAGAACATCAACGAGGGACAGACGCCGGCAACCGGCACCACGACCGCCACGACGCCGTCCAGCTCTTCGAGCACCGACACCAGCTCGACGGCCAGCACGACGGACAACAGCGGCACCGCCAACGCCAATGACACCACCAGCCAGTCGCTGCCGCGCACGGCCAGCGATCTGCCTCTGCTCGCCGTCATCGGCCTGCTGGCAATCGGCGGCGCGCTCACCGTTCGCTCGTTCGCGAAGCGGCAGGCTTGAAGTCCGCTCGCGGCAACGTAACCATTTGCACCGTGACACGCACCTGGCGCCGGACACCGCGGCGCCAGGTGCTCGTACATAGCGCGCCGGCGATCGGCGCCTCGATGCCAGCACCCTTGCGATTCATTCGCCCATGCCCTACACCCGCAAGGAGAGTCTCAGCCGTCTCGGCGCACTGAGTCGCGCGGAAGCCCTGAGCCGCATTGCAGATCGCCTTGGCGCTCTGCGCCGCTCGGAGGCTTTCAGCCGCCTGGCAGCTCGCCTGAGCGCGCTGAGCCGCTCCGCAGCCTACCGGCTGGGTGCCGGCCTTGGCGCTCTGCGCCGCCGGGTTGGCGATCGCGGCCGCCCGGGCGCCAACCCGCTCGTCTGGCTGGAACGGCTGCTGCTCGCCGTGGGTGTGCTCTGTCTGGGCGCCGTCGCCTATGCAGTGATCGACGCCCGCTGGTTCGCCTACCAGCAAGGCCGCCGCTTCGACGAGGCCGTGCGCGCCCGGGCGACGGCAGGCCGCACCGCACGAGGCGGATCGGCTGCGCCCGCCTTCGGAACGGCCGGGGCGCCGGCGACGGCCGGGACCGGAGGGCCGGTGCCGCCGCCTGCCGCCGAAACCGACCGGCTCGAAAGCTTCCTTCCCGGCGGCGCCCCCGGGGCGGTGTCTCCGGTTGCGCCGGCGCCGCTCGCTCCCCCCGCGCCGCCGCTGCCGGAGGGGTCGGTGGTCGGGCGCATCGAGGTCGCGCGCGTCGGGGTCTCGGCGCTGGTGCTCGAGGGCGTGGCCGGATCGACCCTGCGGCGCGGCGTGGGCCACATCCCGGGCACCGCCATGCCGGAGCGGCTCGGCAACGTCGGGCTGGCAGGTCACCGCGATACCGTTTTTCGCGGCCTCAAGGACATCCGCAAGGGCGACGTCATCACCCTCGATACCCTGGAAGGCACCTACCGTTACGACGTCGATTGGGCCCAGGTCGTGGACCCCCAGGACGTGGGCGTCCTCGCCGTCGCCAACCGGCCGGAGCTGACGCTGGTCACCTGCTATCCCTTCTACTACGTGGGCTCCGCCCCCGAGCGCTTCGTAGTGCGCGCCCATCTCGCCGGCGGC
>DATGHG010000241.1:0-2840 GCA_035308185.1 Thermoanaerobaculia bacterium | reverse complement strand
GTGCGGGCGGTTCCCTGCGACAGATCGAGCACGAGATAGCTGCGCCGCTCGCGGTCCCGGCTCGCCGCCGGCAGGACCTCGCGCACCAAGAGATGATCCGGGCTTGCCTGCAACGGCAAGACCCTAGTGCCGGCAGGGAATCGGTAGCGCGGCGACCCGGCCTGCGGGCGGCCGTCGCCGTCGAGGAGCATCAGCTGGGTGCCGGTCTTGGCCCGCACCGTCTCCGCCAGCCGGCCGTCGGGGAGGTAGCGGGCCTCCACCTCGGCGCCGGGCTCCCCCAGCTCGGCGAGACGGCGGCCGGTCGTCAGGTCGAAGACCTTGGCCACGGCCACCGACGCGCCGATCGCGGGGCGGTTCACGACCAGCCGGTCCGTTCGCGGGCTGAGGCTCGGCTGGTAATAGATCTCCGGAATGCTGCTCCGCTTCACCGGCTGGCGTGCGCCGGCGTCGAAGTCGTAGACGTCGATCGCGCCGCCGCTCGCGGCCTCGAAGCGGTTCACCAGCAGCCGCACGCTGTCCTCGCCGGTGAACTCCGCCGTCACCTCGACCGCTCCGTCGAAGGAGTGCGCCGCCAGCAGACGGCCGCCGGCGAGGTCGAAGATGGACACGCGCTGCTTCTCGACCACCGCCACTCGCGTGCCGTGCGGCGACACCGCGATACCGGAGTTGGGCGTGGCGGATTGGATGGCGGTGCGCACCGGCGCGGCGCCGGCGCGGTCGAGGTCCAGGCGCAGCAGCTCGTCGCGTGAGGATTGCGGCGCTTCCTGCTCCGGCCAGACCGCGGTCCTGCCGTCGGCCGAGAACGCCACCTGCGGATAGCCGACCGCGGCGCGGCGCACGCGCAGCCAGCGTCCCGAAGCCGGCTGCACGAAGAACCAAGCGCTGTACAGGAGCGGCCCTCGCACCCGGCCTCCCGTCATCACCCAGCCCTCGCCCGGCGCGGCCTGCAACCAGGTCCATGCCACGAGGTCCTGCGGCGAAATGGCGATCTGCCGCTGCGCCGCTCCGGCGAGTGCCAGCGCGAGGGCGAGACCGGCGCCCGCGAGGGTCAGGGACAAAAGCCGGTGGCCGCGGGCCGAGTCGGTGCGGCCACCGAGCACCTGGGCGGCGCTGGCCGCCAGCAGCGCCATGCCGGCAGCCGCCCCGACGCCCAGCGCGAGCGGCGCAGCTATCTCGTGCTCGATCTGTCGCAGGGAACCGCCCGCACCCTGGCGGGCCCGCTGGAGCCGGCGAACCCCCTGCACCTGGTGCCGCCGGCCGGCGCCGCGTCGCTGGGCGCCTCGCCGCTCTTCGTCGCCGACAAGCGCTTCCTGCGCATCGACCTCGAGACCGGCCAGCGGCACGACCTCGGTCCGGCGCGGCAACGCTGAGGCGCGAGGTCCCGCCCGGGCCGCGGCCACCGCTGCCGGCGCGGCATCGGCGGCAGCGGGCGCGCGTTTCCGGCGCCGGTGGTTCGGGCGTAAGATCGCTCGCGGACCGTAGCCCAACCGCCGTCAGAGGAGACCTGCCCATGGCCGCACGCTCACGCGCCGCCGAGGAGCTGAATCCCTTTCGCATCGCGCAGATCCAGCTCGATCGCGCGATGCCTCACGTCAACGGCAAGGCCGGAGTGCTGGCCAACATGCGGCACCCCGAGCGGGTGCTGAAGATCCAGTTCCCGGTCAGCATGGACGACGGTTCGATCCAGATCTTCACCGGCTTCCGGGTGCAGCACAACGGCGCGCGCGGCCCGTTCAAGGGCGGCATCCGCTATCACCCCGGGGTCACCGAGGACGAGGTCAAGGCGCTGGCAGCCTGGATGACCTGGAAGACGGCGGTGATGGACATCCCCTTCGGCGGCGCCAAGGGCGGCGTGATCTGTGACCCGAAGCACCTTTCCACCGACGAGAGGCGGCGCATCACCCGCCGCTACGTGGCCCAGCTGGGCGGCGCGCTGGGGCCGATGGTCGACATCCCGGCGCCCGACGTCTACACCGACGAGACCACGATGGCCTGGATCTTCGACACCTTCGACATGACCCACAAGGGCCAGAACAACCTGCCGGTGGTCACCGGCAAGCCGCTGGCCCTGGGCGGCTCCTACGGCCGCGCCACCGCCACCGCCCGCGGCGCGCTGGTGTGCGTCGAGGAGGCGATCGGGCGCGGCCTGGTGCCGGGGGTCAAGACGCTGTCGGAGGCGCGCGTCGCGGTGCAGGGCTTCGGCAACGCCGGCGCGCACTTCGCGCGGCTGGCGGCGGCGGGCGGCGCGCGGATCGTCGCCGCCACCGACTCGACCGGCGGCGTCGCTGCCGCCAAGGGCCTGGACCTGACCCGGCTCGACGCACACAAGGCGAAGACCGGCAGCGTCGGCGGCCTGCGGGGCGCCGGGAAGATCAGCAACGAGGAGCTCCTGGAGTGCGACTGCGACGTGCTGGTGCCGGCGGCGCTCGAGAACCAGATCACCCGGCGCAACGCCGCGCGCGTCCGCGCCAAGCTGGTGGCCGAGGCGGCCAACGGCCCCACCACTCCGGAGGCGGACGACATCCTCCACCGCCGCGGCGTCGTGGTGGTCCCGGACATCCTGTGCAACGGCGGCGGCGTCACCGTCTCCTACTACGAATGGGTGCAGAACCTGCAGGACGAGCAGTGGGACGAGGCGACGGTCAACGCCAAGCTGCGCCGCAAGATGGTCAAGTCCTTCCACGAGGTGTTCGACATCGCCGCGCGGCTACAGGTGGACCCGCGCATCGCCGCCTACGTGCTGGCCCTCGAACGGGTGGCGGCGGTCACCGAGCTGCGCGGCATCTGGCCGTAGGCCGCGGCACGGGTGCGGCCCCGGGCGGCGGCCGGCCAGGGTTTAC
>DATGHG010000240.1:0-5354 GCA_035308185.1 Thermoanaerobaculia bacterium | reverse complement strand
TTGCCCACGAGGACGAGGCCCTCATGGCCGGCGAGCTCGCCCGCGATCGCCTCTTCCTGCTCCGGGGAGAGCGAGCCGTCGAAGAGGCCGAGCACGGAGAGGGTGCCCGCCTTGACGAGCCGGAGGACGCCCTCGATCTCGGGCGCAAGATAGAGCGGCCCGCCGGTCTCCCCGATCGCGGCCAGGCGGTCCAGGTTGAAGACTTCGAGCGCCGGGTGGAACTTCGGCGGGAAAAGGTAGCGCGGAGAAGTGTCGCCGCCGACCGCGAGGCCGGCGTAGGCCACGAGCTCGCCCGCGGCATTGTGGATCGGGATCGCGAGCCGGCCCTTCACGCCATCTCCCGGCAGCCGAGGAGCTTGCGCCGGAAAGAGGTCTGCGCGAGCCCGTTGCGCGTGATGGGCATCGTCCCGCGGTCGGCTTCGAGGAAGGAGTAGGCGCGTCGGCGCTGCTCCGGCTCGCCCGCGAAGCGCAGGCCGAAGACCCGATCTGGTTCCACCCCGAGGCGGTGGAGCTTCTCGCCCTCCTGGATCTCGACCTGCCAAGGGCCGCAGCATTTCTCACCCCGGCTACGTGTCGACGCTGTAACCCTTGGGCTAGCACAAATGCGAGCATCCGCCGCGGCTATGCAGTACTGGTGCGCGGCCTGCGAAACTGGCTGCGCCTCGGCCACCCCTGGTGGCAATGTATTGGATCTGGTTCACCGCTCTGGTGTCGCCTTGAATGTCGGGCGGCAGTAGACCCGGCAGGCAGAGCGCCAGCAGTCGCCGGGCGGGGAGGACGGAGGCGCCATCGGTGCTACGATCGCAACGTGACGCACGACGAGATCAGAGCGTACGCCGGCCGGGATTGCCTACTCGATTGGCACGACTACGGTGCGCCGGCCGTGGGTGCCAGATCTTGCGAGCGCTTCGAGGGCCTGGTGGCTGATTACGAAGGCGCGGGAGAAGTTCAAGCCGGCCTGGGTTGAACGGCTTCACGCATCCTGGAACTTGGAACTGAGGATAAGCTCCTATGCCTGATCAATGGAACAACTTTTTTCTTATGGTGGGCGGCGGTGCGGCGGCCCTTGCAGGCTTGATTTTCGTGGCGATTTCGATCAATCCCGAGATCATCATCCGACACACGACTCACAAAAACCGGGCGGTTAATATGCTCACTGGCTTCACGGCGGTTTTCATGGCATCCAGTTTTGCGCTTGTCGGAAATCAAGGTCTTGGAACGCTCGGCCTTGAGTGGCTTGCCCTTTGGATTATCGCAACCGCTATTTTCATCAGAGGTTATGCGGTAGCTCTCAGATCGGGCGTGAGTTCCATTGGATTGACCGCACCGCGACTTGCGGGCGGCACGATGTGTTACCTCGCCGAAGTTCTAGCTGCAATTCTCCTAATTCTCGGACATGGCGCAGGGCTCTACATCGCAGCCATCGCAATTATTGTTTTGTTCGGATTCCTTATTTCGGGCGGATGGCTGCTTATAATCGGAATCTACGAAGACCAGACCAGGCAATAGCCAGGTCGAGGATCTCTTAATCCGACCCCGACTGGGATTCGAAGAGAGCCTGGCTCCGAGAAGATGTGATCCCAGAGATCGACTCCGACCGCGACTCAGGCGTGGATCAAAAATACGATCGGAGGCCGTCCTCCAACTGTCGGAAGGAAGACGAAAAGGCGTCGTCATCGCTCCAATTGGAGAAATCGATCACGACTTTGCTGGCCACGTCACGCCAGATATCGCCGGATTTGGTCGACCAGAAGTGATCCACGGATATCGGGCACAAGAGCTGCTGCTTGGTTCTCCGTTCAAGGTCCAATGCAAAACTCACCTCGAGTTCGACCCATTGGCTCTCAAATGAGTGTTGCGACAACACCACAACAACCGCGCCGGCTCGCGAAATATGCTCGCGAACCTGCGCCCCAATGTCACCCGCCGTTGAGTTTTTTCGATCCAGCCATACCGCGTGTGAGCTCGCTTGCAGTACTTCATAGAGCTTATCGACGAAAGCCGAGTCTTGGTGAGCATAGGAGATGAAAACTAGCCCATTGAGCTGGATCAGGAGGCGATGCGCTGCCAGCAAGTGCCGGTCTGCCTGTTGTTTCGTCAGCGCAGCGTCATACAGCTTGACCAAAGGAAGTTCCCAATGATCCAGACCACAACTCAACAAGAAGCTGGGCGCGATATTGCCCTTCGATGCCACAAAGGTCCTTCTGTCAATGCTGCATGGTCCGAAGAACCATACGGTTTCTAGTCCCGTCGCGCCTGAAAGGTCCAGATCCGTGAGGATCGTGGCCTGCATTCGAGAGCCGGAGAAATCAGTGCCGCCGATGGTTGCTCCTGAGAGATTTGCGAAGTCGAGGGCGGCGCGGCGTAAATCTGCATCGGTTAGATCGGCCCCGGCGAGGTTCGCCCCAAAGAGTTGCGCCTCACAAAGGTTCGCTCCTTTGAGGTCTGCCTCACGGAGATCTGCGTAAGATAGCTGCGCTCGTGAGAAGTTGGCCGCGTTGAAACCCGCGCCAGCGAGATTTGCATGGGCTAGGAACCTGCCAGAGAGATCAACGCTCGCCAGATCGGGAAGCCAATCTGATGGGTCACGACGGTGATTCCACTCATGGACGCGACCCGATTGCAACACCCGAATGGCTTCATCTCGGGGCATGTTCATGGGATAGCCAGGCGCCCGCGGCAGGTCCAGGGGTAGGTTGCTCGCCCGGCGGCACCGGGTCGGTCATGTGGGCGCTCGGTTGCGTATCAACGATAGCACGGCAGCCGGGGGTGTGGCGCGGGTCGCACCCGCGCCAAACCTGGTGTCTGACGGCGGATACCACCCCCGGATGGCTTGCTTGCCGCTCCCGGGCTTCCGCGGTATGGTTTTGCTCGCTCCCGTGGAACCCTCGGGATCTATCCTTCAATGGCCATGTCGAACCGCCTTTCGCCCGGGGCCTTGCTGGTCACTTTTCTACTGCCAGGGATGGCCGTGGCCGCGCCGGTCCTGGGGCCGGAGATCCAGGTCAACGTCAGCACCATGGACGTCGAGATGAACCCCCAGGTCGCGGTGTTCCCCGACGGCGGGTTCATCGTGGCGTGGGTGGTGCAGCCGAAGGCGAGTCCGGGCGCTGCCCGCACGACCGGAGTGCACGCTCGCCTGTTTGCCGCGAACGGTGCACCGGCGAGCGGCGAGTTCCTGCTGGTGTCGCCCGGCAACGTCATCGCGCTGGACGGTCTGGTGGCGACCTCCGACGACGGCTTCGCGGCGGTGTGGGACAGCTACGGCAAACCCGCGGGCGGCGGTCCCGGGGTCGTCCAGCAGGTGGAGGTGCAGATGTTCGAGCGCAGCGGGTCGCCGTCGACCCGCGCCGAGCTCGCCCACCTGCCGAGCCGCTTCGATCGCTATTCTGGGGTGGTGACCGCAACCGCCGAGGGCCGGGTGGTCGTCGCCTGGGCCGCCGACGTCGGTTACCAGACGTCGATCGGCTACTACAACAATGCCGCGGCGCGGATCTTCTCTGCCCGGCTCGCGCCCTTGACCGGCGAATTGCTGCTGAGCATGGGTTCCGGCGTGGACGGCTCGGGTCCCTTCCCCGACGCCATCGCCGTAGCGCCCGACGGGTCGCTCACGGCGGCGCTGACCTACTACGGCGACAGCGTCAACGTCTTTGCCGTGCGTGTGGCGCAGAGCGGCAAGGCCCTGCCTGTCGACCCGCTCTACCCCGACGCGGAGACCAGCTACGACGCGTCACTGGCCATGAAACCAGACGGCAGCTTCGCCGCCGTCTGGGATGAGCAGACCCCCGCTTTCCCCTGGTTGCTGCCGCTGAGGCCCGAGCCGCCCGGCCCCATCCACGGTCGCCTGTTCGACGCCGACGGCACCGCCGAGGGGCCGGATGCGTTTCAGGTCAACCGCCGCGCGCCCGGCCAACGCACGCTCCCCAAGATCGTTTGGCAACCTGCCGGCGGCTATATCACGATCTGGGAGGACGAATCGGGACAGGACGGCGACGGCACCGGCATCTTCGGTCGTTTCCTGAGTGCCAACGGCGCCCCTGCCGGCGGCGATTTTCGAGTGAACCTCACCACCGCCGGCAACCAGAGCTCCCCGGCCCTCGCCGCCGGCCCCAAGGCCACCGCCGTTGCCGTCTGGCTGAGCGGCACCGCCACCGCCGTTTACGCCCGCCTCATCACCCTACCCTGACCTGCCTCGTGCAGCCCGGGGACGATCACCCCCGCTGGGTTGCGATGGTACGATCGGTGCCGTGAACCTCGACGAGATCAGAGCTTTCGCCGGCCGGGAATGGGGCCGCCCCGCCCAGCTGGCCGAGGATCGAGCATGAATCCCCTCAGCGTTGCCCACAGGCGGCTCTTGCGGGTCGCCGCCTGGATCTTGGTCGTGGCGCTGCATCCGCATGGCGGCGCGGCCGCCGAGAGCGGACCCGACCCCGAACACACCCTGGTGGTCGAAGGCGTTGGTCGCACCTACCGCGTGCACGTGCCGAGTGGCTACAAGGCGACCGTATCCGTGCCCCTGCTGCTCGCCTTTCACGGCGCCGGCAGCAACAGCGGGGATATGGACTACCTGACCGGTCTGGACAAAGTCGCCGACGGTGCCGGGTTCCTGGTCGTCTACCCGCAAGGCATCGACTACCGCTGGCACGCCGGCCGCGAAACCAGCAGCACCGGCGTCCAGGTGGACGACCTCGGCTTCGTGCACGCCCTCCTCACTCGCCTCGAGAGCGACTACGCGGTCGACAAGCAGCGCGTCTACGCCACCGGCTTTTCGAACGGCGCCTTCTTCAGCCAACGGCTGGCCTGTGTGATGGCGGCGGATTTCGCCGCCGTGGCCTCGGTCTCGGGTCAGATGTCGCGGGCTCTCTCGCTGGTTTGCAAGCCGACGCGGCCCATCTCGATGTTGCTGATGCACGGTACCGCCGACCCCATCGTGCCCTACGACGGGGGCAATATGGAGGGGTCGCGCGGCAACCCCCTCCTGTCGGTCGCCGCCACGGCCGCCTTCTGGGAGCACGCCGACGCCTGCCCCGCCGGCGGCGGCGCCAGCGTCAACCTGCCCGACGCCAGCCCGGGCGACGGCACCCACGTCCGTCGCGAAGCACACGCCGGCTGCGCCGCCGGCACCGAGGTGACCCTCTACACCATCAAGCATGGCGGCCACACCTGGCCCGACGGGCCGCAGTACGATCAGGTCTTCATCATCGGCAAGGTCAGCCGCGCCCTCGACGCCAGCGCCACGATCTGGGAGTTCCTGGCGCGCCATCCTCTGCCGGCGCAGCCGTAGCGTCCCCGGGCGCCGGTGCAGCCGGGGGTGACAATCTAGCAGCTAGGAGGACCGGCGGTCCCGCACGCTG
>DATGHG010000239.1:0-4002 GCA_035308185.1 Thermoanaerobaculia bacterium | reverse complement strand
GTTTTGGTACACAAGGAATGGATCCTGCCGCTCGACCCGAAGTCACCGCTGGCGCCACTGACCACGTCCCTTAGTTGCGTAGTGGTGAGAGCCGTGGCTACCCTTCTACCTGGAATTCGCCTCCTGTTGTCTCTCTTCATTTGTTACTCCTTTCAGGACAACGTGAATGAACCAATGCCATCGATCAGGATCCTGGCAGGGGCTCTCTACGCAAGCCCCTTCGCAAGAAGGCAGCAGGGTAGCTGAGCCGGGCGAAACACCAAGAACCTTGCCGCGGACGTGCTAAACTAATCATGGTAACTATCATACGCATTAGCCGACCAAGGCGTACTCAACGGTCAGGATCGGCTGCAAGGAGTTCCGCGCTCGGACAGCGACAGTTATATGGCTATATCTATCTATTTCTTTTCGTCTGCCGCGCAAGCGGTTGCGGTGCCCAGGTGAGGGAATCGGCCGGCTCCGGTCGTTCATTGGGCAGAAGGGACGCGCGTGCCTCCCTCACGATCCAGGCGGAACCGGCATCCAACCTCCCGGGGTCCACCGTCGAGTCACGAAAAGGAGATGGTCATGAGCCCAGCGGCGGCGTCACACGTGGTGGAGGAGCAGACGAGCAACGACCAAGGCGGCAGGATCGTCGACCAACCGAGTGCCAGCGATGCACCGGAGAACGCGACGAAGCGACAGCCGGCATCACAGACCAAGCGGTGGTTCTTTCATTTCGAGATCGGCATCAAGAAGACTGTCCGCACTTCACCGGAGCGCCCGACCGAGCTCCGGGCCACCCAGCCGGCCGACAGGAGCGGTGGAGCAGTGCCCCAGGTGCGCATGATCACGGCGGCGAGCGCTCCGGGGCAGGGCGTGGCGATGGCGATGCCGAGCCTCCTGCCGAACGAGAGTGGCACCGGCGGCGGCTCCGGCTCGAGCAGCACTTCTTACTCGGTGTACACCCAGACCGATACCGGTTATACGGTGAGCCCGCCCAACACCGCGTCGGGCGGATCAGACTAGGGGGGCTGCGAGAAGCTCACCGTCTTATCCGTCCAGGCCGGCGGAGGAATCGGCGTATCTTGAGCCGCAAACGGTTGCGGCGACTCTGGACGCTTGCCTGGACGGGATGGCTCCTGCTACCCGAGCTAGCTCTCGCAGGCGCATCGGCCGGCTGGATGCAATGTGAGCGGCAATTTGCCGAGCTGCCCGACGACCGCGAATCCGCTCACTGTTTTTATCTGGACGCGAAAAATGAGGGAATCGGCGGTTACGCCGCTCTGCGGCTGCGCGAGCTCCTGCACTCATACCCACGCAATCCTGGTTTGATGCTGTACCTGGCGATCCTGCAACCGCATCCTCCGGATGCCGAGCTATACCTGCGATCTGCGGCCGGCTATTTTCGCCAAGGTGGCGACCTCCGAGGCGAGAGTCTGGCACGCTATAACCTTGCGAACGAGCTCCTCGATCAGGGTAGGGTCGACGAAGCCGAGCCGGAGGTCGAACGCGACGAGGCTCGGGTTCGCTCGATTCCCATTCCATTGCGGGAGCATTATCTGGCGCTGCAGAAGATCTTGCAGGCTAAATATCTGATCAAGCGCGGAGAATTCGCGGCAGCAAGCCTGCAACTCGACGAGGTGCCCGAGAAGGGGCGCGACGAGCATTGGCTGGTCAGGGCGAGCAACCTGCACATCGAAACCGGCCAGCTCGCTCGTGCATTCGACGAGTGCGCGCGGCTTGCCGCACCGCCTTTTATCCCCTTCATTCGCGCTGACGGCATCTACTGTAAAGCCCGCGTTCTCTTGGAGCGAATGGCCGAATTGCCCCAAGACGTGGGTCCCGGCCTGGTGGAGAGAACGGCCCGCGAGGCCTTGGCGATGGCGGAGCCGGACAACCCCTACGTTGCAGCGCGTGCGCACTGGATGCTGGCATTGCTGTCCAGGGATGCACTGGTGGCTCGGGACGAGCTCCAGCGCTGCCTCGACGTGGCGCCAGGGGAAGCCGAGAAAACGCCCTGCAAGAGCGCCCTTGCTCGCATCGAGGTTGCAACCACAGGCAAGGCACCGCGCATCGTGCTCGGCCCTGGCGTCGATTCCGCCGCAGCCGACGACCCGGTCGTGCGAGCCCAGTACCTGGGCACCCGGATGCGCATCAGCTGGGCGACGCGGCCGTGGCCTGACTTCCTGCGCGACGCCGAAGCCGATCTCACGGAGATCGAACGCCTGCGCTCGCTCCAGGCGGGCGCGGCGACCCGGGTGGGCCTGTTCTCCACCTGGTCCGACGACTACTCGTGGTTTGCCGGGCGGCTCCTGCAAGCTGCCGGCCGCGGCTGCAACTCCTGCCTCGCCCTCGCCTTCGCCGTCGGCGAGCGGGTGCGCGCCCGTGCCCTGCTCGATTCCATCTCGCCCCTCCAGCCAGGCGCCGCGGAGGGCGTCGCCGGTCCAGGCCGGATGGCCCTGCTGCATCAGGCCATGGCAACCGTCCGCGAGCGTCGCGGCGACGCGAGGCTGCCGCCGAGCGAACGGGCCTTCGCCGCCGACGACCTCGCGACCCTGGCGGCCAGGGAGGCCGAGCTGCGCCAGCGGCAGGCGGCGCCGGCACCGGTCGCCGCCCCCGACGCCGGCGGCGGTGTCACGCTGGCGGCAGTGCAGAGCCTGCTCGGCCCCGACGAGGCCATGCTGTCCTTCCAGATCGCTCCCTGGCGCGATTGGACCGGCGATTTCGGCGGCGGCGCCTGGGTGCTGGTGGTCACCCGCCGCGGCGCCAGCTTCCAGCCGCTGCCGGGGATGGGCCGCGAGGACCTGCGCCGCGAGGCCGACGACCTGGCGGCACAGCGCCACGACTCCCGGCCGGCGCCGGCCCCGAGGATCTACTGCCAGCTCCTCGCGCCGGCGCTCGCCGGCCTGCCGCGGGGCATCCAGCGGCTGATCGTGGTGCCGGACGACGACCTGTGCGCCCTCCCGCTCGCGGCGCTCGGTGCGGTTCGCGGCGGCGCGCCGATGATCGCCGACTACCAGATCTCGGTCGTCCCCTCGGCGACACTGTGGGCACGGTGGCGGCAAGCGCCGCCGTCCCCTGGCTGGCAACGGCCGGCGCTGGTGCTGGCCGATCCGCCGCGGCCGACGGCGGCCGTACGGCGGGCCTTTCAGGCGGCCGGTATCGAGTTGCCGACCGCGCGGCTGCCGGCCGCTCGCCGCGAGGCCGGCGATCTGGTGCGCTACCTGGGGTGGGGCTGCGAGCGACGGGTCGGCGACGAGGTCTCGGAGGCCGCGATCACCGGCGCGGACGGCGGCGCCCTGCGGCGCTTCGCGCTGCTGCACTTTGCCACCCATTCGATCGCCAATTCCCTCGACAGCAGGCGCTCGGGCATCTGGCTGTCGCCGGGCGGCGGCCGCGACGGTTTCCTGCGCGAGGCCGACATCGTGAAGCTGCGGCTGGACGACCGGCTGGTGGTCCTCGCCTCGTGCAGCAGCAACCGCGGGCCGGTGATGCGCGGCGAAGGTGTCATGAGCCTGGCGCGCGCCTTCTTCGTCGCACGAGCGCGCACAGTCGTGGCAAGCCTCTGGCCGCAAGACGACGCCGACGCCCGGGAAGTGCTGAGCTGCTTCTACCGCCACCTCGGCGAAGGCCGTTCGGTGGCGGCGGCGCTCCAGGCGGCGCAGCTCGACCGCCTGCACTCCCAAGCCCACGTGCCCATGGACGCGTGGGCTGGTTTCGTGGTCCTCGGCGACGGCGATCTGGTGCCGTTCCCCGGCGGCCGCCAGGCCTGGCCTGCCTGGATCGCCCCCACGCCCGCGGGCCTCGCGACCGGCGCGCTGGCGCTGACCTCCCTGCTGGCCCTGGCCGCCTTCAGTGGCCGATCAGCATGGCGGCGAGCGCTTCGTGGGCGCGCCGCGGGAGAGCGTGGGACGGGCGCTGCCCGGCCAGCGCGTCGAGGGTCCTGGCGACGTTGAGCACCATCGTGGCGAGCGCCCGGCGGATCAGCGGCTCGATCTCCCGGCGCACCAGGAGGCCATC
>DATGHG010000238.1:0-2667 GCA_035308185.1 Thermoanaerobaculia bacterium | reverse complement strand
GGACCACAGGATGCGCTTGCGCAGCTCCTCGAGGTGCTGGATCAGCGACATGCGCGGCAGCTCCTCGGCCGGCGCCGCACCGGGGGTGTCCGGAGCAGGGGTCATCGCGGAACGCCGGGGCCGTGGGACACGCCGGCCGCGGCTCGGCCGGCCGGCGGTCGCCGCCTGCCCCGCGGATCGAATGCCGTCATGAAGGGTGCTGGCCGCTGCCCACGCCGTAGCCGTCCGGGAGAGCCGGGACCGGAGTGGCCGGGGCACCGGCCGCGGGCGCCGGCGGCGGCGAATCCGGGATGGCGGTGGTGGCCGCGGAGCCGGCCGCTGGAGCGGTCGGGGCCGAGTCGGCGGCCAGCGCGCCGCCGCCTGGCGCAGCCTGGTCGGCGGCCGGCGGGGTCCAGCCTGGCGGATCGGCGGCCACTGTCTGCAGGGGCTGGAGGGGCTGGAGGGGCTGGAGGGGCTGCAGGGGCTGGAGGGGCTGGGGCACCGCGGTTGCCGGGCCTGCCGGTAGTGGCGCGAGCTCCGGCGCCGGCGCCGGCTGCCCGGTCGGCTCGCCGCCCCACCATGCCGCCGGCGGCGGCGGCACCGGCGGCGTGGGGTTTGCCTGCAGGTTGCGGCGGGCCTCCGCCTCCTGCTCGCTGATCGCCAGCTCGGCGTTGAAGGTCCGCTTGAGCTCGTTCGAGGCCTTGCGCACCTCGTTCATGATCTTGGCCAGCTTGCGGCCCATCTCCGGCAGCTTCTCGGGCCCGAAGATGAGCATCGCCAGGAAGAGGATGAACATCACCTCGCTGAGGCCGCCGAAACCGAACATAGGGTCCGATCATCGAGCCAGGGACCGGCGAAGTCAAGGCGACACGGGGGCGCGGCGGCCCGCCACCAGCCGCGGGAATGGTACACTTCGACAATCATGAGACGTTCCTGGCGCATCGCCGCAATCGCCCTTTTTGCCCTCGCTCTGGCCGCCGGCGGCCTGGTGGGCGACCGCCTCCTCGCGCTCACCGACCAGACCCGCGACACCCTCCGCCTCTATACCGACCTGGTCAAGGTCGCTCACGACCGCTACGGCGGCGAGGTGAGCTACCGCGACCTGGTCTACGCCTCGATCCAGGGGATGATCCGCACTCTCGATCCGCACACCACTTTCCTGGTGGCCGAGGAGTACGAGGGGATGCGCGAGAAGCAGCAGACCTCCTACTACGGTCTCGGCATCCTGGTCGGTATGCGCAACGGCGAGCTGACCGTCATCTCGCCGCTCGAAGGGACCCCAGGGGCCCGCCTCGGCATCCAGCCCGGCGACGTGATCTCCAGTATCGAGGGCGAGCCCACCGACACCATGGGCCTCGACGAGGCGGTGAGCAAGCTCAAGGGACCGAAGGGCACGCAGGTGCACATCACCATCGCCCGCCGCGGTCTCGACAAGCCGATCGAGATGGCGGTCACCCGCGCCGAGATCCCGCAGACCACGGTGCGGCTGGCCTACATGATCACGCCGACCACCGGCTACGTGCAGGTCGCCGAGTTCGGCCGTGGCACCGGGTCCGAGGTCGCCGAGGCGATCGACAAGCTGAAGGCCAAGGGGATGACCCGGCTGCTGCTCGACCTGCGCAACAACGGCGGCGGCCTGCTCGATCCGGCGATCGAGGTCTGCGAAGAGCTGCTGCCGGACGGCAGCACCATCGTCGAGACCCGCGGCCGCACCCGCGATTCCTTCCAGACCTACAAGGTCAGCAGCCGCCGCACCCGCTTCGACCTGCCGCTGGTGGTGCTGGTCAACGAGGGCACCGCCTCGGCTTCCGAGATCGTCACCGGCGCGGTCCAGGACCACGACCGCGGCCTGGTCGTCGGCATGCCGAGCTGGGGCAAGGGCCTGGTGCAGACGGTCTACAACCTCTCCTACGGCACCGGCCTGGCGCTCACCACCGCCAAGTACTACACCCCGTCCGGCCGCCTCATCCAGCGCGACTACAGCTCCTACTTCGACTACTACACCCACGCCGACGCCGGCTCGCCGGAGATCACCGGCAAGAAGGTGCAGGACAACCAGATCTTCAAGACCGACCTCGGGCGCAAGGTCTACGGCGGCGGCGGCATCACTCCCGACGTGGTCGTCGACGACGAGAAGCTCTCGGCCTCCGAGCAGTTCCTGCGCTCCCGCAACGCCTTCGCCGACTTCGCCGTCGACTTCAGCCGCCGCAACCCGGTCAAGTCCGAGGACTGGAAGCCGGGACCCGAGGTGATCCAGGCCTTCCGCGACTGGTTGATCCACGAGAAGATCGCCAGCCCCGAGGAGGTCAAGGACGCGCTGCTGACCCAGCAGACCCGCGACTACTCGGCGACCGAGATCCGCGCCGAGATGATGAACATCGCCTTTGGCCAGGAGGCCCGCCACCGCGCCTCGCTGGCCGCGGACAAGCAGCTCAATGCCGCGCTCGGCGAGTTCGACCGCGCCGCGGCGCTGCTCGTCCAGCGGCGTGGGCTCGACCACGTCGCCGCGCAGCGCGCCGCCGGCGCCCGCTGAGCCGCCCGGCGCCGGCTCAGCCGGTGCGGCGGTACGGGGACCGGCTAGGCCCGACTTTCACGCCGGCTCAGGCGGCTTCACGCCGGCTCAGCCGGCTTTCAACCACCGCAGGCGAAGGCCCCTGTGTCCTGCAGCGGGACCAGGGGGGCGCCCTG
>DATGHG010000237.1:0-7987 GCA_035308185.1 Thermoanaerobaculia bacterium | reverse complement strand
CCCACCCCCGCTCTGGCCACGAAGGAACTCGACCAGATACCTCAAGAGCTCGTTTTACCGCCGCACTGTCCTGCGTGAGCATACCTTCGAATATTGGCTCCATGCAGAGCGCTAAAACCTGACCCTTTTCGAGCTGAGGTGGCCTCGCGCGGGCGCCGGGAGTAGCTCTATCTCGCAAGTCTTCAAAGCGACGTTGCGCTTGGAGTTTCCAGAGTTCTGGCAACGAATCCGAATCCGCCAAGAAGCGATAAAGATCTAAAGTCTCAATCCAACGACAGAACGCTCCTCGAGGATTCCAGGGAGGAATCAAATCCCAAGCCACAATCGCCGCGTCGAATGCGTGGCGCCTAAGAGTCCGCTCGATCAACTGATCAAGCCCTTCCCCGGCGCCGCTCATAGGAGGGTTCCGTGGGTCCATCGCCACGAGACACGTTTTCGAAATTGGGATTATGGGATCAAAATGGCGAAGCGCCAAGGCGTTGCCTAGACACCCATTCCATATCCTATTGAGGAATGGCTCGCCGCGAGGATGCGGTGGGGAGGTGCTGCCCTCAACGAAGAGAGCGATGCGAAACTCGCCGGTCACTCGTTTTGCGCTGCGTTGATGTACCGGGTACCGGCCGGAACACTTGGGCTGAACGCCTTGATCTCTGCTCGGGAAGCAAAGTGTTCGTAGCGCGTGTCTCCATCGGTCCTCCGGACTTGGAGAATTGATTCGATAGGAACCGCATCGAGCACCCATGGAGAATGCGTCGTCACGACTACCTGGGTTCCTTGCCTTCCGGCCGCTTCAAGGTACCGAAGCACCGCGCGGACGGTCCAGGGGTCGAGTCCGTTCTCGATCTCCTCTATGCACAGCAAGGACGGCGGCGGTTCGCGCACCAAGAGGGCCAGGATAGCCGTGATACGCCGAGTGCCCTCAGAGAGCATCCAAGATGGGATTGGGAATTGGCTTCGCCCCCTTCGCCCCTGATATGGCATTTGCTCAAGAAGGCTGTAATTGACGCGCGTATCGCGTCCAATCGCGGCCTCGGAGACTCTGACATTGCGGATCCCGGGCAGCATTTCCTGCATGGCCTCAATGAGCCGTTCACGCTGGTCTCTCGTAAGCTCGTTGATCAGCGCCGGCAGGTTTTGGCCTTCTTCGTCGAGAAGAGGCTCAAAAGATCGCCGCGTTGCCAATGACCCTTGGGCGAGGCGGTTTGGACTTAGCCTCAGAAAAACAGCGCGAGCCCAATATCCTGGAAGGAAAGCAAGCGTAGGATCAGTTGTCTCGGTCGAAACCGAGCCAACTATGCCGAGCGCAAGTCGGTCGGGTTCACGAACGCTAACGCCGCTGAATGTGCGCTCGCCGTGAGTTGTCGTTGTTAGATATTTGACGTTGACATACCCGCTCGCACGTAGCGATACAAGCTCTTCTGTCGCTATCACCGGCATGCCCATCTTCTCTTCGACCTTTAGGGTATACCTCAATGGGCGCGCCGCCTTATCCTTGCTTTTCCAAGTCAGTATCAGCCTGAAGAACGGAATCAGCGTTTGGGAGCGGAGGTTTATTAAGTCACCTATGCCGAAATATCTGTCGCAGGCTTCGCGCGCGTCACGCCGCATGGTGGCGTCAAGCCACTGCAACGCCTCGAGCATCGTGCTCTTGCCGCTTCCATTGCGCCCGATGACTACATTGAAAAGGCGCAGGGGAATCGCATCCGGCTTAAAGGCAGCCTTGAACCGCTCTAGCTGCAGCGACGAAAGTAGGCGGAGGTTCGGCTTCTTGTCGTCGTCTATCATCTTGCCCTCGCCGGGTATTATATGAGTTCCGGTCTTATTCCTCTATCTGCGCAATGGCGCAACAGAGCCACCACGTATTCTAGGCTTCGAGCCTCCCTAGATAGGCAGCTTCCGACAGCCCAATGACAGCCCAGCTCTCCAAGCGAGGTACCGGCGCGCAGCGGGTAAAGATTGGAAGTAGTGCAGAATTAGAATGTTACGTGGTGCCCAGGGGCGGAATTGAACCGTCGACCCCGTGATTTTCAGTCACGTGCTCTACCAACTGAGCTACCTGGGCGGGAGGTGGGAACCTCCGAGGGCGGTTGTTTTTAGCAGCACCTTGGCCCTCTCGTCAAGATCGCCGACGGGGCTGCCGCACGCTGGCACGGTTGGCACAACTCTCCCTTCTTGCACTGCAAGTCGTTGTACTCAGGATACTTAGACGATCTTTGGGATGGGCGCCCATGGCCGCTCCGGCTTGCCGGCAGCTCGGCTCCCGACGAGCGCCGAGCCTGAGGCTTCCCGGATAGGACTTATGCTCGCGCCTGGCGCCGGCGAGCGACGACCGCAGCACCTACCCGGAGGCGACGGCATGGCAGGCATGGTGGGAACAGGGGACGACGACGCCCAGGCGGCAGCGGTAGCCCGGTGGCGGTCGGACACTCCCGGGTGCGAGGGGCTGGCGCATCTCAACAATGCCGGCGCCGCGCTGGCTCCAGCCGAGGTGCTGGAAACGGTGCGGCAGCACCTGGCTCGGGAGGCCGAGATCGGAGGGTACGAGGCGGCAGACGAGGCGGCAGATCATGTGGTCGGCGTCTACGAGGCGGTCGGAGGCCTGATCGGAGCGCCGGCTCGCAACGTGGCCGTGGTGGAGAGCGCGACCCGCGGAGTGGCTCAGGCACTCGGCTCCTTCGCTTGGCAGGCCGGGGACCGGATCGTCACCAGCCGGGCCGACTACCCCTCCAACCAGATCATGTACGTGGCCCTGGGGCGGCGGTTCGGGGTGGAGACGGCGATCGCGGCGGAGCTGCCGGAGGGCGGCGTGGATCCCGAGAGCGTGCGGGAGCTGGCTCGGCACCCGCGCTGCCGGCTGGTGTCGCTGAGCTGGATACCGACGAGCTCGGGACTGGTGCAGGCGGCGCAGCAAGTGGGCGAGGTCTGCGCCGCGGCGGGGGTGCCCTTCCTGGTCGACGCCTGCCAGGCCGTCGGGCAGATGGCGATCGACGTCGGCAGCTTGCAGTGCGATTTCCTGACCGCCTCGGCGCGCAAGTTCCTGCGCGGCCCACGCGGCATCGGGTTCCTCTACGTGTCGGACGCGGCCCTCGCCCGCGGCGCCCATCCCCTCTTCCCCGACATGCGGGGCGCGACCTGGACGGCGCCCGAACAGTTCCGGCTGGCCGACGGGGCGCAGCGCTTCGAGAACTGGGAGCTCCCCTACGCGCTGGTGCTCGGTATGGGCGCCGCCGCCCGCTATGCGGTCGCGGTCGGCGCGGCGGGGCCGGCACGGACCTGGCGGCTGGCTGCCGGCCTGCGGGCGCGGCTCGAATCCATGCCCTGGGCGCGCGTGCTGGACCGCGGCGCCGAGCGCTGCGCGCTGGTATCCATAGCCATCGCCGGCTGGGACGCCGCCGCGCTGAAGCTGCGCCTGCGCGAGCGCGGCTTCAACACGTCCTCCGCCAACCGGCAGACCGACCTGCTGGACATGGAAGCGAAAGGCGTCACGACGATCCTGCGTGTCTCGCCGCACTACTACAACACCGAGCAGGAGCTGGACTCCCTGCTCGAAGCGCTCGCCGAGCTCGCGGCCGCACCTCCCGCCGACCCTCCGGCGGCGGCACCGCGATAACCCGCCACCCTCTCTGCCTCCCCCCTTCTCACCCTTCCCGCCGCTCGAATCCTTCTCGCCCTCTCTCGCCGTCCGCGCCCTTCCCGCCGTGCTCGCCCTTCCCGCCCTTGGCGCGCTCGCGCCCGCCCTTCTCGATCAACGAGACGATCCTGCCCTCGCGCTCGGCGATCGCCACCAGGCGGTGACCCGCGCGCTCGCACCAGACCGGCATGTCCTCCAGGATCCCGGGGTCGTCGCCGACCACTTCGAGCAGATCCCCCTTGGCAAGGCGCAGCATCTCGCGCGCCGCGAGCAGGATCGGCAACGGGCAGAAGGTGCCGGTGACGTCGAGATGGCGGGCGATGGCGTCGGGCACGGCTACCTTGGGCGGCCAAACGGGTTCGGCAAGCTGCGCCGGAGGGCGCCCTGTGGCGGGATTCCTCTGTAGAATAGTGCACCCATGACGAGCAAGCGCTCCATGCCGGTCCCGGCGGTGATGCTGTGCATCGCGGCGCTGGCTCTTCTGCCCTGCACGCCTGTCCTCGCCTGGACGCCCAAGACCCACCAGACGATTGCCTGGGAGGCGGCGCGCCTGGCGCCCCCGGACCTTGCCCGCCAGCTGGTCCGGCGCCGCGCCGCCTTCTTCGCCGGCGTCGTGCAGCCCTTCGACGACTCCGACCCCGCCCGCCATCGCCAGGACCTGGACGGCGGCAGCCTCGACGTCGCCCTCGCCGACGCCGTCGCCCAGGCGGTGGCCGCCATCCGCTCGCACCAGCCGTTCGACGACATCGTCTTCCGCATGGGGATCGCCGCGCACTTCATGGCGGATGCCAACAACCCCCTGGCGACGTCGAGGTCCGATCCCGACGCCGGGCGCTATTTCGTCGATTTCCTGCGCTACGCCGAAACCGCCGAACCGCGCTTCCCGCTGATCTTCTACGGCCTCCGCCCGGGCCTGGACCACGCGCCCGACCTGTCGCAGCTGCTCGCCGCCACGCTGGCGCGCGGGCGGGCCTTCTACCCGTTGATCGGCCTCGAGTACCGCCGGATCGATTTCGCCTCCGGCATCGGCCGCTTCGACGACCACTCGACCGCTTTCGGCGTCGCCTCGCTCGCCTTCAGCCACGCGGTGACCGACGTCGCGCTGGTCCTGCGATACATTTGGCTCCGCGCCGGCGGCGCTGACGAGCGCGCCAGCCTGCCGGCCGCCGGCACCCGGCTGCTGCTGCTGCCGCGGGCCGCCCTGCCGCCCACGGCGGGCGCCGGCCTGGCGGGCGGGAGCGGCGCCGCCCTTCGTTGACGGCGCGGACGCCGCCCGGCGGCGCTCGCGGTTTCGATCAGCCTCCCGACTCCAGGAGCATCCCGACATGCTGCCGGCGCACCGCGCATTGGTTTCCGTCTCCGATAAAAGCGGCCTTCCCGAGCTGGCCCACGGCCTGCAGAGCCTCGGCATCGAGATCGTCTCGACCGGCGGCACCCTGGCCTTCCTCCGCCAGCTGGGCGTCCCGGCCGTCGCCGTCGCCGACGTCACCGGCTTCCCCGAGATCCTGGACGGCCGCGTCAAGACCCTGCACCCACGAATCCACGCCGGCATCCTCGCCAACCGCTCGCAACCTTCCCACGACGAGCAGCTGGCCACGCACCGGATCGATCGCATCGACCTGGTGATCGTCAACCTCTACCCTTTCCGCAAGACCGCCGCCGACCCCGACGCCAGCTTCGACGAGGTGGTCGAGCAGATCGACATCGGCGGCCCGGCCATGGTGCGGGCCGCGGCCAAGAACTTCCGCGGCGTCGCCGTGGTGGTCGATCCCGCCGATTACACGCCGCTGCTGGCGGCGCTGTCGGCCAACGACGGCGTGGTGCCCGAGCCCCTGCGCCACGCGCTGGCGGTCAAGGCGTTCCGCCACACCCACGACTACGACGGCGCGGTCGCCGATTGGCTGGGCCGCCATGCCGCGGCCGCCGCCACCCCCACCGGCACCGCCGCCCCCACCGCCCCAGCCGACATCGCCTTCCCCGCCCGGCTGACGCTCGAGCTGGAGCGCACCGGCGAGCTGCGCTACGGCGAGAACCCGCATCAAAGCGGCGCCGTCTACGGGGTGACCGGCGCCACCGAGCCGGCCGGCGCCGGCGCCCCGGCCGCCTCCCCGGCGCTCGCCGCCTTTGCCGCCGCCGGCGGGCCGCTGGGCGGCTATCGCCAGCTCGGCGGCAAGGAGCTGTCCTGGAACAACCTGCTCGACGCCGACGCCGCGCGCAAGATGGCGGCGCTGTTCGCCGAGCCGGCGGTGGTTATCGTCAAGCACAACAATCCCTGCGGCATCGGCCGCGGCGCCGACCTCACCGCCGCCTACCATCGCGCCCTGGCGACCGATCCGGTGTCCGCCTTCGGCTCGGTGATCGCCGTCAACGGCACCGTGGACGGCCGCCTCGCCGCCGCCCTGGCCGAGCTGTTCGTCGAGGTGCTGCTCGCCCCCGGCTTCGACGACGAGGCCCGCCGCCACTTCGCCGCGAAGAAGAACCTGCGGCTGGTCGAGTGCCCGCCCTACCGCCCCGCCGCCGGCGAGATCGAGCTCCGCGCCGTCTCCGGCGGCTTCCTGGCGCAGCCCCCCGACGCCTTCCCCGACGATCCCGCGGGCTGGACCTCGCCGACCCGCCGCGCACCGGCCGCCGAGGAGCGCCGCGCCCTCGACTTCGCCTGGGTGGTGTCGCGCTACGTCAAGTCCAACGCCATCGTCATCGCCAACGCCGACCAGACGGTGGGGATCGGCGCCGGCCAGATGAGCCGCGTCGATTCCTGTCGCATCGCCATCCAGAAGGCCCAGCTGCCGGTCGCCGGCACGGTCGCCGCCTCCGATGCCTACTTCCCCTTCCGCGACGGCCTGGACACGCTGGCGGCGGCGGGGGTCACCGCGGTCGTCCAACCCGGCGGCAGCAAGCGTGACGCCGAGGTGATCGCGGCCGCCGACGAGCACAGGATGGCGATGCTGCTCACCGGCACGCGGCACTTCCGGCACTAGCCGCGCCGCCCCTCTCCACCCTCGACGAGAGGGATCGCCGGGCCGGCCGCCGCCAGCGTCTGCCAGATCGAAGCCGTCCCGGCCGCCACCCTCCTGCTCCCCTACTTCGAGCTGGATCTCAACGATCCCAACGGTCTGACCACCCTGTTCTCGATCAACAACGCCTCCGCCACCGCCGTGCTCGCTCACGTCGCCATCTGGTCGGACCTGGCGGTGCCGGTCTTCAACTTCAACGTCTACCTGACCGGCTAAGACGTGCAGACCATCAACCTGCGCGACGTCATCATGCAGGGCATCCTGCCGCAGACCGCCTCGGCAGGACAGGATCCCGACGACACCATCAGCCCCAAGGGCATCTTCAGCCAGGACATCAACTTCGCCAGCTGCCAGAACCAGCTGCCGCCGCAACCGCTGAGCGCCGCCGTCGAGAGCCATCTCCAGCGCTCGCTCTCCGGCCTCTCGTCGCCGGTCTTCGACAACCAGTGCGCGGGCCAGCTCCTGGGCGACGACATCGCCCGGGGCTACATTACCGTCGACACGGTCAACAACTGCACGACGCGCTTCCCCGGCGATCCGGGTTATTTCGCGGCAAACGGCGCCGCCGGTGACGTGACCGACCAGAACGTCCTGTGGGGATCCTGGTACATCATCAACGCCGCACGGGGCTTCGCGGAGGGGTCCGATATGGTCTCGGTGATGGCCGACGGGACCAGCCCGGCGACCTCGACGCCGGGCAGGTACACGTTCTACGGCCGCTACGACGGCTGGTCGGCGGTCGACCATCGAGCACCCCTGGCGACGAACTTCGCGACGCAGTATCTGGACGGCGGCGCCTTCGACGGCGGCACGACCCTCCTGGTCTGGCGCGATCCGAAGGTCGCGCAGGCGGCGTTTCCCTGTCCTGCCAGTGCGGGCAGCGCACCCACCTGGTATCCGCTGAGCCAGGAGGGGTTCGTGATCTTCGACGAGCAGGAGCAGGCGGAGCAGCCGGAGGTTTGCCCGTTCGCCGGCGGTTCGCAGGCACTCGGCTCGCCGTCGCAGTGCCCTCCCATCCCGGTCTTGACACCATTCTCCGCGGCGACGCAACGCGTGCCCGTGGGGGGTAACCAACTCCCCGTGGCGTTCAAGTTTGGCTGGCTGCTGCTCGATCTCAACTGGTCGGCGCCGGTCGCGGGCGCCAACAATCCCCCGGCCGACCGCCTCGCCGCGCAGGCGTGGGTCGTCACGACCCAGACCTCGAGCGACCACTTCGCCGTGGCGCTCGACGCCTACCGGCTCGACAGCGCCTGCACCGCGAACCACTCGCTGCCCTGAGCGCCGCCACCACCGCGCGCCGGCCCCGCGATATCCTGGCGGCGGCAACAGGAGGCCCGGTGAC
>DATGHG010000236.1:0-2812 GCA_035308185.1 Thermoanaerobaculia bacterium | reverse complement strand
CTCGCCGCCGACGTACATGCCGTGGCCCGAGAAGAAAAGGACGAACAGTCCGGTGGGCGGTATTTGACTTGTCAACTCGGCAAGCCTCTGCCAAAGGTTGCTGCGCGTAGGCTGACAATCCTGATCGGTAGAATCCGCGCCGGGCGCGCGCTCGCCAGTGCCTCGCGGGCGGACCGGGCGACAGTCCTTCGTGTGCTGCCCCGCGAGCAGCACGATGTGATCGCTGTGAAAGCCGGCACGCTCCACGAGCACGGTCGCAAACGCGGTCGCGTCGGCGTCGCCGTAGAGCGGGTGCACGAAGGGATCGTCATACCTGCCGACGCCGACGACGAGCGCCCATCGCTCCGAGGGACGCGGCAGCTCGCGTACGCTCGCGACGGCGCCGCCAGCGGCGCCGATCGGCGCGGCGGCAGGCAGCTTCGACGACGCGGCGTGAGCTGATGCACAGATCGCGAGCAACTCGGCGGCAGCGCAAAAGAGGAGCTTGACGCTTGACCTGCGAGAGACCGTCATGGGGTCTCCTTGGCTTTAGTCACTGCCGATGGCGGCCCTGCCGTGATCGCTTCCCAGGCTTCCCACTTGAGGCGGATGTCGAAGTAGTCAGCCACCACTTTCCGTTCCTTCAGCCCGGCGTCCCGCAGCTCGATCCAGATCTTGATCCCAACCTCGACGAGCGACGCCGCGATCGACGCCACCCCTTTGCTGCGCCCGGTCACGCTCTCCACATACTCTGCGAAGTCATTGTCTGCCCGACCGGCAGCCTCCGCGAGGGTCTTGTAGGTATCGTCGGTGCGCGGGTCCTTCTTGGTGCCGGCCAAGATGTAGACCACGATCTCGTTCGTCCAGCCGTCGAAGCGCGCGTAGGCCTGCCGATAGAGGCTCCTCGCACGCTGGTACTCCGCGTCTTGCGGCTTGAACTTCTCCTTGATGTCCAGCACGCGCCCGCGATCGAGGTCACGCGCCTCGATGATCTCGGTTACCTCCGGTATGGACTTTGCCGCCGGCGGCGGGGTCAATCCCGGGTGGCACCCCAGCAGCAGGAGGGCTGGAATCAAAAGCCTTGCGCGGGGCACGCCGCCGGTCGTCATAGCTTCCCTTCTGCCTGGGTCGGCAGCCTGCGGACACTTCACCTCCTGCATTATAGAGCGCCCGCATGTGCGATACAAATATAAATATGCAGATACGCCACTGTTCTCGCCGCCCGAGCGGCGCTCCTCCGGTCAAACTCTAGGCACTGGCGAGGCCCTGGGCGAAGGCGAAGACGCCGCCCGGATCGTAGCGCCGGGCGGCGGCGCGCAGGCGGCCGAGGTTGGAGCCATAGCAGGCGGCCGCCCAGTCCGGCATCGCCGGGTCGAGGTAGTTGACGTAGGCGCCGGCGCCGCCTCCGAGCAGCGCATCGAGGCCGCCGCCGATCTCCGCCACCGCCCGTGCCTCCCGCATGGCGTGCCGCGGATCGGCGGCGCCGGTCGCGGCGTAGATCTGCACCGAGGCGAGCGCCGCGCGGTGCGGAAACGCCGTGGCGGCGACGGGCACCCGGCCCACCTCCCCGCCGAGCGCGTCGAAGAGCAGATCGACGCCCGGCGCGCCCGGCGGGCGCTCCAGCAGCGCCACCGCCCGCGCCGGATCGGCGAGCGGCCGGGGCATCATCCGCGAGGAGGCGACGAAGGCCTCGCGGGCGAGCTGCCCTTCGCCGTCGCCCCGGAGGCGGCACTCGCCGACGCTGCGCCGCGAACAGCCGCCGAAGTAGCGCATCGCGTCCAGGTAGGGCAGCGACCGCACGGACCGGCTCGCCGGGCGGGCGCCGGTCCTGCGCACCAGGTCGTCCAGCAGCGGCGCCAGGGCCGCGGCGGTACCGGCGAAGCAGCCGCCGGCACGGCAGGCCGGCGGGCTGCCGCTCGACAGGATGCAATTCGACCAGAGCTCGTCGGGAGCCGCCGGCGCCCAGGCCTGCCAGGCCGCGAGCACCGCGGCCGCGGCGCCGGCCGGAAAGTGCAGCGAAAAGATGGTGAGCTCGGGCGCCGGCGCGGTGCTGAAGGTGAAGGAGGTCACGATCCCCAGGTTGCCGCCGCCACCGCCGCGCAGGGCCCAGAACAGCTCCGCGTCGGCGCCTTCCGTGACGGTGCGCAGCACCGCGTCGGCGGTCACCACCTGCGCCAGGACGAGCCGGTCGCAGGTCAGGCCCAGCTTCCGGGCCAGCACCCCGATGCCGCCGCCGAGGGTCAGGCCGGCGATGCCGACGGTCGGGCAGGAGCCGGCCGGCAGGCAGCGCCCCGCCCGGGCGAGCGCGGCGTAGACGTCGATCAGGCGGGCACCGGCGCCGACGATCGCGGTGCCGTCCGGCCGCACGTCCACGCCGGCCATGCCGCCGAGATCGACCACCAGGCCCTGCTCCGGGGTCGAGTAACCGGCGTAGCTGTGGCCGCCGCCGCGGGCCGCGACCGGCAACCGCGCGGCGGCGGCCGCCGCGACGCAGGCCTGAACGTCCGCCGGCCCGGCGCAGCGCGCCACGGCCGCCGGCCGCCGGGCGTCGAACAGCGGGTTGAAAGAGCGCCGCGCGGCGTCGTAGCCCGGGTCGCCCGGCAGCACCAGGGAGCCGGTGAGCCGCGCGCGCAGCTTCGCCCAGTCCGGCGGCGACGGCGGCAAGGGCGGCGGCGGCGCCGGCAAGGGCGGTGGGGAGAGCCGCCTGGCGGCGCCGGCAAGCAGCTCCATGGCGACGCCGGGCGCCGGAGTCAGCGCCGCGGCAGCAGCAGCCGCCCCCAGGCCGGCGAGTTGCAAGAGCTCCCGCCGCGTCGGCGCGAGCCGGTCGGCGTGG
>DATGHG010000235.1:0-7710 GCA_035308185.1 Thermoanaerobaculia bacterium | reverse complement strand
CACGGCCGGGTGTCGGGAGCCTCGACGCTCGCCATGCAGGTGGCGCGCATGCAGAACCCGGGCGCCCGCGGTTGGCTGCGCAAGGCGACCGAGGCGCTCACCGCCGTCCTGCTCACCGAGCGCTACGGCTCGCGGGAGGTGCTGCGCCAGTATCTGCGGCTGGTCCCCTACGGCAACCGCATCCACGGCATCGCCTACGCCGCGCGCAGCTACTTCGACAAGCCGGTCGACGACCTCTCCTGGGCCGAGATCGCCTTCCTCGCGGCGCTGCCGCAGGCGCCGGCGCGGATGAACCCGTTCTCGCCGTCCGGCCGCGAGCGTGCCATCCGCCGCGGCGAGCGCGTGCTCGCCCAGCTGGCCGGGCGCGGCGTGCTGTCGCCACCCGACTACGCCCTGGCCAGGGGGCAGCTCGCGGCGCTGCGCATCCCCTACCGCGAGCACCGGCCGCCCGAGGCGCTGCACGCGCTGCTCCACCTGCGCACGTTGCTCGCCGAGGGCAAGCCGCGCGGGCCCATCCTCCGCACCACCCTCGACCTCGACCTGCAACGCGACGCCACCGCGATGACCTGGCGCGCGCTGCGCGAATGGCGCAGCCGCGGCGCCGGCAACGCTTCGCTGATCGTCCTCGACCTCTCACGCCACGAGGTGCTGACCTGGGTGGGATCGGCGAGCTATTTCGACGCCGAGGACCAGGGCGCCATCGACTACGCGCGGGTGCGGCGCTCGGCGGGCAGCACGCTCAAGCCCTTCCTGTATGCCCTGGCGCTCGAGCGCGGCGTCATCGGCCCGACCACCCTGATGGACGACCTCGAGCGCGGCCCCGGTGGCATCGCCAACGCCGACGACGCCTTCATGGGGCCGTTGCTGCCGCGGGTGGCGCTGGCCAACTCGCGCAACGTGCCGGCGGTGCTGCTGCTGGGGCGGCTGGGCCTCGACCAGGGCTACGGCCTGCTGCGCGAGCTGGGGCTGACCGACGGCGCGGTGCCGGCGCGGCACTACGGGCTCGGCATGGCGATCGGCGGCCTGCCGGTGACCCTCGAGGAGCTGGCGCGCGCCTACCTGGCGCTGGCCGGCGACGGCCGCCTGCCGGCGCGGCTGCGCTGGCTGCGCGACCAGGCCGAGCCGGCGCCGCGGCGGGTGTTCGCCGAGGACACCGCGCGCCAGGTCACCCTCTTCCTCTCCGACCCGCAGGCGCGGCTGCCCAGCTTCCCGCGCATGGGCGCCACCGAGTATCGCTTCCCGGTGGCGGTGAAGACCGGCACTTCGACCAACTACCACGACGCCTGGGCGGTCGCCTATTCGAAGCGCTACCTGGCGGCGGCCTGGGTGGGCCACCCCGGCTTCCGGGCGATGAACCAGCTCTCCGGCTACCTCTCGGCCGCGGACCTGGTCAAGCACGTGCTGCTGCGCCTGCACGGCGAGCAGGGCGACGGGCTCGAGGACCTCTCCTTCCCGCCGCCGCGCGGCTACCGCCCGGTGCGGGTCTGCGCGCTGTCCGGCCACCGGGCCACCGCCGCCTGCGACCGCGTCTTCCTGGAATGGTTCCGTCCTGGGGAGGAGCCGGCCGACGACTGCGAGGCGCACCAGCAGCGCGCCGTCGACCGCCGCAACGGCCTGCTGGCCACCACGGCGACGCCACCGGCGGCGGTCGAGGTGCGCACCTTCGTCGAGCTGCCGCCGCGCTATGCCGCCTGGCAGGCCGCCGCCGGGCTGCCGCGAGTGCCGGACGCGCCGAGCCTGTTGACGCTGCCGGCCGTGGCCCGACTGGCACCGGGCGCGGCGGCGGATCAGGCTACCGCCTGGCCGCCCGGGGGGCGGGTGGTGCTCGCCGGCGGCCCGGTGCGGCTGCGGATCACCTCGCCGGAAAACGGCGCGCGCCTGCTGCGCGATCCGGAGACCCCGGCCGACCTCAACACCGTCGCCCTGCGGGCGGTGGTCGATCCCGCCGTCGACGAGGTCGTCTGGTACGTCGACGGCATGCCGCTCGCCACCGCCGCCTATCCCTACACCGCGCGCTGGCGCCTGCAGCTGGGCGAGCACCGCTTCCAGGTGCGGCTGGGATCCGGCGGCAGCGTTTCGCGGCCGGTCCAGGTCACGGTGGACTAGTTGAGTTGGCGGCTAGGCCCGCTGGTCGTCCGCCTTCCAGTTCTGGATCAGCTTCTTGATCTGGTCGCGGTCCTCGATCTTCTCGTCGAGCACCTTGCGGGTCAGCGCCGGCAGCTCCTCGTCGCTCGCGAAGCGCAGCGCGATCAGCTGCGAGACGGTCAGCTCGGGGATGCGGGCGCGCTGGTCCACCGGCAGCAGCTCGCCGAGGCGGGCGCGCATCTCCGCCCGGATGAGCCGGTCTTGGACGGCGAGCGGGAAGTTGCGGATGTAGAACCAGAGGACCAGCAGCACCGCGGCGACCAGCAGGCCGACGATGCTGTTGCCGCGGTCGAAGCGGCCGCCGATGCGCCAGGCGTGATAGATGCGCACGAATGCCCAGGCCAGGTTGAGCAGCAGGATCAGCGGGGCGACGAAGTGGTAGAGCGGCACGTAGCGGCGATGGCTGGCGAAGCTCTGGGGGGCGGCGGCAGGCATGGGACCTCCTGGTCTGGGACAGCGGCGTTGGGAAGCGGTTCCTCGCTCCGGCCGGGGCATGGCCGGACGCGTCTGGCGGCGGATTGCCGCGGCCGATCGTATCTCATGCCTCCCGGCGCCGCGCATCGGCGAGCGGCGCGACGATGTTGTGACAGCGGCCGCTTCGGGCCGTGACGGGACGGCGGGCGGGCGCGGGCGGTCTGGCGAACCGGCGGCGCCGACCTTACACTTGCCTCTCGCCAGGCCGGCGCTGCTCGCCGGCCCTGCTTGCGGAGGAGGCGGTTGCAGCCGATCATGGAAACCATCCTCGACCGCTCTGAACCGGCCCTCTCGGAACCGGCGCGCCCTGAAGTGGCCCGCGGCGGGCCTGCCCGCACCGGTCCTGCTCCCGCCGACCGCGCCGGCCGTGCAGACACCGCCGACTTTGCCAGGTCCGACAGCTCCGCCGACCCCGCCGACCGTGGTCGTGCCGCCGCCGTAGGCGCCGGCGTGCCCTGGCCGCTGAGCGCCGCGGTGCTCGGCACCACCGCCATCGTCGTCGGCCTGCTCTGGGACATCTCGTGGCATGCCAGCATCGGTCGCGACACCTTCTGGACGCCGGCGCACCTGGCGATCTACCTCGGGGGCCTGCTGTGCGGCGCGACGGCCGGCTGGCAGGCGCTCGCGACCACCTTTGCCGGCACCGCCGAGCAGCGCGCGGTGACCGTCACCTTCTGGGGCTTCCGCGCGCCGCTCGGCGCCTGGGTGGCGATCTGGGGCTGCATCGCCATGCTCACCTCGGCGCCCTTCGACAACTGGTGGCACGAGGCGTACGGCCTCGACGTCAAGATCATCTCGCCGCCCCACGTGCTGCTCGCCGCCGGCATCCTGGCCACCCAGCTCGGCGCCATGCTGCAGGCGCTGGCGGCACAGAACCGTGCGCTGCCGGCGGGCGCCGGCGGCGCGGCCAGCGCCAGCCGGGCGGACCGCCGGCTGGCGTGGATCTACGCCTACACGGCCGGGCTGCTGCTGGCGCTGGTGTCCACCATCTTCATCGAGTACAGCGCCCCCAACGCCCAGCACGGGGCGCGGTTCTACGAGATCTGCTGCGCCGCCTACCCGCTGGTGCTGGTGGGCGTGGCGGGCGGCTCGCGCCTGCGCTGGCCGGCCACCACCGTGGCCGGCATCTACATGCTGGTGCGCCTGGCGATGACCTGGGTGCTGCCGCTGTTTCCCGCCACCCCGCGGCTGGCGCCGATCTACAACCCGGTGCACCACATGTGGCCGCCGACCTTCCCGGTGCTGCTGATCGTGCCCGCGGTTGCCATCGATCTGCTGCAGCGGCGCGCCGGCCGGCCGGTGCCCGCAGCGGCGCCGGACCGCGGCCCTTTCCCCGGCCGCCGCGCCGGGCTGGCACTGGCCCTGGGCGTCGCCTGCTTCGTGCTCATCCTGGCCGCGCAGTGGAGCTTCTCCGAGCTGCTGATGAGCCCGGCGGCGCGCAATTGGTTCTTCGCCGGCGACCAGTGGACCTACCGCGCCCGCCTCGGCGCCAGGCAGCACCGCTTCTGGACGCAGGGCGACGCTTTCGGCCCGGCAGCCGCCGCGCTGTCGCTGCTGCTCGCGGTCGTCTCGGCCCGCATCGGCCTGGCCTGGGGCGGTTGGCTGTCGCGGGTACGCCGGTGAAGAAACTCGTCGGCTTCGCGGCATTGCTGGCCGTGGCGGTGGTCTGCTCGGGACACGTCGGCAGCCCCGACGTCTTCTTCGCCGGCACCGCCGGCCCCTACCCGGTGCATGTCGTGGTTCGCCCGCCGGCGGTGATCCCCGGTATCGCCGAGATCGCCGTGCGCGTCGAGCCGCCGGCCGGCCGGCCGGCCGGGGATCGCCGCGCTCTCGGCAGCCTCCGGGTCACCGCGCAGCCGGTGCAGTGGGATGCCGGTCCGGAAGGCGCGCCGCCGCCCGACGTCGCGCAGCCGGTGCGGGGCGAGGCCGGCCTCTACGCCGCCCGCCTCTGGCTGATGACCGCGAGCTCCTACGACATCCGGATCGGCATCGCCGGCGCAGCCGGCAACGGCTCGGCGACGGTGCCGGTCTCGGCCACGGCCAGGCGCCGGCTCGACATCCGGGGCGGCCTGGCGATCACGTTGCTGGCGCTGGCGGCCCTGCTCTTCGCCGGCCTGCTGTCGCTGGTCGGCGCCGGGGTGCGCGAGAGCGTGCTCGCCCCGGGAGAGGTGCCGCGGCCCCGCGACCGGCGCCGCGCCCGCGTGGCGATGGCGGCGGCGGCGGTGCTGCTCGCCGGCCTGCTGGCAGGTGGCAAGCGCTGGTCGGACGGCATCGACGCCGCCTACCGCCAGCGCCTCTACCGCCCCTACCAGGTGGCCGCGAGCGTGCTGCCCGACGGCCCGCAGCGCCTGCTGCGGCTGGCCATCGACGATCCGCGCTGGGGCGGGTCGGATTGGACGCCGCTGGTGCCCGATCACGGCAAGCTGATGCATCTCTTCCTGATCCGGACGCCCGGCCTCGACGCCTTCGCCCACCTCCATCCGGTGTCGGTGACGGCGGCGGGCACCGCTTTCCACGCCGCCCTGCCGCGCCTGCCGGCCGGCCTCTACCGCCTCTACGCCGACATCACCCAGGAGAGCGGTTTCGCCGAGACGCTGACCGCAACCGTCGCCTTGCCGCCGCCGCCGGCGCCGCCGGCCCCGTTCGACCCGGAGCGCGCCGGGCTGCCTGCCGACCCGGACGATTCCATGCGCCTGGCGCAGCCGATGGCATGGCGGCCGCCCGCCGAAGCCACGGTCAGCCCGCTCGACGGCGGCCTGACCATGACCTGGCTGAGGCCGCTGCTGCCGATCGCGCCGCGCCTGGCGGCTGGCCGCGACGCCGCCCTGCGTTTCGCGGTGCGCACTCCCGAAGGCCGGCCGGTGCGGCTCGAGCCCTACATGGGCATGCTCGGCCACGCGGTCATCTGCCGCGAAGACGGCAAGGTCTTCGTCCATCTCCATCCCCAGGGCACCATCTCGATGACCGCGCAGGCGCTGCTCGCCGGGCGCGCCGGCCGGCTCGACGGCGCGACGCCGGCGGGGCCAGCCAAGCCGGCCAGGCCGCCCTCGCCGGCACCGCCGGCGGTGCCGGCCACGATGGCGACCGCGATGCGCGCCATGCCTGCCATGTCCGGGGTGCCTCCCGAGGCCACCATGATGCCTATGCCGGCGCCGGACGGCGAGGTCTCCTTCCCCTACGAGTTCCCGGCACCCGGCCGCTATCGCATCTGGGTGCAGATCAAGAGCGCCGGCCAGGTCCTGACCGGCGTCTTCGACGTCGAGGTCGGCCGGGCCGGCTGACGAGACCGAGCCGCGCTCCCCAGGCAGGCGCGGCGGCCGGAAGTGCGGGCGGGCTACGGCGGCCGACCAGCGACGGGCGGGGCACCTGCTCTTCAGCGCGTATGGATCACCAGCGGAATGCCCGTCAACCCGAGGTGGAAGTCCGTCGACCAGCAGGTCCGGATGGCGCGCCTGCTCATCACGTGCAGCCCCACCGCATCTACCAGCGTGAGATCCTGATTGGCGAACCGGCGAAGCATCTCGGCCCCGGCGCGCAGCTCCTCCGCTCCGGCGGCGGCGATTTCCAGGAACTTCATGTCCTCGATCATGGCGGTGAACTGCAACGCCCGCGCGCGGTCGTAGCGCTTCAAGAACCAGCCGTGGCCCTCAGTGACCACCAGGGCGGTCGTGAGCAGCGGCGGAGGCTCCGCGAACAAACGCCGGAATAGCAGGTGGTAGCTGTCCGAGCGATCGCCGAACGCGATCAGCGCCGACGTATCGACATACGCATCAATCCTTCTGGCCATAGACGACGTCGTCGATATGCCGGCTGGAGTGCGGATCGCCAGACTCGACCAATCCCGCGTAGCGCATCCACGGCTTCGACTCGTCGGCGGGTAGCACTCCGCGGAGCGACCTGCGAACCAACTCCGCCAGCGAGATGCCGAGCCGCTGAGCCTCGTGCTTGGCGGCTCTGTACTCCGGCTCGGATAGGCTGACCTGAGTTCGAATCATAATGATAACAGACTACCATTCGGTGTTATCACCAACAAGCCCCATCCCGTATGATCGCGGCGCGATGCTGGAATCGACGCGCACGCTGTGGCGGACCTGCCGCTTCCACCTGCGGGTCGGGGCGCGGCTGGCCCTGGCGGTGCTGGTCCCCGCGGTCGCCGTCACCATCGGGGTGATGGCGTTCCTGCGCGAGGACTTCGTCGAGGCCCTGGGGCTGCTGCTGTTTGGCGCCACCGGCAGCCTGCCGACGGCGCTGGTGGTGCTGGGCTCGGCCGTCGCCGTGGCGGCGGTCGCCGCGCCTCGCGTGTGCGCCGGGCTCGGCTGGCTGCGGCACCTGCCGGTCGCCGGCGCCTCCCAGCGGCGCGCCGTCACCGCGGCGGTCGCGCTCGCCCAGGCGCCTTGGCTGGCGATCCTGGCGCTGCTGGTGGCCGAGGCCGCCGGCCATCCCGGCGCCGCCACCGCCGCGCACCTCGCCGGCCTGCCGGTGATCGCCCTGGCGGCGGCCCAGCTCGCCTTGCAGCCCTGGCGGCGACCGGGGGCGCTGCCGCCGGCGATCGGCGCCGGGCTCTTGGCCGGGCTCGGCAGCTGGCTCGTGCTGGCCGCGGCCCTGGCGCTCGTGGCGGCCTCCGACCTCGCCGCCGGACCGCCGCTGCGGCGCTCGCGGCGAACGGCGGCACCGGCGATCGGCGCGCCTGCGATGTTGGCGGCGCTGGCGGCGCCGGCGCCGCGCTGGTCGCTGCCGGCGCGGATCGGCTGGCGGGCACTCGGCTGGGGGCGCGTGCGTGCCTACGCCATCGCGCTCGTCCCCTGGCTCGCCGCTAACTTCTTCTCCCGCAACAACCAGCTCTCCCCGACGCACGCCGCGCGCGCGGCGCTGCTGGGCGGCGCCGTGTCCTGCGTCGGCCTGCTTGCCACACTGGCGGCGACGCTCGGCGCTCGCCGGCCGGCCTGGCCGTGGTCGCGTTCGCTGCCCTGGTCGGCGCGGCGGCGGGTGCTCGGCGACGCGGTGCTGCTCGGTGCGCACGCCGTGCCGCTGCTGGCGCTCACCGCGGCGGTGTCGCCGGCGGCGGTGCCGGCGCTCGCCGCCCTGCTGCCG
>DATGHG010000234.1:0-4401 GCA_035308185.1 Thermoanaerobaculia bacterium | reverse complement strand
CAGCGATCGCGATCTGCTCACCAGGCAGACCTCGCCGGTGACCGGTGCCACGACCTACGCCTATAATGCCCACGGCGCGCTGGTGCAGCAGACCGACGCCCGCGGAGTGGTGATGACCCGGCAGCTCGATGCGGCGGACCGTCCGGCCTCGGTGAGCTATTCGACCGACGCGACGCTCACCACGGCTTATGCCTACGACACCACCGCGGCGACCGGCACCTCGCCGATCGGCAGGCTTTCCTCGATCACCAAGGGCAGCGGCTCTGGGGCCATGGTCACCGGCTACACCTACGATCTCTTCGGCCGGGTGCTCGCGGACGGCGCTCTCGCCTACGGTTACGACGCCAACGGCAACCGGCTCTCGATCGCCTATCCCGGCAATGTGACGGCGTGCTACGGCTTCGACGTTGCCGACCGGCAGGCGTCGCTTGCGTACAGCACGGCCGCGGGTGCCAACGCCTGCCAGGGTACGACGACGCCGGTCGTCGTCTCGACCCCGGCGGCCCCGACCGTCTATTCGGCTGCCGGGCCGCTACAGGTGCTTCACCTGGCAAATGGCGTGAACGAGACTCATACCTTCGATCAGCGCTATCACCCGAGCGCCATCACCGCGGGAAGTCTCCTGAGCTGGGCCTACGCCACGGACGCCGCCGGTAACATCACCGCGATCAGTCCCGGCCGCAGCTTCGTCTACCAGGATTTCCAGTACTTCCTGACCCAGGCGAACGCTCCGAGTCTCTGGGGCACCCGCGCCTGGACCTACGACACGATCGGCAACCGGTTGAGCGAGAACCGCGGCAGCGGCATTCAGGACACCTACACTTACCAGGCCAACGCAGCCAGCCCGCAGGGCGACACGCCGCTGCTCAAGACGATCACTCTCGCCAGCGGCGCCGGCACCAAGTACTTCCAATACGATCTTGCGAGTAATGTGCTCCTCGAAGCCGCACCGACCTCGCACTTGGACTTCCAGCCCGACGCCGCCGGCAAGCTCAGCCGCATGACGGAGGAGACGCAGCGCACCAACAGCACGCTGCTATACGACGGCCGCGGATTTCTCGCGTCCGCCCGCAACGCCGTCACGGCTTGCGGGCCGCTGGTGACCACCCCGACTTACGGCTCGGACGGGCTGCTCTACCACCGCCAGCAGCAGGGCCTCTTCACCAAGGCCATCCAAGCCCAGACCCGTATCTTCTACTTCGCCGGCCGCCCGGTTGCGCAGCTCGACGGCCCGCCGGCCACCGGCACGCTCACCTACCTGGCCGTCGATCACCTGGGCACGCCGATCCTGGCGTCGACCACCACCGCGGTGGCGACTTGGAGCGGCGGGTTCGAGCCTTTCGGCCGGGATTTCACGGCACCGACCGCGCAGAGCTCAGGGATCTTCCTGCGGCTACCGGGTCAGTGGGACGACGCGACCTGGGACAACTCGAAGCTCAGATCTGGGTTGTACTACAATCTAAACCGCTGGTACGAACACGACACAGGTCGGTACACGACACCAGATTTATTCCTTTTTGCCTTTACTGTGGGCGGACAGCAGGCCTATGCTTATGTTCGCGCCAATCCCCTGCGGCTTACCGACCCCGCAGGACTCTACGGGACCAGCGACTGCTCCTACTACGACACCCGCTGTGCGCAGTGTGGCGGAACTTACTACTGCAAGACAGCGCCCTTCTGGTGCAACAGCTTCGCCAAGCCGCCTCAGCCCGCCAAGCACGGCCTCCACGATTTTGAGGGTTGGCCTCGATGCACGAGGCAGTGCCTTCAAGATTGCGACGCAGTCAGCTTTGGCCTCAGGAAGGCCTGCAACCCAAACCTCTGTTCCGGCGGCGCCAACGACCCCGCAACGGTCGATTTTTCGTCGCCGATACATACTCGCTGCCACGCGTACTGTTACGCCGTATGCTTCGGTTGGGGAATCAACGTACTGGGGCAACAGTAAGAGTCAGGAAGAGGACCGTGCGGTACGGCTGCGAAGATTCCTTGGATCGCTTCAAGCATGACGCCAGTGCGCTCAGGGTGACTCTGGTACTGCGGATAATGCTCTTATTGTTCTCTGCAGTAGCTCCGGCGGCATCTATCCTGCTGGCGCTGCCACTCGTTCTCGGCTCTGGACCAGACTTAGGTCATGCCACCTCGTGGTTCAAGGACTTGTATTGGCTGATAACAGCGAGCGTAGCCTTAGGAATTTGCTCGGCACCAGGCTACGTCTGCGCCGTCCTGGGACAAGACCGATGGTTGTCACTTCGCAGCGTGCAGCTTTGGCTAGTACCAAGCCTGGTTGTTGCTTCCGTGGTCTCGCTTCTTGGCGCCGTTCTTGCTACGCTCGCCTTCTGGCAAGTTGCCGTTCTTCCAGTGATCAGCTTCCTTACCTGTTTATGCCTGATAATCTCCGTTCTCCTGAAACTACGAACACGGAGGATTGCTCAGCTTCATTGAGCGCTTATTTCGCTGAGTGAATCGCACATTCGGAGGACAGCCAGGGGTGCCACAGAATCTTTGGCCGAGATGGATGGATGCAGTTGCGTTGTAAATTGATTATCGTGTCTCTTGCCGCAGTTTTATGGCCTAATCATTAACGGCTTAATCGTTTCTGCGGTTGCCGGCGCTCTCGACGCCCGGCGGCTACCAGTGCCAGTTGACGCGCAGGCTTAGGGCGGTGGCCGGCCCGCGGTCGCGGTTGTAGCCGGGGTCGCGGATGTACTGGACGTCGGGGCTGAGCTGCCAGAGCTTGGCCACTTGGATGCGGTAGTAGAGCTCGAGGATCTCCTCCCACCCGTAGTTCAGGGCGCCGTCGCCGAGCAGGAAGCCGAGGCCGCCGGCGGCCAGGTAGTCGCGGTGGTCGCGGGAGAGGCCGTGCAGGGTGGCGCCCAGGCAGAGGCGATCGTCGGGGCGGCGCCAGGCGTTGCCGGCCACCTGCAGGCCGCCGCTCGCCTGGCGGTCGACCTCGGTGAAGACGAAGTCCTCGGTGCGGCCGTCGTTCCAGCCGAGGCGCAGGAAGACGCCGGTATCGCCGTTATCGGCCAGCGGCTGCTCGAGATTCAGTCCGAAACCCACCTTGTGGCGTCCTTCGCGATCGTCGGCGGCGATGTCGGGCGGCACGCCGGCCGCGAGGCCCTGGTCGATCGCCTGGCGATAGATCCCCATGCGGCCATGGTTCTCGTAGGCGAGGAGGCGCACGATCGTCCCCTGGCGGTAGGGGCCGAGTTGCAACTCGAGGTTGTCGCCGCGCGCCCGGTCGAAGTGCTGGTCGAAGACGTTGCCGTTGGCCTCGGTCGGCATCTGGGCGCTGGCTGCCCGCAGCGTCCAGGTCGGATGCACCCAGGCGGCCAGCACGCCGAAGGTGTAGCCGCGGGTGTCGGCGGCGTAGTCCCAGGCGGTGCCGTTGAACAACCCCCAGTTCAGGAACTGCGTGCGGGTGCTGTTGGCATACCGGTTCTGATCCAGATCGTCGGTCAGGGCGAATTTCCCCGCCTTGATCTCGACGCGGGTGGTCGGCTCCGGACCGGGGAAGTGGCCCATGCCGCGCTCCACGGGCGCCGTCTCGCTGCCCAGGGGGAGCAGGTAACGCAGGTAGGCGCGGGCGATGTAGGGCCCCATCCCGAGGTTCGCGGTCCCCTGGCGGATGACGTCGCCATTGGTCAGGCCGCCGAGGCCGTTGGCGTTGCTGACCGCGTGGCCGCGCGCCATCTCGAGGTCGAGGTAGTCCTGCAGGTGGCGCGTCAGCCGGGAGCCGAAGTACAAGCCGTAGGTGTCGGTCGCCTGCTGGTCGCCGGTGCTCTTCAGGCTGTGCGGTCCGGAGTAGGCGGCGGGGAAGGCGATCAGCCGCTGGCCGATGTAGGTGAACTGCGCGCCGAGCAGGCGCGGCACCCAGTCGGGCAGGGAGGAGTAGAAGCGCTGCTCGGCCGGCGGGCTGGTCGGAGCGTCCGGCGCCGGCTTCGGCTGGGCGCCGTCGTCGGTGGCCGCGGGCGCCGCCGACGGCAGCAGCAGCAGCAGCAACAGGGCGGCCGGCGCCGCGCCGCCCCGGCCCGCTTTCGTACCGCGGCGCCCGGCCGTCCTGCCCGGCAGCCCGCACCTCGGTCCCGTCATGCGCTCTCCTCCTCGTCAGGTGCGGTGCCGCTGCCCTGCCCTGCCCGGCCGTGCCCGCTCCGGTATCGACCTCTCAATTTGAAAGGTCAAAGTATCAAATCATATTGATCAAACTAAGGCAAGTCCCCAAGGCGAGCCACCTCGGTCGCCGACGGTCTCGGCCGTGTGGCGGATTGCCAAAAACATGCCGAGGGCCGGACTCCTGGCCGGACCCCTGCGCTCCGCCCCGGACCCAGCGCCAATCCGGCCGCGGCAGCTACAGTAGAATGCCAGCCGTAATGAGGCGCCACGGCTCGAGGTTGGTGCTTG
>DATGHG010000233.1:0-24643 GCA_035308185.1 Thermoanaerobaculia bacterium | reverse complement strand
CGCGACACTCCCGGCAGGTCGGTCGCGGCTCCGGTGGTCGCCATTCGCGACACTCCCGGCAGGTCGGAAGGGTGGGAAGGGGGACCGGGATCCGGCTACGGCTTCCTCGGCGCATAGAAAACATAGGTGGCGCGGTACTCGACGTCGTGGGTGCTGCCGGCATGGGCCGCGTCGCAGCCGGTCGCGGGCGCCACGCCGCCGATGGTGTCCACCCGCTGCACGTATTGCGTGCCTGACAGGGTGCCGCTGCCGCTCGACTCGATCTCGATGAGCAGCCATGGCACGGCGTCGGCCTGCAACGCCCGGACGCTCGCGATCAGCTTCTTCTTGACCGCCTTGCTGCCGTCCGCCAGCTGCCAGCTGGGGCCGGCCGAGTGGCTGCCGAGCTCGCGGCCGCTGGCGTCGGCGAGCTTCGCCTGCGGCTCCTTGAGCGTCCATTCGAAGCTGCCCTTCGCCCCCTCCTTCTCCTTGCAGACGTAGCGCTGGACCCCCACGCCGTAAGCGACCAGCACCGGCACCTGGTTGGCGGGCGGCTCAAGCGAGGGGTCGGGCATCAGCGGCCGGGCGAGCTCGCCCGCCGGGGTGGTCTTCCAAGGCTGGGTCGAGCCGGATGCCTGAGCGTCGCCGCGGCCGCCCGCCTCGCGAGCCGAGGCCTGCGGCGCGGCCGCCTGGAAAGCGCCGCCAAGGATCACCGCCATTGCCAGCCACCGCCAACGTCCGCCGAGTCCACCGGCGCGATTTGCCGCGCGCGCGCCGCCGTCACCGCCGTCGCGGTCCCTGCCCAGGTCATTGCTGCCATGCATGCTCCTCTCCTCTCGCTTCCGGCGCGCGGCCCGCCGCCGCGGCAGGCCGCCATCGGCGCCGGCCGGGAGTATCGCACAGCCGGGATGTGCCCATGGCGAGCCCTAGGGCCCGCCCTGCTCCTTCGCCCCACCGCCGAAGTCGACGGCGGTGGTGTTGCCGCCGCTGACCACGAGGCCGACCCGCTCGTCCGGCTCCGGCCGGTAGGCGCCGCAGAGCAGGGCGGCGAAGGTGGCCGCGCCGCCCGGCTCGGCGACGATCCGGGCGCCCTCCCAGAGCGCCAGCTGGGCGCGCCGGATCGCCTCGTCGGGGACCAGCGCCACACGATCGACCCAGGCCTGCGCCAGCGGGAACATCAGCTCGCCGACGCGCCGCGGCGCCAGGGAATCGGCGGCGATGCCGCCGGCGGGAGCATCGACCGGCCTGCCCGCCGCAAGCGCCGCGGTCAGCGTCGGCGCGGTTTCGGGCTCGACGCCCACGATCCTGGCGCTGCCAGCGTACCAGGCGGCGACGCCGCCGATCAGCCCGCCGCCACCGACTGCGATCAGGATGGTGTCCAGGTCGGGAGCCTGTGCCGCCAGCTCCATGCCGAGCGTCGCCTGCCCGAGCAGCGTCTCGACCTGATCGAAGGCATGGACCGCCAGCGCCCCGGTCCGGGCCGCCCAGGCCTCGGCGGCCGCCAGCGCGTCGGCGTAGCGCTCGCCAAGCACCGACAGATCGGCGCCGTAATCGCGGATCCGGCCGATCTTGGCGGGAGATGAGACGGTCGGGACGAAGATCTTGGCCGGCATACCCAGCCGCATTGCGGCATAGGCCACGGCGGCGCCATGGTTGCCGCCGGACGCGGCGACGACGCCGGCCGCGGGCACCTCGCGCAGCAGCAGGTTGGCGAACGCGCCGCGCGTCTTGAAGGACCCGGCATGTTGCAGCTGCTCGAGCTTGAGCGTCAGGCGGCAAGCCGGCAGCCCGAGATCCCCGGCCGCCATCTCGACCGTCGGGGTGACGCGCAGGTAAGGCGCGAGGAGGCGGTGAACGGCTTCGATCGCCGGCCGGCCGATGGCCGGTGCGACGGCGCGTGCTTCCTGACTGCCGTGCGCTTCGGGCATCGGTCACCCCAACTCGGCGATCAGCTCGATCTCGACGCATGAGCCGAAGGGCACCTGGGCGACCCCGAAGGCGCTGCGCGCGTGCGCACCCGAGGCGCCGAACACCTCCTGGAAGAGCTCGGAGGCGCCATTGGCGACCAGGTGCTGCTCGGTGAAGGCCGGGGAGCTGTTCACCAGCACCATGAGCTTGACGATGCGGCGGACCTGGTTCAGGTCGCCGGTGGCGGCATGGAGCGTGCCTATCAGGTCGACGGCCACGGCGCGCGCGGCGCGTTGACCCTCCGCCGTGGTCAGCGGGTTCCCCAGCTGCCCGACCCAGGGCTTGCCGTCGCGCTTGGCGACGTGGCCGGAGACGAACAGGAGGTCGCCGCTGCGGACGGTGGGCACGTAGGCGGCGACCGCCGGCGTCGGCTGCGGCAGGGTGATCCCCAAGGCGCTCAGCTTCTCGTAGACCGGCATGCAAGCCCCCTTTACCAGGCGGATTGAAAGGCGCGTTTGACCGCGGCGATGCGCGGCTCGTCGCGCTTGTAGAACGTCCATTGCCTGATCCGCTTGCCGCGCACCAGGCCCGCCTGCGAGAGGACCCGGAGATGCTCGCTGGCCGTGGACGGCGTCACCCCCAGCTTCTGCGCGATGAACAGCGAGCAGACGCCGTCGCGGATCGGATCCCCGTCCACCTGGGGAGGAAAGTGCGCGCGGGGATCCTTGAGCCAGTTCAGGATCTCGAGGCGCCGCTCGTTGGCCAGCGCCTTGATCACTGCGGCAGTCAGCATATTGGCAAGTTTGCCATCTGACGAACTGCATGTCAAGCGTGGAGCGCGGGTCGGCGGCGAGTGAGTGCCCGACGCCAGGTTGCGACGGGCGCTGCGCCGTGGCAGACTCTCGTGCTCAAACCCTTCGTGCTCAAACATCGAAGCGATGCGAACCACGGCCACGCCGCCCAGCCAGCGAGGAGGAGCCATGACCAGGAGCACCATCGCCGCCTTTGCCCTCGGACTGATGCTGGCGGCCTTGCCGGCGGCGGCCGGGTCGCCGCCGCCGGTCGGATCGCCGGTCGGATCGCCGCCGGCCGGGAAGGCGCCGCTCGGGCAAGCGGCGGACGACTGCACCGGCAACCCGTGGCTCCTCGGCTGGAGCCCGCAGTGGCACGCGCTGTTCCAGGGCATCGACTGGACCGCGTACTGCACCACCTACCTGCCGACCGCGATCAAGACGCCGGGGGTCCGCACCCAGAAGGTCAACGCGCTGCGAATCGACCTGCAGAATCCCAACATCCAGTTCGTCTCCACGCCCGAGGCCGTCGGCGGCGGCACCGTCGGCCAGGTGGCGGCGCAGTTCCTGTGTGCGACCGGCGCGCAGGTGGCGATCAACGCCAGCTTCACCTGGGGTGGCTGCGTCAACGGCAACTTCGCCGTCCTGGGCCTCGAGAAGTCGCTGGGCCAGCTGGTCTCGAACCTCGCCAGCGTTCCCACCGCGCTCTACGCCGGCTCCGAGGCGCTGCTGATCACCAAGGAGAACAAGGCCTCCTTCGAGACCGTCATCGAATCCACTCCCGCCAGGGTCTACGCCAACGCCTGGACCGCCGTCGCCGGCAGCCCGCAACCGATCGCCGGCAGCACCTGCCCGCCATCGTCGCGCGTGCCGGGCCCTCCCCGGCTGCTGCTCGGGGGCAGGATCGAGAGCGACCCCGGGACCGATGCCAATCCGCCCGAAATCGTCGCCGCGCGCACCGCGGTGGGCCTCTCGGCGGACCGGCGGTATCTCTTCATGATGACGATCGACGGCGCCGACCATTCGACCTGCGGCGCCGGCTTCTACGATGAAGGGGCGTGGCTGCGGCAGCTGGGGGCCGCCGATGCCATCAACCTCGACGGCGGCGGCTCCACCGTCATGGCGATGGCGGACCCCCAGGGCGGCGTCAAGCTGCTCAACCACCCGGCCTCGGATCACGTCACCACCTGCCAGCAGCGAACGGTGGGCGTCTTCCTCGGCGTCAAGACGCTGCCGGGCACCGGCTTCGTGCCGTCCGGATGTTGCACCACGATCGCCTGCTCGGCCCCCACCACGAGCTGCTGCAAGGGCGGTCCGGTGCCCTGCCAGGGCCAGGGCCTCTGCCCCCAAGGGAAGCCCTGAGCCGCACCGCCGCGACGGGCGGAGGGCGGGCTCGCCAGCCACTGCGGCACAGGCTCTGGCTATTCCTTGCCCGCGCTTTGGCTAGACTGAAGGGGTGAACCTGCTGCCGAGCGCGGTGCCCGTCGCCGGCGACTTCCTGCTCGCCGACCGGCGGGTGCGGCCCTCCCGCAATCTGGTGGAGCGGCCGGCGTCCCAGGTCCACGCCGCCGCCAGGACCGTCGCCTCCGCCAATGCGGCCCCGGGAGGCGAGGGCGCGCCTGCCGGCGCCGGCGGCCTCGCGCCGGACGAGAGCGGCGCCCTGCCTGCCGCCGCCGTGCAGATCGAGCCCAAGGTGATGGCGGTGCTGGTCTGCCTGGCTCGGCGCGCCGGCCGCGTGGTCAGCAAGGACGAACTGGTGCAGGAGGTCTGGGAGGGCCGGTACGTCAGCGACGACGTCGTCTGGCGCAGCGTGCGCGAGCTGCGGCGCGCGCTCGGCGACGAGGCGCGGCAGCCGCGCTTCATCGAGACCATCCCCAAGCGCGGCTACCGCCTGCTGGCGCCGGTGGCGGAGATCCCCGAGCCTGGCTCGGCCGCGCCGGCTGCCGCTCCGGCTGCCGCGCGGGCTCCCGCTTCGGCTCCCGCTTCGGCTGCCGCACCGGCTACCATGCCGGTGCTCCGGCCGTTCGCCGGCCCCCCCGCCGCCGCCACCGCCGAGCCCCGCTGCCGCGGCTGGGTCAAGCACCGGCCGGCTGTCGCCGCCGCCCTGGGGCTCGCCGCATCCTTGGCGCTGACCCTGGCGGGATGGTGGTGGTGGCGCGGCGCCGGGCGCCCGCGAGTGCCGCCGCCGCTGCGCGTCGCCGTGCTGCCGCTCGCCAACCTGAGCGGCGACGCGGACCAGGAATACTTCGCCGACGGCCTCACCGAGGAGCTGATCTCACGCCTCGGCAGCCTCCGCCCGGGGCGCCTCGCGGTCGTCGGCCGCACCTCGGTGATGGCGCTCAAGGGCCATGGCGGCGACGCCGCCGCGATCGGCGGCAAGCTGGCCGTCGCCTACCTCCTCGAGGGTGGCGTGCGGCGCGACGGCGAGCGCGCTCGCGTCACCGTGCGGCTGATCCGCGCCGCCGACGGCGCCGCCATCTGGGGCGAGCGCCTGGACGTTGCCCTGGGGCAGACGCTGCAGGCCGAGAGCGCCATCGCCGAGCGGGTGGCCAGCGAGCTGGCGGTCGAGCTGCTGCCGCCGACGGCGTGGCCGGGGAGTCGGCCGCCCCCGGGCGCCGCCGCTGCCGTCGCTCCACCCCCGGCTTCCGCCACCGCGCTCGGCGCCGACTCTTCCATCGCCGCGGCCGGCGCCGCCGCTTCCGTCGCCATGGTCGACGCCGGCTCTGCCGTCACCGCGGCCGGCGGCGCCGCCGCCTCTCCCGCCGTGGCCGCGAGGTCGGGCACCGCCGGGGCGGCCGATCCGCTGGCCCACGACCGCGAGCTGCGCGGCCGCTATCTCCTCGCCAGGGCCAACCCCGCGGCGCTGGCGCGGGCCGTGACCGAGCTCCGCGCCGCCGCCGACCTCGACCCGGCCGCCGCCGCGCCGCGCTCCGGTCTGGCCGACGCCTACCATCTGCTGGCGGTCCTCGGCATGCTGCCGCCGGCGGTAGCCTATCCGCGCGCCGAGGAGGCGGCGCTGGCGGCGATCGCGCGCGATCCAAGCTCGGTCGAAGCCCTCACCGTCCTCGGCTCGATCCGCTTTCGCTACGCTTGGGACTACGCCGGCGCCGAGCGCGACTTCCGGCGCGCGCTCGCCCTCAACCCCAGCTATGCGCCGGCGCACCACGACCAGGCGTGGCTGCTGGTCGCCCTCGGCCGCATGGACGAAGGCATCGCCGAGGTCCGCGAGGCGCAGCGGCTGGAGCCCTTGTCGCTGCGGGCCATCGCCGACCTCGGCTGGGTGCTCTACCGCGCCGGGCGCCCGGAGGAAGCGATCGCCGCCATGCGCGGCCTGCTGGAGCTCGAGCCCGGCTTCACCGCCGCCCGCGACTGCCTGGAGCGCGCCCTCGCCCGCCGCGGCGAGCTCGCGGCGGCGCTCGCGGTGGCGCGCGAGGGGTTGCGGCGCGAGGGCGCGGTGCCCGAGCAGGTCACCGCCGGAGCCCCTGCCGCCGATCCGGCCGCCGCCCTCCGGCGAATCGCCGCCTGGCGGCTGGCGCGGCTGAGCTCGCAGGCGGGGTACGTCTCTCCCTATGCCGCGGCGGCGCTGATGCTCGACAGCGGCGATCCGGCGGGCGCCCTCGCCGCCCTGGAGCGGGCCGTCGCCGGCCATGACCCGATGGCGGTGATGATGGCCGTCGACCCCGAGCTCGCGCCCCTGCGCTCTGACCGCCGCTTCGCCGGCCTGGAGCGCCGCCTCGGCCTGCCGCCGGCCCGCTGAACCGGCCGCCTGGGCAGTGCGGCCTGGAACGAAACCAGGTGCTAAGCCCGCGCGCCGTGGCGCCGCAGCAGCTCGGCCATCGCCGCATGGCCTGCCGCGAGCGCCAGCGCCAGCGGCGTCGTGGTCTCGCGCTCGCCGGTGGTGAGCCAGGCCCTTGCCTCCACCGCGGCGCCGCGCGCCAGCAGCAGCTCGGCCATCTCCATCTCGCCGCGGCGCGCCGCCCAATGCAGGGCGGTCTGACCGCGCTTGTGGGCGTCCACCGCGGCGCCGCCGTCGAGCAGCAGCCGCGCGATCTCCAGCTGCTCGGCGCCGCCGCCGCCGATCGCCGGAAACCAGATCGGCGGCATGTTGTGGGCGCCGCATTCGTGGATGCGCAGCGGATCCTCCCGCAGCAGCGCGCGGACGTGAGCGGTCATGCCCATCATCGCCGCCGTGGGCAGCGCGCACGGCGCCCCCCGGTCGAGCTGCAGGCGCACTCCGTCCTTGAAGCCGGTGTGGGCGCCGGCCTCGACCGCCAGCTCGTTCCAGCTGGCGTTGACCAGCAGCAGCGACGGATAGAGCGCCAGCAGCTCGCGCACCCGCGGCAGGCTGCCGTGCGACACCGCCACGTACTCGTTGATCACCGCCGGCGGCAGCGCTGGTTGCGGCGGCCGCTCGCAGCGCCCGCCGCCGGCGGTGACCGCGAAGCGCGAGCTGCGGTGGGCGCGCGGCAGCCGCGCCGCGGTGCGCAGCAGCGCCGCGGCCTCGGCGCGGCCGTGGCGCTCGGCGAGCGCCAGCGCCGTCTCGCCGCCCGGCGTGCGGCGGTCGGCGTCGGCGCCGGACCAGATCAGCAGCCGGACGGACTCGGGCCGGCCCGCCGCGGCGGCCGCGTGCAGCGGCGTCACGCCGTCGCCCTGCGGCACGTTGGGGTCGCCGCCGTTGCCCAGCATCAGGTCCAGCAGCTCCTCGGCGACCTCGGGATCCGGTGCCTCGGCGGCCAGCCGCAGCGGCGTCCGCCGCGGCGCGTCGGCCGACAGGGCATTGAAGTCGGCCCCGCGGAGGGTCATCGCCATCAGCAGCGCGGGCTTGCCGGCGAGGACCGCCGCGTGCACCGCGTTGAAGCCGGTCGCGTCCGGCTCGTTGAGCAGGCCCGGTGCCTTGGCCAGCCACCACTGCACCCGCTCGCCGTCGCCGGCGAGCGCCGCCTCCACCAGGTCGAGCGCCGGCGCCCGGCCGTCCACTCCCCGGCGCAGCAGGGCAGCGATCTCGCGCCGCCCGGCCAGGCACGCGAGGGCGAGCATCGAGCGGCCACGCTCGTCGCGGCTCGCGGCGAGCGCCGGGTCGCGGCGCAGGTAGGCTTCCACCAGCGCCGCGTCCCCGCGCGCCACCGCCGCCCGGAAGCGCTGCGAATCGAGCGCGCCCTCCTCCGGCGCCGCCGCCTCGCCGGCCGGGGCTGCCGCCGCCGCTGGCGCGCTGCCCAGCTCCATCCCGCTCACCCCGCCGCCGGCCGCCGCCGCTGCCGCCAGCTTCAGGAAATCGCCGCGCGTGATCGCCATGGACCGACCTCGTCGCCCCCGACGGTCCGCCGCCACTCCGGCGGCGGCCGCGATCGGGCGCGAGTCACCCTAGCGCGTCGCCGCCGCCCGCGCGCCGAGGGACCGCCGAGCTTTCGCCGAGGGCGCACCCGAGCCCGGGCGCCGACTTGGTCGCGGCGATCGCGGCAGGCCGTCCTCGCCGTGGTCCGAGCGGCTGCTCAGTGCTGGGAGGGATCGACCGCGCCGCCGGGGGCAGGATGCGGTGGATGCTGGTGGTGGCGGTAGACGTCGGCGAAGTGCGGCGCCCAGGACTCGAGCGTGGTGAACGTGGTGTTTTCCGGCAGGCGCGGCTCCTCGGGGCGGATCTTGCCCGCGTTCCACGCCCGGTTCATCTCGAGCATCATGTCCGTCAGGTGGGCCGGCATCCCCTGCGCGACCATCGCCTGGTGCGCCTGCTCGTCGGCGACCTGGACGTAGCGCAGCTCGGGCTTGCCGATCGCGGCGCCAAGGACCTGCGCCGCCTGCTGCAACGTGTAGTCACGCGCCCCCAGCAGGCTGCGCGTCGACTTGCCCTCGAACTCGAGGCCGGCGAGCAGCCGCGCGGCCTCGTCGGCGATGTCGCGGGTGGCGATCATCGGCAGCGGCAGGTCGCCGCGCAAGGTGGACGGGTAGACGCCGCCGTGGAGGATGGCGCCGATGGCGTGCAGGTGGTTCTCCATGAAGAAGGTGGGCCGCAGGTGGACGATTTGGGTGTCGTCGAGGCGATCGAGGCGCTCCTCGTGGTCGTGCAGGCCGGCGATCGGTCCCGTGCCGTAGGGCACCTCGGCGCCGATGCTGCTCAGGTTCACCACGAAAGGGACGCGCGCTTCGCGCAGGCCGAAGGCGATCGCCTCCGAGATCCGGTTCAGGTCGGCGCGCAGGTCGCGCTCGGCCATCACCGGCGGCAGCATGGTGAACGCGGCATGGGCGCCCGCGAACGCCCGGCGGGCGAAGGCGGCGTCGTCGAGATCGCCGGTGAGCGCCTCGGCGCCACGCTCGGCGAAGGTGCGCAGGTGCGCCTCCCGGCGGGCCACCACCCGCACCCTGCGGTGCCCCTCGAGCAGCAGCTCGGAAAGCCGCCTGCCGATGTTCCCGCTCGCTCCCGTCACCACGAACAGCTGGTCGTGCAAGGTCGCCTCCTTCCTTCCCGTTGCCGTGCCCGCCGCCGGCAGCAGCCACGGCGGGCCGTGGTCCCGCGGCCATCATAACGGGAATGATTCGTGGTGCGCTCGGCCTCGAGCGGGCTCGAACGCCGCGTCAGCTCGGCGGCGGCGCTGCCGCCGCAGGCGGTGCCGGCTTCGCGTCCGGAGGTGCGGATGCGGCGGGCTGCCGGCGGCGCGCCTCGATCATCGGCAGCAGGATGTCGCGCACGTAGGACCACTCCGGTTGCAGGCGCAGCGCCGCGTGCGCCTCCTCGGTGGCGGCGGCCAGATCCGGGGCGGCCTGGTTCAAGTGGAAGTACGCCAGGGACATGAGCACCTCCGGCTTTCCCCAATCGGGCAGCGGCGAGCTCGGGTCCGGCGCCTCGGCGACCTCGGCGGCGCGGCGGTAGATCTGCATGCCGCGCTGCACGTCGCCGCCGTAGGCGGCCGGCTTGAAGGCGATGCTGCCGCCTTCGACCCACAGCACGCGGGCGTTGTCCGGTGCGAGCCGTAGCGCCCGGGTCAGGTGGTGGCTCCCGCTGTCGAGGACCTGACGGAATGCGGCAGGGTCATCCTGCAGGAAGACCAGCAGCCAGCTTTGCACCCCGGCCGCGGCGCCGTAGGCGTCCGCAAAATCGTCCCGCAGGCGAATCGCCGCCTCGAAGTCCGTCTCGGCGCGTTCGAGGTTCGCCTTCAGGTCGTCGCGGCCCATGCCATGGCTGGCGCCGTTGATCGCGATGCGCCAGCTGGCGAACCCGGCCCAGTAATGCGCCAGGTACCCCAGCGCGGGATCCCCGCCCAGGAGCGCCGCCTGATCGCGCCAACGCGCCAGCTCCGGCAGGTCCGCGCGGTAGTCGGCGGCCATCAGGCGCGCCTTGGCGGCGATCAGCTGCCGGGCTGCCGGCGCGGCGGCGGCTGGCGGCGCCGGCTCCTGGCGGCCCTGGCCCTGGCCCTGGCTCTCGGCCGGGACCTGGCCCGGGCCGACGCCGGGCGCCGCGTGCAGACAGGCGGTGAGCGCGAGCGCAGCTGCCGCCATGGCCAAGGACGATCCGGAGCTGGGGCGCATGCGGACTCTCCTTTCTCGAGCGCGTTCGGCGAGGGCTCGCGGCGGCTGCCTCCTGGACCTCGTGCAACGCGCGGTGCACGCCGGGCGGCGCCGCCCTGCTCATCCTCTTGCCGTGGCGAGGCCGGAGGCGTGCTCGAATCGGCCAGACCGCCGAGGCGGCGCCGAACCGGCCGCCGGCAGGGTCGAACGGCGGCGCCCGGCCTGCCGGCCCCCGGCCCTCGGCCGCCGGCGCCCGGCGCCGGGCGGTGGGTGGGCGGGGAGCGCTCAGAGGACGAGGCGCCGCAGGAGCTCGGAGCCCGCGCGGCTGGCCACGATCTCGACGCCGCTCCGCAACTTCACCAGCAGGCGCCGCTCGTCGAACGGGCGCAGGCGCTCGATCGCGTCGAGATTGACGACGTGCGAGCGGTGGATCTGGCAGAAGAGCGCCGGATCCAGGCGCGAGACCAGCTCGCCCAGGCTGACGTGCAGCAGGTGGCGTCCCCGGTCGGAGTGCACCTCGACATAGTCGCCGCTGGCTTGCAGGTGCCAGATCGCATCCACCGGGATCGGCACGATCTCGTCGCGCGTCCGGGCGAAGAGGCGGCGCAGCGGCGAGCCGAACGCTGCCAGGGCGCGCTCGCTCGCCGGGATCGCTCCCGGCGCGAGCCGCTGGCGCACCCTCGCCAGCATCGTCTGGAAGCGCTGGCGGCCGAAGGGCTTGAGCAGGTAGTCGAGCGCGCCGACCTCGAAAGCGGCCAGCGCGAAGCGATCGTAGGCGGTGGTGAAGACGATCGCCGGCCGGTGACGGATGCGCTGCACCACTTCCAGGCCCGAGAGCTCCGGCAGGTAGACGTCCAGGAACACCAGGTCGGGCGCCAGCCGGTCGATCAGGCGCACCGCCTCGGCGCCGTCGCTCGCCTCGCCGACCAGGGCGAGCCACTCGACCCCGGTCGCGTAGTCGCGCAGGCTCTGACGCGCGTGCGCTTCGTCTTCGACCAGGACGGCGCGGACCGGCAGCGGCAGGGCGCTCAGGTGGCCTCCCGGGCCTGCCGTGCGGGCAGGTCGAGAACCGCGCGAACGCCGCCGGTGGCCGTGGCGACCAGCGTCAGGCTCGCCGCCCCCCGGTGGAGCGCCGCCAGCCGTTCCTGCAGCAGGCGCAGGCCGAGGCCGTGGTCGTCGCTCGCAGGCTCGGCGGGCGCCGCTCCCGCCGCCCCCTCGTCCTCGACCTGGATGCACAGCCGCTCCGCCACCTGGCGGGCGCTCACCGTCACGCACCCGCCCGCCGCGCGCGGCGCGACGGCGTGACGGATGGCGTTCTCCACCAGGGTTTGCAGGGCGAAGCAGGGCACCATGCAGCTCAGGGTGGACGCGGGCGCGTCGAGGCTCAGGCGCAGCCGGTCGCCGAGCCGCAGGCGCTCGAGGTCCAGGTAGCTCTGGACGAACGACCACTCCTCGCGCAGCTCGACCTCGTCGAGCTGCAAGCGGTGGATGCGCAGGCTGTAGCGGAGGAGATCGCCCAGGCGTTCGAGCGATTCTTCGGCGATCGCGGGTTCGCGCCGGACCAGGCCCACGAGCGCGTGGAAGGTGTTGAGGATGAAATGGGGGTTGAGCTGGCTCCGCATGGCCGCGAGCTCCGCCCGCGCCCGCAGGGCTTCGGCGCGAGCCGCCAGCGCCGCCTGCTCGCGGCGGGCGGCGGCATTGTTCCAGGCGTAGGAGATGCCGGCGAGAGTGCAATAGATGAGGGCGTCGTTCAACGCCCGGAAGGGGACGACGCGAGGATTGAGGTGCACCGCGAAGGACCCCTTGAAGAGCAGCTCGTCGAGGCCCACCAGCAGGGCCCAGCCGGCCGCCGAAGCGATCAAGAATGCCGCCAGCGCTCCGCCATGCGCGGCAAAGAAGCGCGCCCGGCGCTCCTCCGGCCAGAGCAGGCGCCGGGGAAGGCGGAGGACGGCCAGACCCAGGAGCGCATCCGGCAGGACGTTGGCCACCGCGTTGCGCGCCGCGAAGCCCAGGGGAATGCCATTGGCGACCAGGGCCGCGGCGTACATCGCCAGCCAGGGCAACCACGCCGCGGCGTAGACCCACCGCAGGCTGTTGCTTCGAGATTGGACCGCGGACATCGCGCACCACATCGTAGCAGCGCGCCGCCGCGGTAGGATCGTGCCGACCGGAGAGACGAGAGGAGCGATCTGATGACGGAGTTTGCGGCAGGAGTGGATGGCGTGACCTTCGACTCCTCCGGCGCCCGGCTCCTCGGCGCCTTCTACCGGGGCGCCGGCCATGGGCCCCGTCCCACGGCGGTCCTGCTGCACGGCCTGCCGGGCATCGAGAAGCACCTGGACCTCGCCTACCGCCTGCGCGACCGCGGCTGGAACTGCCTCTGCTTCCACCCCCGCGGCTCCTGGGGATCGGGAGGGGCGTATTCCTTCGCCGGCCTGCTCGACGACACGCGGGCGGCGGTCGCCTGGACGTTGACGCAGGCCGCCGTCGACCCGGAACGGCTGGCCATGATCGGCGCCAGCCTCGGGGGGCACACCGCGCTGCTCTACGCTGCCGGCGACCCCCGCGTCCGCGCCCTGGTGGTGCTCTGCCCGGTCGTGGATCCCGAGGCCTTCGCTTTCCCCAGGGAGATGGCGGAGGCCTTCGCCGGCATGTTGCGCGGCGTCTCCGGCGCCGATCTCCTGGCGCAGTGGCCACGCCTGGAAGCCCTCGGCGGGCACCTCGGTGCGCTGGCGGCTCGGCCGCTGCTGCTGGTCACCGGAGACCGCGACGAGCTCTTCCCGCCGTCCCATTACACGGCCTTGACCGCGGCCCTTCCCGGCGCCGCCTGGGCCCGCCACCCGGACGGCGATCACGCTTTCAGCGCCTGCCGTTCCTGGCTGGTGGAGGTGGTGACGGACTGGCTGGTCGCCCGGCTCGGCAGCCAGAGCTAGCCCGGCCGGCGCCGGCCGAGGTGCTTCGCTCAGGGTCCGCAGAGGTGGAGCAGAAGCTCGCTGGCGTAGCGGCCACGCGCGTCTCGCAGCCACATCTCCTCGGGAGACGGGAGCATCTCGGTGACGTGGAGGACGGGCGGGGTCGCCCGCCCTGCCGCCGGCCCCAGCAGCCGGCGGAGCAAGTCGACGAACAGCGGCGAGTCGAGATCGCAATAGAAGGGCTTGGGCTCGGCCGGGGTGTGGAGGAAGACGTGGCGTGGCAAGTCGCTCCGGCGGCGCCAGCGTTGGGTGGCGGCGAAGAAGGCGGCCCCCGCGGCGTCCGGATCGGTGGCTGCTCGGGGCGGCTCGGGCGCCTCGCCGGCCGGAAAGGCCCAGCGGCGGCGGAAGAGCACGAGCCTGCCGCTGCGGAAGCGCGGCCAGCGGTTGAGGCCCGGGACGTCGAACCCCGGAAACCAGCCGAGCGGCTGGAGCCCCTGGCGGCCGATCTCGACCAGGAACTGGACGAAACCTTCCGGGCTGACGCCGCTGCTCAAGACCGGGATCACCTCGACGCCGCCGCGCGCCCAGCGCAGGACGAAGCGCTCCGCCGCGCTGGCCCAGCGCACGGTCAGCTCGCGCAGCGGGATCACCTCGCAGCCGGGGTTGGCGCGGCTGCCCGGCAGCTCGATCTCGTGGCGGTAGAGCTGCGGACGCAGTCCGGCGTTGGCGGTGCGGCCGAGGTGGTTGTAGGTCACCTCGGCAAAGAGCGCTCCCGGCCTCGCGAGCGGCTGCCAGCTCCGGCGGACCTCGCGCGCCACGGGCTGCTCCGGCCCCGTGCCGTCGTGCAGATGGGCGAAGCGTGCGAGGGCGATGCCGGCGCCGAAGAGCGCGTTGAGCACCGCGCGGTAGCGGCCGGCCGCGACATCGTCGGGGCTCCGCGCGGCGACCTGGAAGAGCGCTCCCGCCGACCAGGCCGGCTCGGGCAGGCCGCCCACCAGGGCCTCCCAATCGCCGTCCGTGAGCTCCACCTCGTCGCTGCCGGCGTCCAGGGCCGCCCGGGCGCGCGACGTGAAGATGCCGCGCGTCCGCTTCTCGAGCTCGTGCGCGGCGGCGGCTCCGGGCGGCGACTCGGGGAAGGTGTCCGGCCGCTGTCGCGGCCCGGGCTCGAAGAGGCCGTGGTAGAGGTCGAGCAGCGGCAGGTCGGCGTCGGCCGGATGGCGCGACAGGAACCGGGCGGCCCAGCCGCGCCGGAAGGCCAGCTCCGGGTAGAGGCCGGCGAAGAGGCGCACGCAGCGCCTCAGCGGCACCTCGATCTCGGTGCGCAGGCGCTCGGGCAGGACGGCCTCGATCGCGGTTGCGCAATCGACGCGGAACAGGTCGTCGCGCTTGAGCATTCGGGCGCGCGGCAGGGCGAGCAGGCGCTCCTCCAGGCGGTCCATCGCGGCCAGGCGCTCGCCGGGAGCGAGCCGTGGCAGCGTGTCCACCTCGCCCTCCACCGCCTCGATCTCCGCCAGCCAGGGCGCCGTCGCACCGGATTCATGCATGCGCTCGGCAACGAAGCGCAGCGGCCGGCGGCAGCCGTACGGCGGCTCGAGCTCGGCGATCAGGAAGCCCGTCGCGACCAGCTGCTCGAAAAACGGCGTCAGCTCGTCGAGCTCGATCTCGGCCCGCCGAGAGACCGCCGCGAGCAGCTCGGGAACGCGCAGGGCGGCGCGCCCGGCCTCGTCGAGGAAGAGATCGAGGATGGGCTGGGCCCGCGTCCGGCAGAGCACCTCGTCGTCGTCGTTACGCCTCAAGGTGCTCGGACGCCAGAAGCTCCAGACGCCTTCGGCGCAGCCGAGCGTCGGGTTGGGACGCGGCACGATGGCCGGCCAGGCGGCGCGGTCGGCGCCGATCCAGGCGGTGATCTTCCTTGCCTCGGCGATCGAGAGGATGACGTCCACGCGCTGCTGGCGGTTCGGGCCGTCGACACGGGCCTCGCTGCCGCCGATGGCGGCCAGCGTGGTCGCGCAGAAGACCGAGTTGGGGCTGCTCTTGGTTGCGAAGCGTGCCGCGTACGCGGTGACCTTGGCCAGGGTATGGCGCTCGTCGTGCCGGAGCCGGTCGGGATGGGCGGCGGCGAGCAGCCGCCAGCGCTCGTGGAGCGGTCGCCCGACCAGCCGGAGGCCCTCCTGGAAGATGTCCTGCGCCGAGAGAGCGAGCAGAGCCCGGTGCGCCTGGCGCAGGCCGGCGCCGTAGGCGTTGGCGTAGTGGGCGCGGCGTGCCTCGAGCTCGGCGCCGCCGGCGAGATGGCCGTCGAGTGCCGCGAGCAGCGCCGGCGCCAGGCGCTGCCGCACCGCCGCGAGCTCGGCCGGGGCGACCGGACGGCGGTTGTGGATCGCCCGGCGCAGCGCGATCAGCGCTCGCCGGTCGCGCGCCGCACGGGTGTCCCCGGGGCCGGGCGGTGCGCCGGCCGCGGCGTAGAGGGAGTCGGTGAGCCGCGGCACCTCGGCGTCGAGGCGCGCCTCGAGGTCGAGCAGATCCGCGGCGGCCGCCACGGCCTGTCCGGCGGCGAGCGGCGCGAGGCTCTCGAAGGGCAGGGCGGTGACGCGGAGCAAAGCCAGGTGGGCGCCCGCCGAGGGCGTGGCGGTCACGAGCGCTCGGCGATGCCTCCGCCGTCCAGGTAGAGCCGATGCATGAAGCAGCGCAGGATCGCCTCCGGCGTGGGGTCGATGCCGAAGCGGTTGCAGCTCATATGGGCGTACGACCAGGCGAGCTGAACGAGGTCCTGATGGATGCGTCCGGCGGCATGCGCCGCGACGATTGCCTCGGCCACCGGCCGGCTCGCGGCCAGCCAGCGGCTGCCGATCTCGGCGGCCGCGGCGCCTCCCCACAGCCAGGCGGGATCGGCGCACTGCTCGCCGGCGAAGAGGTCCTGGAGGCCCGGCCGCAGCTCTCGGTAGCGCTGCTCGATCTGGTCGAGGGCGCCGGGGTTCCAGGCGCCCATCTCGCGCGTCCACCGGTAGCCGTGCTCATAGAAGGCGATGCGCTGCGCGCGGTCGAAGGCGAGCAGGTCCAGGAGCCGTTCGGTCATCAGCAGCGAGACCTCGCGCCGGCTCTTTTCGAGCAGCCCCTGCCGGTCGGCGGCGATCAGCTCGAGGATGGCCAGCGAATCGTGGAGGAACAGCTTCTCCGCCAGCGCCATCCCCTCCTCGCCGCCGTAGCGCTCGAGCTCGCGGTCGTACTCGGCGATCTCGACCGCCTCGATGGCGCCCGCCTCCTGGAGCGGCTTGACGCCCTCCCGCACCCGCTCGAGGACCGGACCGGAGATCCAGCCGGGGCGGCCGAGGATGCGGAAACGCAGCTGCCAGGAGGGCACGTTGTAGCGGGCGAAGAAGAGCGAATCGAGCTCGGGTGCGTCGCGGATCTCCTGGGCGACCGGCGTCACGAGCTCGCTGATGATGCGCTCGTGCTGCTCGCGGGGAGCGTAGAGCAGGGTGAAGAGGCAGAGCTGATCGTCCACGGGTAAGGTTCCGGGAGCGCGCTCCCGGCGCGGTCGAGCCGCCGGGCTCGCCATGGCGCGGGGCGGCGGCCGCGGGCGTACCGCCGCCCCCGAGGTGGCCTAGCGAGAGGCCTTGGCCGTGAACAGGCTGCCGGTGGTGGAGGGGCCCGCCGGGCAGGTGCAGTGCGGGCTGGTCGACGACGTGCCGCAGCCGTTGCAGGCAAATCGCTCCACTTCCTGGACCTCGAGATCGAGCCCGCGCATCCGCTTGTTCTTGTCGTCCATCTGGTCTCCTTTCCGGGAGAGCTGGCCGGCGAGTCCCGGCCGCGGCCGGTGCGCCAGTTCCTCCCTCTATTTGGGCTGTGCTCCGAGGCCCGGCACTCGGGACACCCCCGGCTCCTGGCAGAGACGCACGGGCCGACAGCATGCCGGCCCCGAGATGGATCTGAGACTCGCGCAACCGAATGATTGCATTTTGGCGGCCGCTTCGGCTAACCTGCAACCAGGAGGTGGCATATGGTCGAGACCGGTACCGACGTCATCGAGAAAGAGATCGTGGTGCGGGCGCCGCGGGGCAAGGTCTGGCGGGCGCTCACCGACTCGCTGGAGTTCGGCAAGTGGTTCCTGGCCGAGATGAAGGACCCGTTCGTGCCCGGCGCGCTGGCGCGGGGACGGATCCTCTATCCCGGGTATGAGCACCTGACGTTCGAGGTCCAGGTGGAGCGCATGGAGCCGGAGCACCTGTTCTCCTGGCGCTGGCACCCTTATGCGGTCGATCCGCAGCAGGACTACTCGCAGGAACCGACGACCCTGGTGGTGTTCGAGCTGGAGGACGTCCCCGAGGGCACGCGCATCCGAGTCCGGGAGTCCGGCTTCGACCTCATCCCGTTGGCGCGGCGGGCCGAGGCGTTCCGCATGAACTCCCAGGGTTGGGCGCAACAGGTCGAGAACATCGCTCGCCATGTGGGCCCGACGGAGTAACGGCGCGGCGGCCGCCGCCCCGGAGGGCGCCGCGCCGGTGTTCGCCGCCCTTGGCGATCCGACGCGGTTGCGCCTGGTGGGCCGCCTCAGCCGGGAGGGGCCGCTCTCGATCTCGCGGCTCAGCGTCGGCGCCGGCGTCACCCGCCAGGCGGTCACCAAGCATCTGCGGGTGCTGGCCGGCGCCGGCCTGGCGCGCGGCACGCGGCAGGGACGGGAGCAGCGGTGGCAGCTGCAAGCCGAGCCGCTCGACGAGGCGCGGCGCTCGCTCGAGCGGATCTCGCAACGCTGGGACGAAGCGCTGGGCAGGCTGCAGGCGGCCGTGGAAGGCGACTGAGATCCGGCCGCCCCCGGGCGGCGCCGTTCGCGGCTACGGCGGTGGTGGCGGCGGCGGCGCCGGCCGGGGCTGCGCCGGCTGTGGCTGCGCCGGGGGTGGCTGGGCGGGCTTCGGCTGGGCCGGTTTGGCGGCCGGCGGCGCCACCTCGACCTCGATCGGCACGGCGTCCGAGCTGGCGGTGGCGCGGGTCGCGTCGGTGGCGCGGACCTGGACGCTGTGGTGGCCGGCCGGCAGGTCGAGGGTGGCGTCGAGCGAGTCCTCGCCCGGTTGCTCGTAAACCCGCCTGCCGTCGACGAAGACCGCGAAGCCGGTGATGCGGTGGCAGCTGCTGGCGGCGGCGGCGAAGTCGACGGGCGAGGTCACGCTGCCGGCGTCCGGCGATTGCAGATCGACGGTGAAGCCGGAGCAGACGCCGATGGTGATGGTCATCGACTGGGAGTCGTAGTAGCCGGTCGAGTCCCAGGCGCGCACGATCACCTCGTGGTTGCCGTCCTCCATGGGCAAGCCGACGGTGATCGCCGCGGTGGGGCCGGGGTTGTTGTAGGCCAGCACGCCGTCCACGTAGACGTGCCAGCCGGTGACCCGGGCGTTGGCGGCGTCGGTGGTCGCCGAGGCGGCGAGGGTGACCGGCGAGGCGAGGACGTCGCCGTCCAGCGGCCGGTCGACCGCGATCGCCACCGCCGCCCGGGCGGGCGCGGCCGCCACCGCCGCCCAGGCGATCGCCGGCAGCGCCAGGGAGATGAGCCGGAACCGGCGGTGGTGATGGGACGGTCGGTGCATCGACGGCCTCCTTTGCGGCCTGGACCTCATACCCTCCAGCGTTCCGGGGTCGCCGGTCCAGGCGCGGACATGGATCCGCGGTGCATATCGTATGCCGGCCGCCGCCGGGGCGGGGCACTAGCCTCCAAGGCGGTCGAGGCGCAGGCGACGGGCGGCGGCGCGGTGTTCGGCGAGGGCCAGCTCCGCCAGGGCCGGCAGCTGAGCCGGGTCGATCCAGCGCTGGCGAAGGTCGGTGCGGCGGTCGACGGTGAGGTGGTCGCCGGCGCAGGCGAGGGACTGGCGAAAGGAACCGGCCGCGTTGTCGACGCCGGAGCTGGACGCCTGCTCCGGGCACCACCCGGCGGGCAGGGCGAGGTGCCAGGCGACCTCCTCGATCCCGGGGCGCAGCACCACCGGCGCCGACCGGTCGCGCAGCAGGCCGGGCGGCGGGGTCGCTCGCGGCCCCGACAGCGCCAGCCAGTGTATCGGGCGCGCTGCGCCGGAGGGAGCCCCCGCGGCCGTCCCGGCGGGTTCCGGCCCGGGCGCTGCGCTCGACGCCGTCAGCGACGGCAGCGCCACGGTGGCCGTGAGGATGGCCTCCGGCACCCCGGCGTCGCGGTCGGGCAGCCAGCGCGGTGCCGAGACCTCGGCCCCCGGCAGCAGGGCCCCGATCAGCCGGCGAGCCTCGGCATCGGTCGCCTCGGGGCGCTCGCCGGCGCGACGTTCGATCCCTGCCGCCGCGGCGCCGCCGCGCAGCTCGAGGCGCAGCTGGCCGGCGGCGCCGCCGGCCGGGCGGACCGCCAGATCGACGGTGAGCCGCTCGGTCTCGAGCTCTGGCCGCAGCGGGCTCCGCACCAGGGCGCTGCGCTCGCCGCGCAGCATCAGCGCCCACTGGTCCTGGTCCGCCGGGTGCAGCCAGCCGGCACCGCCGTGCGACTGCGTCGGGTCGACGAACAGGTAACCGCCGGCGACCGGGTCGTCGGCCGTGGTCGCCAGACCGGCGGCCGGCAGGACGGCGATCATGTGGTCGAAGTAGAAAGGCGACGGGAAATCCGGGTCGATACGGTCCTCGGGCGCCGCCAGCACCAACGCCGGATAGGCCTCGATGCCGGCCGCAGCGAGCAGGTCGAGCAGCAGCGCCACCTTGCCCTTGCAGTCGCCCCAGCGTCGCGCCAGGGTCTCGTGCGGCGCCGCCGGCCGGTAACCGCCGACCCCCACCTCGACCGCCACGTAGCGCACCTCGTGGCGCAGGAAGGCGAGGACGTCCTCGAGCGCCTGGCGGCGGCGCGCGGCGCTCTCGTCGCCGCCGGCGTGTCCGTCGCCGCCGTCTCCGGGGCCGTCGCCGTCGCCGGAGCTGCCGGCGCGGGCAATGCCGGCGGCAGCGACGATGCGGCGCGAGGCCTGGCGCACCTCGTCGCGGCCGCGCGGCAGATCGCCGGAGATCCGGTCGTACCAGGCGCCGACCGCCGCCCAGGTCGCCGGCTCCCGCCAGCCGTAGCGCAAGACCGGCCCCGCCCGCAGCTCGTCGGGCGCGTCCTCGAGCCGGGCGGGGGCCGGCAGGTTGGCGGCGGTGATCCGCACCTCGCCCGGCGCCTCGTGGATCTCGAGGCCGGCTGGCGGCCCGGAGATCGCCCAGCGCCAGGCGGCGTCGCCGCCGCGGACGCGGACTTCCAGCTGCGCGATCGGGGCGTCGTGGCTGGCGAACACCAGGAAGCCGGTCGGGAAGTAGGGATGGTCGATCCGCTGGTAGTCGACGCCGAGCACCGCGCCCGGCGGGGCTTCGGGGAAGCGAACCAGGCGCACCTTGGCGGAGGTCTGGATGGTCTCGCCGCCGCCGACGTCGACGGTGTCGAAGGCCTGCCGTCCCAGCTTCTCGACGGTGCCATCCGGCCGGCGCACCCAGGCCTCGAGCTTCGCCAGCTCGTGATGCTCCGCGACGACGATGGGGTAGGGCGACCAGACGGCGAGGTCGGCGGCGGCGTCGAGCCGCACTTCGACGCGGGTGTGCTCCGCGACGCTGCCGTCGGCGCGGAGGTCGATCTCCACGCTCTTTTTCAGCACCGTGGCGGCGGCGAGCGGCACGGCGGCGCCGGCGAGCGCCAGCGTCGCCAGCAGCAGCGGCAGGCGGGCCAGAGGCCGCGGCGGCTTACGGCTGGCGGCGCGACAGGGCGAGCGTCTGAGCATCGCTCTTCTGAGCCTCCTCGTACAGCGCTCGCAGCAGCTTGACCTGCGCACCGGTCGTCGCGTCGCGGCGGCTGGTGTCGAAGCGGCGCCGGTACACCAGGGTGCGGCCGGCGGCGTCGAGATCGACGCTGGTGACCACCGCGCCGGCGGCGGTCTGGTGGCTCACGGCCTGAGGCAGCGCGTCCGGCTGCCAGCCCGCGGCCCAGCGCAGGGTGAGCTCCACCTCGCTGCGCTCGGCGAAGTCGAAGACCACGGGCGAGAGGCGTTTGACGCCGGCGGGAAGGATCTGCCTCACCGGGCCGAGCGGGCGGCTGGCGACCAGGTTCGCCTGATCGCCGAGGGCTTCCTCGGGGTGCTGAGAGAGGGTCCAGGAGACGCTCACCCGCGCCTCGTCGAGCGCTTCGTCGACGGCGACCCCGCCGACGGCGAAGCCGGGGAACTCCTCGCGCAGCCAGTGCTCCCACGCCGCGGCGGGCGTGGCGTCGTCACCCCGCCAGCGGAGGCGCCGCTTGGCGGACTGGCCGAGCAGGATGAGCGTGCCGCTGCCGCTGGCGCGCCCGCCGGCGTCGAGCGTGAGCTCCAGCCGGGCACGGCGCACGTTGTCGCTGAAGGGCGCCTCGGGAAGGGTGATGACCTCGGGGTGCTGGTGGTCGAACAGCAGTGCGCTGGTGCCCTCGTAGCCGGGGTCGAGGTGGCCGGCCGCGAGCGTGGGGTCCGTGGGATCGAGGAAAACGCGCTCGCCGTCGAGCTGCGCCGCCACCAGCACGCGGTCGAACCACGCCGGATTGGGCACCTGCATGTCGACGGCGCCGCTGTCGCGGTCGGCGGCCCACACCAGGCGGGAGTCGATCCGCAGGGCGGACAGCATGGCCTGCAGCAGCAGGGCCTTCTCGGCCGGCTCGCCGCGGCGGGCGGCGAGCACCGCGCCGACGGTCGAGAACCTGGGCAGCCAGACGTAGTTGGCCTCGTCGGTGGCGATTTCGTCGCGGACGAACGCGTAGACCGCCGCGGCCTGCCGGCGCTTCAGGCTCTGGGCGGGTGCGGTGGCAGCCGCCGTCGCGGAGGCCGGAAGAACGGCTGGCGGCGGCGCCGCCGCCACGCGGGCCCCGAGGTCCCGGGCGGTGCGCGCCGCGGCCCCGTCCTTGCGCAGGGCCTCCTCGTAGAACTGCTCGTAGAACCACTGGCAGGTGGCCGGCCAGCTCTCGAACAGCCGCTCCAGCACGTCGTTGGTGACGAAGGCGGTGGGGATCATCATCACCTGCGCCGACATGTCCGCGAACGGCCCGCCGTGGGCTTCCTCCGGCACCGGCGGCAGGTGGTCCGCCCAGACCCGCAGCCGCGTGCGGGCCGGGCTCCGCTCGCTGTCGGACTGGATGCCGGCGCGCATCGGGTCGCTTCGCCACACCGAGGCCTGCAGCCCGGTGGGGACCTCGTACACGATCTCCGAGTGCAGCACCGGCACGCGGTCCTGGAAAAACCAGGGATCGAGGAAGATGATCGAGTCCCAGCGCACCGTGTACTGGAAATCCAGGATGGCGCCAACCTGGACGGCCGGGAAGGCCACCGCCGTGACGTAGTACCGCCGCGAGCGCGACGTGGTGCGCTTGAAGGCGGCATCCGCCGGCAACGGCACGACGGTGCCGTCGGGCAACACCGTGCGCCCGGCGAAGCTCTGCAGCCGGAAGCTGCCGCTGTGGGCGACCTGCAGGTCACCGCGATCCTTGCCGGCCGCGGTGAGGATCTTGAGCCGCTCGTGCACCACCAGCTGCGAGGAGACGTCCTGACGCGAGGGATCCATCAGCCGCAGCTCGCCGGTGCGGAAGAGCACGACCGCGGGCGCGTTCGGTTGGCCCGCCACCGCCGTCAACGCGCGCTCCTCCGCGGTGATCGGCGGAAAGGCCTCGGCAGTGGCCCGGCAGGCAAGGGCCAGGGCGAGCAGGGCGGGCGCGGTGGCGCGCAGGCAGCGATGAACCATGGTCGTCGCCTCTCCAGGTACGAACAGCAAAGCCAGGCTGAAGTTTGATTCTATCGCAAACGCGCTAGCATACGGCACACCAGGCCGCCGCCGCGGGGGGACGCGGGCGCGATCCGGCTGCCTGACGGTCCGCTGATGCGGGTCCGCTGATGCGGGTCAGCTGATGCGGCAGGTCGCCTGGCCGCGCTTTTCGAGGTACTGCTGGTGATACTCCTCGGCGCGGTAGAATGCCGAGGCCGGGGTGATCTCGGTCACGATCGGGCGCTTGAAGGTCCCGGCGCGCTCGAGCTGCTGCTTGGAGGCAAGCGCCGCCGCCTGCTGCTCGGGGGTATGGAAGTAGATCGCCGAGCGGTACTGCGTGCCGTGGTCGGGGCCCTGGCGGTTCAGGGTCGTCGGATCGTGGTTCTCCCAGAACGCCCGCAACAGCTCCTGGTAGGAGACGCGCGCCGGGTCGAACTCCACTTCCACCGCCTCGGCATGGCCGGTGCGGCCGGTGCAGACGTCGTGATAGGTCGGGTTGGGGAAGCTGCCGCCCGAGTACCCGACGGTGGTGGCGACGACGCCGGGGATGTTCCGGAACGCCGCCTCGACTCCCCAGAAACAACCCGCCGCGAAGGTGGCCTTTTCCGTTTCCATGATCGTTGCTCCTGCCTTTCTGCCGAACACGGGGCGCGCGCCGGCGCGCCGCCCGTCCAGTATAAAGCCGCCGCTGCCGCCGGCGCCGACCGCCTCAGTGCACCGCCGCCGCGATCTCGAGCGCGTTGACGGCGCCGCCGCGGGTCAGGTTGTCCATCACCGCCCAGATCCAGATCCCGCTCTCGTCCTTGCGCACGGCGCCGACCAGGACCTTGTCGCTCGCCGCCGCCGCGATCGGGCCCAGGTGGCGGGCATCCTCGGCGAGCTCGACGAAGGGGCTGGCGGCGAGCGCCTTGCGGGCCGCCTGCGGGCCGGGTCCGGCGGCGTGGCGCAGGTGCAGGCCGAGCGTCAGGCAGTGAAAGATCCCGCCCTGCACCAGCTGGAGCGACAGCGGCACCGGCGCCGGCAGCACCGCCGCGAGCGTCGCGGCGATGGTCGCCGCCGTCTCCTCCGCGCGGGCGGCGGGAAGCAGGTTGAAGGCGAGCTGGGCGCCGAAGACCTGTGAGCGCCGCCGCGGCGTCATGGCGACGATGTGCCGCGCCTGCTCGACCAGCTCGTCGACGCCCGCGTCGTCGTGGAGGGAAGCCGGCAGGATCAGCGTCGCCACCGCCGCCAGCGGCTCGAAGGCCGCCAGCGGGTGGAGGAGATGGGCGAGCAGCACCGCCCCCGGATGGGGCGACAGCAGGACGGTGGACCTGCCGTTGGCGGCGTCGCTGGGGCGGGTGTTGATGCCGGCCACCACCGGATGCCCGTCGGCAAGCGTGGCGTCGGTCGACAGCACCACCGCGGCCACCTCCGGCCGCAGCTCGGCGATCAGGGCGCGGTTGGCGGCGATCGGACCGCAGAAGAAGGACAGGGCGACGCCGTCGAGGCTGTCCGCCTCGTAGCGCTGCACGATCGCCGCGGCGCCTCCGGTCTCGGTGAGGGTGCCGATCTCCGACTCGACCGTCGACAGCAGCCGCACCTCCTGCCAGGACGGGCCGACGCCGCCGCGGCCGAGGGTCTCGCGCAGCTCCTTGCCCAGCAGGTTGGTGGGGTGGACGATGGCCAGGACGCTCAACTCCGGCCGCCCTCCTGGCGCGGCGATGACGGCGGATCTTCCGGCAGCGGGCTCTGCGGTATCGTCGCGCCCGGCGGTGGCGGCGATCCCGGAACCGGCGCTGTCGCGGGTCGGCGGCGCGGCAGCTTGTTCCAGAGGAAGCCGAC
>DATGHG010000232.1:0-19040 GCA_035308185.1 Thermoanaerobaculia bacterium | reverse complement strand
CCGCCGCCTCCGGGTCGGCATCTGGTTCGGACCCGACCCCGACCCCGGCCAGCCCACCGCCGCGCTCGACAAGTCGGGCACCCCCGCCGACCCGAAAGCGATCACCAGCTTCCTGAGCCACTTCAACCTCTGTGCGGGAGGGACCTGACCAGCGCAGCAAGCCGGCTGATGGCGGCCTGCTAGCGGACGAAGCCCGGCGAGTCGACCGGGGCGGCGAACTGGCGGGCCAGGGAGACTCCCTGCTCCTGGTAGGAGGAGCCGATGCCGGGGCCGTAGATCTTGCTCGGCACGGCGGCGAGGCGCTCGAAGACGACGCGGCCCATCACCTGGCCGTCCTCGAGCAGGCAGGGGACGCCGTAGGAGCGCACCTCGAGCACCGCCCGCGCGCCCCGGATGTCGCCGTCGCCATAGCCGAAGCCCGGATCGAAGAAGCCCGCGTAGTGGATGCGGAACTCGCCGAAGTTGGGGTCGTAGGGCACCATCTCCGCGGCGTGGGTCAGCGGGATGCGGATCTTCTCGCGGGAGGCCAGGATGTAGAAGAAATCCGGCACCAGCAGCAGCTGGCGCCGCGGCGTACGGACGATCGGGTCCCAGTGGTCCAGGGCGGGATAGTGGTTGCGCTTGTCGAGGTCCAGCACGCAGGGGTCCATCTTCGCCCGGAAGCCGACGATGCGATCGCTGCTGCCGTCGAGGTCGACCGAGACCAGCAGGCCCTTGGCGATGCTCGGCACCGCGGCGCAACCGTCGCGCGAGAAGACCAGGGTCTCCCTGGCGTTGAGGGCGGCGAGGTCGCGGTCCGATTCCTCGGGCAGGCCGCGGGAGAGCCGCAGCTGATTCAGCTTCTGGCCGGCGCGGACGATGATGCCGAAGGTGCGCGGGATGATCTCGACGTAGAGCGGTCCGCAATAGCCGGCCGGCACCAGCTCGAAGGCGTCCGCATAGTCGGCGATCAGACGGGTGAAGACGTCCAGCCTGCCGGTGGTGCTCTTCGGGCTGGCCTTGCCGGAGACGCCTGCCGGCAGGCGCAGACCCTCCATGACCTGGATCAGGTAGACGTGCTCGCGCTCCAGGATCGCCGGCCGCGTCAGGTCCAGCCGGAAGGCCTCCTGGTTGGCCTCCATCTCCGCCAGCTTCGCCGCCACCGTCGAGCCCTTGTTGGGCAGGAAGCTGGCGCGCACCCGGTAGCCCACCGGGCCGACCCGCAGGTCGAGGCTGGCCGGCTGAACCTGCTCGTCGCCGATCGGCGACGAGGCATGGATGTGCCCCTGCCGGATCAGCTCTTCGATGCCCTGCGACGGCAGCAGCCCGTCGGCAGGCGACGGCGTGGCGGTCGGGGCGGGATCCAGGGCGATGCTCAAGGCTCGGCCTCGTTTCAGCCCGCCGGCAAGCCGCAGGCCTGGTCGAAGATCGCCAGCACGCAGGCGATCGCCGCCGGCAGCGACGCGTTGACCAGCACCCGATCGAACACCGGCAGCGGACCGTCGGCGGTCGCGACCACCGGGTTTTCCAGCACGTAGGTCAACGGTTCGATCTGGTGCCGGAGCTTGGCTTCGATCGTCGCCGGATCCTCGCGGCCACGCTCGAGCAGGCGGCCGCGGAGGACCGCCAGCTGCGCCTCCACGCCGCCGTCGGCGGCGAGCAACCCCAGGGAGAAGACCCGGCGCCCGAACACCTGCCGCAGGCTGCCCGCCCCCGGCGGCCCGGCATAGATGCTGTGCACCGAGACGCGGCCGGCGCTCGCCATCGCCTCGATCTCGTCGACGCTGGTGCCGTAGGCGACGGCGCCCGACAGCTGGTCGTTGATCAGCCAGCGGCCGTGCGACGTCCGCGCGCGGAACTCGTCGGCCGAGACGCTTTCGTAGGACGGATCGGCGGTGCGCGACGCCGGGCGCGTGGTGATCGTGCTCACCCGATGGACGCGGCCGTCGTGCGCCGCGAGGATGGCGTCGATGAGGGTGTCCTTGCCGACGGCATAGGGTCCGCTGATGTTGAACAGGATCGGCCGGCCAGCGTTCATCCCAGGGGGCGAGTATCGCACACCGCCCGCGGTTCAGTCGTCGAGGTAGACCACCTCCAGGCGGCGGATGCGCCAGGCCGAGACGGCGACGAGCGCGGCGGTCAGGGCGAGGAGGCCGCAGATCGAGACCCAGCGGGACGGCGCGTCGGAGAGCAGGGCGAACGGGCCCTCGGCGATGGGCACCGGGCAGAGGGCCTGCAACCAGTGGATCACCGACAGCTGCTTGAGCAGCGGCGGCAGCAGGAAGTGGATGGCTTCCCAGCCGAACAGCGCCAGGGCGGGGATGGCCGGGCTGCGGAAGAAGAAGCCCAGGACCAGGAACGCGGCGCCGTAGCCGGCGCAGGCAAGGGCGGTCACCAGCAGATAGGCGCCGAGGTGCGCGAGGCCCGGGCCGTGCAGCAGGAAGGCGTTGCGCAGGCGGCCGTCGTAGGGCAGGTAGGCGAGCAGGAAGCTGCCCAGGGTCGAAACGCCGAAGAGGGTCAGCGCCACCAGCAGGCCGGTCAGGTACTTGGCGAGCACCAGCAGCTCGCGGCGCATCGGGGTGAGGAAATAGAAGTGCAGGCTGCGGTCGAGGATCTCGCGGCGGATCAGGCTGCCGAAGATGGCGACGCTACCAAGGAAGATGACCACCCTCAGGATGAAGGCCTGATAGACGTCGGCCAGCAGGCGGGTGGCGTCGCCCAGGTTGCCCGGATCGGAGATGGCCCTCGGCACCAGGGCCCGCAGGGCCAGGACCACGATCGGCGCCAGGGCCAGCAGGTAGAGGCCAAAGGCGCGCCGTCCGGCGAAGCTCTTGCGCAGCTCGAGCCGCACCACCGCGGCGAGCTGGCGGCGCCAGAGCGCCCACGGCGCTCCCGCGCCACGAGCGCCGGCAGCGCCGGTAACGCCGTAGACATCGCTCTCGGAGGCGGAGGGCGCGCCAGGCGGCGCCGGCTCCGGTGGGAGCCGCACCGCGGCGCCGGCAGTCAGAGGCGGCCCGCTCACGGCCTGCCACCGTTGCCCGGCGGGCCGTCGATCAGGTACTGGTAGACCGCCTCGACGTCGGCGTCGGCGGGGGCCACCGATTCGACGCGCAGCCCCTGCTCCACCACCACCCGGTTGAGCATCGGATAGAAGCGGCCGGCGTCGCGGGTGCGCAGCAGCACGCCGCTGCGGTCCGTCAGCATGCGGGCCTCGACCACGTGGTCCTGCTCGAAGGCCTTCGCCGCCAGCAGCTCCGGCCGGTCGCAGCGGATCAGCACCTGCGCCGGATGCTGTTCCTCCATCTCGTCGCGCACGCCGACGATGTCGCCCTCCGCCACCACGTAGCCGCCGTTGAGCATCACCACCTGATCGGAGATGAGGTCGACCTCGTGCAGGATGTGGCTCGAGACGACGACGAAGAGGCCGGCGGCGGCGAGCTCGCGCAGCAGGGCGATGAGCTCCGCCCGCGCCATCGGATCCAGGCCGTTGAGCGGCTCGTCGAGCACCAGCACCGTGGGCTGGTGGGCGATCGCCTGCGCCAGCTTGACCCGCTGGCGCATCCCCTTGCTGTAGGCGGCCACCTTGCGGCCGGCGGCCTCGACCATGCCGACGCGCTCGAGCGCCTGCCAGGCCAGCGCCGCGGCCTGCCGCGGGTCGCAGCCATGCACCCGCAGCAGCGACTCGATGAGCTGGTAGCCGGTGAGGCCGGGCGGGAAGGCGTCGTACTGGGTGGCGTAGCCGACCCGGCGGAACAGCTGTTCCGGCTGGTCGGCGGACATGCCCAGCACCCGCACCGTGCCGCCGCTCGGGCGCAGCAGGCCGACCATCAGGTTCATCAGGGTCGTCTTGCCGGAGCCGTTGGGCCCCACCAGGCCGGTGATGCCGGGCGGTATCGACAGCTGCACCCGGTTGACCCCGAGGACCTCGCCGTAGAACTTGGAGACGTCGTCGAAGACGATGCGGTCGCCGGCACCGCCAGCCGCGGTGCCCGAGCTGCTTTTCCTGGCGGCCATGCCGCTCGCCGCGGCGGCCGCGCCGGTCTCGGGCATCACCGCACCACCTCGTAAGCCCTGACCCGCCGCGCCAGCAGCCCCAGGCAGGCCAGCGAGCCGGCCACCAGCGCCACCCAGGCGGCCCAGGCCGGCATTGCCGTCCGCGGCGCCAGGCCGAACAGGCCGGTCCAAGCCGTCTCGATCACCAGCCGCAGGCTGAGCAGCTCGCTCCACCAGGTGCCGAGCGCCATCTCCATCAGGCGGCCCAGCCCACTGGTGACGAAGTAGAGGATGAGCAGGACGATCCTCGCCACCGGCTTCCACTTCACCCAGGCCGACACCGCCAGCGCCAGCAGCGAGAGCGAGAGGATCAGCGCCCAGCTGCCGGCGAACAGGGCTCCGAGCACCCGTCCCTGCTCGACCAGCCAGCCGGCGCCTTCGAGGTAGCCCTGCAGCAGGAACAGCAGCGCGCCGGGGACCCAGGTGATCGCCGACAGCAGCAGCGCCAGCACCGAGAGCTTGCCCAGCAGGTACTCGGCGCGCGAGAACGGGCGCGACAGGTAGAGCGCCAGGCCGTTGTTGCGCAGGTCGGGGGCGATCAGCGCCGGCGCCACCACCACCGCCACCAGGAAGGCGAGGAAACCCTGGATCTCGAGGCCGCGCTCGAAGAAGCCGGCGCCGATCGGGAGGGTGTTGCGCAGGCGGTCCAGCGGCAGGTTCAGCAGCTGCAGCGCCGCCACGTTGTGGCGCAGGTATATCAGGACCAGGCCGACGAACGGCGGCAGGAAGCAGAGCAGGTAGAACATCACGAAAGCGCGGCTCTGCATCACCTCCGTCAGGGCGTAGCGGGGCACCACCAGGAACCGCCGGCGGCGAGTGCTCAGCGCGCCGTCGAAGCGCCGGTAGGTGCGCTCAAACACCGCCATCGGCGTCCCCTTCCATGGCCTTCAGGAAGATGTCCTCGAGCGAATCGCGCTTGTAGTCGAGGCGGCGGATCTGCAGCGCGGCGCCGGCGGCCAGCCGGAACATGTCGCGCGCGTCGACGCCGTCCGGCAGCACCAGCTTGAGGCGCTGGCGGGTGCCCAGGGCGGCGTCGCAGCCGGCGGTCGCCGCCAGCTCGGCGAAGGCCGCGGCCGCCGGGGCGCCGTCCGCGGCGCGCACCTCGAGCTCGAGCAGGCGGCGGTTGGCGCGCCGCTCCGCCTCGAGGTTGGCATAGACCGCCACCCGCCCGGCCTTCAGCACCAGCACCTCGTCGCAGCACTCTTCGACGTCGCGCAGCAGATGCGAGGAGAGGATCACTCGCGCCTCGCCGCCGTCGCGGACGTTGCGGATCAGCTCGAGCATGCGGCGGCGCGCCGGCGGATCGAGGCCGTTGGTGGGCTCGTCGAGGAACAGCAGGCGCGGACCGTGGGCAAGCGCCTGGGCGAGCTTGGCCAGCTGCTTCATGCCCAGGGAGTAGCTTTCCACCGGCCGGTAGCGCGCCTCGCCCAGGCCGACGTAGAACATCGCCTCGTGGGCGCGTTCCAGCGCCGCCGCCGCCGGCAGGCCCGAGAGCTCGGCCATCAGGCGCACGAAGCGGATGCCGCTCATGCCGGCGATGAACGAGTCGCTCTCCGGCATGTACCCCATCTGGGCGCGGATGGCGGCGGTGTCGGTGCGGATGTCGCGGCCGAAGACGCGGGCGGTGCCGGCGGAGGGCGGGAAGAAGCCGAGCAGGGTGTGCAGCAGGGTCGTCTTGCCGGCGCCGTTCGGCCCCAGCAGGCCGATACAGCGGCCGCCGAGCGCTGCCCGCAGGTCGCGCAGCACGGCGCGGCCGCCCAGCGAGACGGTGAGCCCGTCGAGCTCGACGATTGGAGGGAGCGGAGGGAGCGACGGCAGCGGCGACGGCGACGGCAGCGGCGACGGCGGCGGGGCCGCCTGCAGAGCCGGTGGGCCCTGGGCTGGATCAGGCGGTGGGACCGCCGGCGCCGAATCGTGCACGGAAGGTGGGCGGCAGCCTAGAACCCGCTGCCGCTCCTCCGCGCCGCCCGGGACGCCCGCGCCGTCTTCGGCCCTCGCGCCGGGTTGGGCGCCGCGAGGGCCGTGGGCGTCCCCAGCTTGGCCGCGTCGTGCGCACGCTCCATGCCGCCCAGGATAGCGCCGAAGCCGGTCAGCGTTCCGAGATTGAGTCCCGCCGGGCCGGCCTCGGTGTGCCCGGCGAACACGATGCGATCGGCCTCGGCGTAGGCGTAGAGCAGCGCGGGCCCGTGGCCGCCGCCGAGCAGCGGGTTGCTGAAGAAGCCCTGGCTGCCACCGGGAGCGACACCCGACGCCAGGTCGGCCAGCGGCGCCAGGTTCTGGTAGAACAGCGCCGAGACGTTCACCTGACCGTCGCGCCCGAGCAGGCCGCGCAGCCTGGCGGAGGCGGCGAGGGTGGTGCCCGCCGCCCGCTCCGACAGGGCGCGGTCGAGCTGGGCCCGGGTGGGCGCCGCCACCAGGTAGCCGTCGACGAACAGGTAGTGCAGCTCGACCGGCGGCTGGCTGGAGGTGATCGAGTAATAGGTGCGGCCGCCGTCCTCCTGCTGTTGCAACTGCACGCCGGGCTTGCCCGCCGCCACCCGGCCGGCATTGGCCTGCTGCACCGCCCGAGCGAAGGTCTGCTGCAGGCGGACCGGATCGTAGACCTCGGCCACCAGCTGCCAAGCCGGGCTCGGCAGCAGCGGTCCGTCGAGGCCCAGGGCGATCTCGCCGCCCAGCGGCGCCGCCAGGTCGGCGCGCAGGTCGAAGCCGTGCTCCGCTTCCGCCTTGGCGAGCGTGGCTGCGAGGTCCGGCGACAGGCTCAGCAGCTCGTCGAGCAGCTCCACCGGGCTCTTGACGACGAAGGCGGCGACCAGGCTGGCGTCGCCCGAAAAGAAGGCCAGGCTGCCCATCGGCGCCGGCGCCGCCAGCCAGGACGCGATGCCCCGGCGCGGCTGGCTGAAGGTCACCGCGGCGCGGGTCTCGGTGCTGGCGGCGGCCCCGGCGGCCTCATCATGGCGCTCGAGGACGAAGTGCTCGAGATCGAACAACCCCATCGCGTCGGTGAGCCCGGACGATGCCGGAGATGCCGGAGACGCCGGCGCCGCGGCATGGCGCTTGGCCAAGCCGGCCATCAGCTGCTTGAGGTCGGCGCCGAAGAGCGAGCCGGCGCCGTCGGCATAGGCCTGCGCCAGCCGCGCATGGAAGCTCGAGGCGACGAAGCCGTTGACCGCTCCGGGTTGCAGGTTGGCGGCGACGGCGGCGATCTGCGAGGCGCTCGGCGAGGCCACCAGCACTCCCTGTCCCACCCAGACCTGCACCGTGCTCGGGGCGCTCCCCGCCGCCGGCGCGGGGGCGGGCTGGGGCAGCTGGTCGAGCAGCACCAGCACCGTCTTGCCCGCCCGCCGATTGACCGTCGCGACCTCCTGCTGCAGGGTGGCGCGCAGCTGCGCCTCCTGCGTCACCTCCGCCAGCAGCACCGGCGGGCCGGAGCCGGCGGTGTCCGCCGGGGTCGCCGGGGTCCCGGCGGCAGGCGCGGCGCCGGCGGCGACCACCACCTCGTCGCCGAGGTAACGGCCGAGGTCGGCAACCTCCTGGACCAGCTCGTGGAAGAGCTGCTGGTTGGCCGGCGAGCCCAGCGTCTGGCTCCACCACCCCTGCAGCACCGGGCTGCCGGCGAGCCGCTGCTCGAGCAGCTGCTGGGTCTGCGACAGGCTGGCGGAGAGGTTGGGCAGCGCCACGTAGACCAGGGAGCCGGCCGGCACCAGGTCCAGCAGGCGGCTCGAGCTGCGCGGCGCCGGCCGGACGACCTGGGCGTCGATGGCGCTGCCCGCCGCGCTCAGCTCGGCGAGCAGGGCGTCGTAACGGGGCGCGTCGCGGCTCCATGCCACCTCCTCGCGCACCGGCACCGCCTCGACGTTGGCGCGCGTCGTGGCCTGACCGCCGGCATGCAGGACGAGGTCCTGCGGGCCGACGTGCACCTCGCCCTCGATCACCGAGACTCGCGAGCCCCTGGTGCCGTGATTGACGGCGAAGATGGTGCCGGTCACCGAGACCAGGCAGTCGGCCGTCGCGACATAGAGGTGGTGGGGGCGCTGGCGGGCCGCCTGCACGATGATCAAGCCGCGCTCGAGGTCGATGGTGTTGCCGCCGCGGCCGGCGGCCAGCGCCAGCCCGGCGCGCTCGGCCATCTCGATCCGGGAGCCGTCGTTCATCCGCAGCACGGCGCGCGAGCCCTTGGCGGTGCGCACCCGCTCGCCCTCGTGCACGGCGTCGCCGGCCGCCACCGGCAGGCTGCTCGCCCCGGCGACGCGGTAGAGGCCGCCGTCCACCGCTTCGACCCGGGCCATCCGCACGCCCGGCGCCCCCGCCGCTCCCGAGCCGAGCGTCCGGAAGAGCGCCAGCCCCAGACCGGTGCCCACCAGCAGCACCGCCGCCGCCGTCGCCAACAGCAGCCGGCGCGATCGCCGGGGGCGCCGGGAGGATTCGGCGGGCCGTCCGCTCCAGCCGCTCCAGCTGGCGGCCACGCGCCGGGAGGCGAGGCGCCCGCGCCCACCCGTCGCGCCTTCGACCACCTCGTGCAGCGCCGAGGTGGCGCGGCCGGCGCGCTCCTGCCGAGCCAGATGCACCACCCGCCGGCATGGCAGGCAGTCGCGCAGATGGTCCGCGAACAGCATGGCGCGGGCCGGTGCCAGCTCGCCGCGCAGGAAGGCCGGGATCTGCTGCCCCTGCTCCCGGCAGCCCTGGAGCCGGACGCCCTGGGCGCCGGCGTCGTCAGCAGCGCCGGTGTCTCCTGGGGCGAAGCCAAGGGCGCCGGCGCCGGCGAGGTTCTTCCACACCCGCGCCGCGGCCTCCTCGACCCAGCTGTCGTCCAGCGGCTCGGCAAGCACCTCCGCGACCGCCCGCTCCAGGTCGTCCCGATGGTCGTGGATGTCGGTGCCGTTGCGGCTCATGACCTGCCTCCTTGCGCCGACCGGAGCTCCTGCTGGAGGCGGTGCCGCGCGCGATGCAAAATGACGGCGATCGCGGTCTGCGAGCTGCCCAGCCGCCGCGCGATCTCCAGATTCCCCAGCCCTTCGAGATAGCGCAGGGCGAAGATCTCGGCCTGGCGCGGCGACAACCGCGACATCGCGGCGCGCAGGCGCCGGCCGAGCTCGCGACTGCTGGTGCGGCGCTCGGGTGACGGCGTACGGTCGTCGATCGGCTCCTGCAGACCGCCCTCGCCGCCCTCGCCGCCCGGCGCGTCGCCGAGCGCCACCAGCCGCGACCGGCGGCGCGAGCGCAGCAGGTCGAGGGCGGCGTTCACCGCCGCCCGGTGCAGGTAGCTGCCGACCGCCTGCGAGGGGTCCAGCCCGCGGACGCCGCCGCCGTCCAGCTCCGCGCCACCCGGCCGGCGCAGCAGGCGGGTGAACACCGTCTGCAGCACGTCCTCGGCGTCCATCGCGTTGCCGGTGATGCGATGCGCGGCGCGCAGCACCGCGCCATGGTGCTGCGCGAAGATCGCCGCCAGGTCGGGCGGCGGTCCGATGCCCGGTGGGGGTGCGGCGGTATCGAGAGCTGCGGCTTGCACGTCGGTGTCCCTCCGTGGATCTTCGTCGTCCTCGATCATGGAACGATCCGCGGCAAGGATTGTTACGTCCGACTCAGCTCACCTGGCTCACGAAGGCTTCGAGGATGCGGTTGAAGGCCTCGGGACGGTCCATCATCAACCAGTGGCCGGTGCCGCGCACCAGCTCGACCGGCAGCTCCGGCAGCAGCTGGTGCAGGCTGTAGGGCAGGTTGTTGGCGTCGCTGATCACCGCCAGCCTGGGGCCACCGTAGCGCGCCAGTGCAGGCAGCGGCGCGAACTCGAGCGCCGCGGCGACGGCCGCCGCGACCGCATCCGGGTGAGTGAGCCGGAGGTCCTCGAGCACCCACCGCGCGGCTTCGCGGTCGCCGCCCGCGGCCAGCTGGCGGTAGTAGGCCGCGAGCTCGTCCAGCGGTTCGGCGCGCAGCGCCGCGAGGAACGGCTCGATCTGCCGGCGCGGGATGCGGGTCTGGTCGCCGTTGGCGTCCACCAGCAGCAGGCCGGCGACCCGTTGCGGGTGGTCGGCCGCATAGGCGATCGCCACCGCGGCGCCCAGGCTGTGCCCCGCCAGCACGAAGCGCCGCAGCGCGAAATGATCGGCCACCGCCGCGACGTCCCTGGCCAGCGACGGCACGTCGTAGGCGCCGTCCTCGGCCGGGTCGGAGTCGCCGTGACCGCGGAGGTCGAGCGCCAGGGCGCGGCGGCGCCCCCGCAGGTCGTCGAGCTGCAACGCCCACTGGCCACCGTTGCCGCCGAGGCCGTGGACGAACAGCACCGGCAGCCCCCGGCCGGCGCCCTCGCCGCCGTCGCGCACGTAGAGGTTGCCCGCCGGGCCGGCGATCCACAGCTGGACCGGCTCGACCGGCTCGCGCTCGCCGCCCGGGCCACCCGCCGCGCCGCCAGCGGCGGCGCCGGCCTCCGGCAGCGGCGACGCCGACGCCGACGCCAGCGGCCAGGAGTCGTCCTCTGCATCGGCATCGCGGCGGCGGCGAGCCAGCACCCCCATGGCGGCAGCCGCGGCGGCCGCAGCCATGGCCAGGCCGATCAGCGGCCAGGACGAGCGCGTCAGACGGCGACGCCGCCGGCGACGCGGCGGCCGCGATCGGTACCGTCGAGATCTCATCGGCGACCTCATGGTGGAAACGGCGCGGGCGGCGGACTCCCGCAGCGGTCCCCGCCAAGCTAACACGTCGCCCCTGACCGGTGCTATGTCCTGGCCCGCCTGAACTTACGCCCAATTCGCGATTGACAGCCCGGTGACGACTCTAGTATCAATGCCGCCTCAGCTCGGAGCTGCCAGCGTTTTGACCGTGAGAGTGCAAGGGGGTCCCATGCGATCGTTATCGCCAGCCTGCCGCCGCTCGCCGTGGATCCGCGGCCCGGTGGGCCGCATCGCGGGACGTCCGAGCTGCCGCTGGCTGCTCCTCGGCGCCATGCTGCTGCTGGGGCTCACCGGCACCCTTGGCGTCCAGGCCGCCGGACTGCCGCAGCCTCCGAGCACCGCTCCCCGTCCCGGCTCGCCGGCGGCTTCCGGCTGCGCCGCCGCGCCGCTCGCGCCTGCCTCGCCGCGAGCCGGCCTGGTCGACGACGCCAGCGTCTGCCAGGCGCTGGCCGAGGTGCCCGCCGGCACCACCGCCGCCATCGCCGGCGCCACCGGGCTGCCGGCCGGCACCTTCCGCGGTCTGGCCGCCGACCTGCCGACCGCTGCCGAACCGCCTCCCGCTCCGCGACCGCCGCTGGTCCCTGCCACGCTGGTCCCGGCCGCCAACCCCGAACCCGCGCCGCCCATCGCCGGCGCGCTCGTCGCGCCGGCAGCCGCCACCCCTCCTACCCCGCCTGCCCCGGCAAACACCAACCTCGATTCGTCGCACCCGGCGCCCTACGCTTCGGGCGCGCCGCATGAAGCCGTCCAGTCCGGCCCCGCCACCGGCGCACCCACCGCCGGCGCGCCGGGCGCCGTCACCCCGCCGGCCGCGCCGGCCGCCGTCGTTGCCAAACCGGCGGCCCCCGCGCCCCATCCCGCGCTCGCCTTCGACGGCGCCGCGGGCGTGCCGTCCCAGCCTTTCGGCAAGCTGATCTACCAGATCTCCCGGAGCTACGCGCTCAATCCGCTGCTGGTCGCCGCCATCGCCAAGGTGGAGTCGGACTTCAATCCCCGCGCCCGGTCGCGCAAGGGCGCCTGCGGCCTGATGCAGGTGCTGCCCTCGACCGCCCGCCGCTTCGGGCTCCCCCGCCGCCGCGACCTGTTCAACCCGCGGAAGAATCTCGAGGCGGCCACCCGGTATCTCCGCTGGCTGGTCGATCGCTTCGGGGACGATCCGGTGCGGGTGCTGGCCGCCTACAACGCGGGCGAGGGGGCCGTGGACCGCTTCGGCGGCGTACCCCCGTTCGCCGAGACCCGCGACTACGTGCAGCGCATCTTCGGGTTGCTGGGATTCCCGTTGCTGCTGGATCCGCTGCCAGCGGCGCCGGAACCGCCGCAGGCCACGACGGGGCCGGCGGCGGCAGCGCTCGCGGCGCTCTCTGCCATCGCCGGCGCGCGGTAGCGCGCGCCCGGTCGCGCGACCAGAAGCGCGCGCCCCCGCCAGGTCGACTCAGTCGTCGTCGTAAGCCAGCTGCTTGGCCAGCCGGCGGTAGCCGCCGCCCGGCTCGGGCTGGAACACCCCGCAGTGGTCCATCTCGCCGCCGTAGACGTGCAGGGTCAGCGCGATGTTGCCGGGATCGACGTTGGCCAGGACGTGGTGCTCGAACGGCGGGATGAGCGCTCCCGCCGATCCGGCCCGCGCCCGCACGCCGCCTTTCTCCGCGAACTCGCAGACCCCGCCGGCGGTCTCGGCGAGCAGCTCGTAGCGCGTCACCTCGAGCTCGCCCTCCACCACTCCTTCCACGCACCAGATCCCGGCGTGGTCGTGCAGCGCCGTGCGCTGTCCCGGGCCCCAGGTCATCACCAGGGCGGTGAACTCCAGCTGCGGGTCGCGATAGAGGAGACGGCGGCAATAACGGTCGGGCCGGGCGCGGCGGAAACGGTCGGGCAGGCGCAGGCCTTCCGCGGGGATGGTTTCCTCGAGGACTTGCTTGATCCGCGCCGCGATCGCCGCCGTCTCGCCGAGCAGCACGGCGGCGCGCAGGTTTTCGATCAAGGGCTCGACCTCGAGGGCGACGCTGCTCATGGCGTTTCCTTTCCTGACCTCAGTCCTGTTCGAGATAGGTGTAGCCCGACAGCCCTTCCTCGTAGCGCCGCACCAGCAGCCGCGACTCTTCGAGCGTCATGCGCTTGGCGCGCAGCGCCGCCTCGGCGGCCTGGCGCACCCGTGCCACCAGGTCGCCGCGGTTGTAGCGCACGTAGCGCAGCACGTCGGCCACGCTGTCGCCGGTGACGACGCCGTCGATGGAATAGCCCTCCTCGGCGTCGAGCGAGACGTGCACGGTGTTGGTGTCGCCGAAGAGGTTGTGCAGGTCGCCGAGGATCTCCTGATACGCCCCGACCAGGAAAGCGCCGAGATAGTACGGCGTGTCGGGCAGCAGCGGGTGCAGCTCGATCACGCTCTTGACGTCGCGGCGGTCGATGAAGTGATCGATCTTGCCGTCCGAGTCGCAGGTGATGTCGGCGATCACCGCCCGGTTCGAGGGCTCTTCCCGCAGCCGGTGGATGGGCAGGATGGGGAACAGCTGATCGATCGCCCAGGAGTCGGGCAGCGATTGAAAGACCGAGAAGTTGCAGAAGTAGGTGTCGGCGAGACTGCGCTCGAGCCCCTCCAAGTCCTCGGGCACCTGCGGCAGGGTGCGGGTGATCTTGAGGATCTTCTGGCAGGTCGCCCAGAACAGGTCTTCGGCGAGGCCGCGGTTGTCCAGCGACAGGTGGCCGAGATTGAACAGGCTCAGGCACTCGTCGCGGTAGGACATGGCGTCGTGGTAGGACTCGAGGAGGTTCTTGCGCGACACCTCGCGGCAGGTCTCGAACAGGTGCTTGAGCGGCAGCTCGGCGTCCACCGGCAGCTGGCGCGGCAGCTTGCCGACCGAGAACTCGGCGACCCCCAGCGCCTCGACGATGAGCACCGCATGATGCGCCACGGTGGCGCGCCCCGATTCCGAGACCAGGGTGGGATGCGGCACCTGCTCGTGATCGCAGACTTCCATGACGCCGAAGACGATGTCGTTGGCGTACTCCTGCAGCGTGTAGTTGAGCGACGAGGCGAAGTTGGTGTTCGAGCCGTCGTAGTCGATGCCCAGGCCGCCGCCGACGTCGAGGTAGCGCAGCGAGGCGCCGGCCTTGACCAGGTTGACGTAGATCTGCGCCGCCTCGCGCAGGGCGTCCTTGACCGAGCGGATGGACGAGATCTGGCTGCCGAGGTGGAAGTGCAGCAGCTCGAAGGTGTCGAGCAGGCCGTGCTCCCGCAGGTAGCCGACGGCGTTGAGCAGGTCGCGGCCGGAGAGGCCGAACTTCGAGCGGTCGCCGCCCGAGGCCTCCCAGTGGCCGGCGCCGCGGGCCGAGAGCCGGGAGCGGATGCCGATCCGCGGCCGCACGCCGGTGCGCTCGCCGAGCTGGCGGATCAGCGCCAGCTCCGAGGGCTTCTCGACCACCAGGATGACGTTGCGGCCGAGCTTGCTGGCGAGCAGCGCCGTCTCGACGTACTCCTCGTCCTTGTAGCCGTTGCAGACGATCAGCGCCTCCTCGTCCTCGAGCATCGCCATCACCGCCAGCAGCTCGGGCTTGGAGCCCGCTTCGAGGCCGAAGTGGTAGGGACGGCCATAGGTGACCAGGCGTTCCACCAGATAGCGGTCCTGGTTCACCTTGATCGGATAGACGCCGCGATAGACGTTGCGGTACCCGTACTCCGAGATCGCGCGCCCGAACGCTTCGTTGAGCTCCACCACGCGAGCCCGGATGATCTCCGAAAAGCGGATGAGCAGCGGCAGCCCGATGCCTCGCTGGCGCACCTCGTCCACCAGGTCCTTGAGATCGATCGCCGGTGCCCCGACGCCTGCCGGATGCACCGAGATGTGGCCCCGGTCGTTGACCGAGAAGTAACGGTTGCCCCAGCCGTCGATGTTGTAGAGGTCCATCGAATCGGCCGCGGACCAGCGGCTCGTCATCGTAGCGGTAGCAGGCATCGCGCTTCGCGCAGGCGCTCCTTTCTCGTCCGGGAAGCTCGGGTCCCGGCACGGCGAGCGCCGGCAACGGACCGCGAGGAGGGGCGTAACTTTACCATGGGAAGTCGGCAGGCCGGGTTTGACAGTCGAATCGCGAGCCCTATACCCTAGTCACATCGAGTATCGATTGCCGGGAGCGGCGCCGCACCGGCGGTGAGCGCTCCCACTTTCTGCCATGAGACAGACCGAGCAGTTCCCCAGCCCCTTGCTCGAGCAGGAGCTGGTGAAGATGGAAAACGAGTGGGCGCGGGCCTGGCAGCTGCCCGATCCGGGCGCGCTGGAGAACCTCGTCGCCGACGACTTCACCTTGACCAGCTCCAGCTCGAAGGGCGAGATCACCAACAAGCGTCAGTACATCGACTCGACGCTGAAGCTGGTGCGCGGCGACGGCTACACCTTCGAGCGGATGACGGTGCGGATCTACGGCGACACGGCGGTGATCAACGCCCAGTTCCAGCAGACCGCGACCTTCGCCGGCCGCGATTGGAGCGGCGAGTTCCTGCTGACCGACGTCTGGGTGAGGCGAGACGGCCGCTGGCAGGTGGTGGCGCGCCACGCCAGCCGGCCCGGGACCTGAGCCGGCGCCGGCCTCGTCATATCCCTTCCTTCAGCTCGCCCAGCAGTCTGGCGGTGACCGCGGCGCGGTCTTGCCAGAAAGCCGCGATCGGCCCGGCGATATGGGCTTCCGGCCGATGTCGTGCCGCCCAGGCGGCGGCTTCCTCGGCCAGCCAGCCCAGCGCCGGCCCGGCGTCCTGCTCGAGCATCGCCGCCAGCACCAGGCGGCGCTCGCCGAGGCGCAGGCCCAGGCCCAGCTCGCGGGCCGCGCGCGCCAGGTCGCCGCGGACCAGCACCATGCCGCTGCGCACCGGGCTGAGCAGCGACGCGAGGAAGCCCTGTGAGCCTTCGCGGCGTGGGTCGACGGCAGCCGGCGCCTCCCGGAGGTGCAAAGGCAGCGCCGCCGGCCAGCCGGTATCCGGCGGAAACATCGCCGCCGCTTCGGCGCGCAGCGCGGCCCCGAGCAGCGCCGCCCAGCGCCGGTAGAAGGGATCGGCCACGGCGCCGGCGGCGCTGGGCCGTGCGCAATTCCGCGGGTCGTCCGCGGCGTCGAGCTGCATCAGGAAAACCGGCAGCCAGCTCAGCAGGTGCTCCCAAAGGTACGCCCGGCGGGCATGGCGCCAGCGCTCGCGCTCGGGGCCGGTGGCGGCCTGCTGCTCGAGCTCGCCGAGGCGCGCGTAAAGGCCGAGCATCAACGTCAGGTGATCGGGCGCCTCGGGCGGCGTCTGCCCCAGAGCGCGCCAGAAGCCGGCGATCCGGTCGGCCGCCTCTCCTCCCATCATGCCCTCGGCCCCCAGGTAGACCGAAGCGTAGGGATAGAGCTGGAAGAGGAACAGCTCGCCGTGGTCGGCGCGCCCAGGGAGCGGCCCCAGCTCCAGCAGGTCGGCGATCGGTTGCAGCTCGGGGCGCGGCGTCTCGCACAGGGCGCCCAGCGCCCGCAACAGCTCCATATCCCCGCTCTCGGCCGGCCCGCTCACCTGGGGGCCGATGGCGTTCCGGGCAAGCGGTAGGCCTCCCGCGAGGGCCGCAGCGGCCGGATCAGCCAGTGGGGGCGGCGCGTGCCGTCCGGCGAGTGGCTGGCCGCCGGACGGGTGCGGGCGAGCCATTCCTGGAAGACCCGGTGCGACGCCTCGGTATCGGCGGCGACGTCGCCGTAGCGGTCCCCGGGCCGGGCCCTGGTCACCTTCACCGCCTGGTGCCAGCAGTGCATGCCGGAGATCGGGTCGGGATGGACCGGGAAGGTCAGGTTCTGGTGGACGCCGACGTCGGTCCACCAGATCCGCGCCGAGTCGGGGTCGCTCGAAGCGTAGGGACCCACCCCCGCGCGCCGGTGCAGGGTCCAGCGGTCGCCCTGGCGGCCGAGCGCGACCGTGGCCATCAGCTGCCGCTGGCCCGGCTCTCCGGGACGGCCAGGTGGAGCCTCCTGCTCCACGTCGCCCGGCAGCGGGATCGCCTTCCCCGGCCGGCCGGTATCCTCCGGCTCCGGGGCCTGAAGGGCCTGGGCGACTCGCGGCGCGGCGGCGAGCTTCCAGCGGCCCATGTGGTGGCTGCATGCCACCACCCCCGGCCGGATGCCCTCGGTCACCCAGGCCTTGTCGACGAACCAGCCGATCTCGGTCTCGATGCGGACCAGGTCGCCGGTGGCGATGCCCAGCCGCGCCGCGTCGCCGGGGTGGATCCACAGCGGGTTGCTGTGGGCGATCTCGTCCAGCCACTTGGCGTTGGCGCTGCGGGTGTGGATGTGCACCGGCAGCCGGAAGGTGGAGATCAGGCACAGCCGGTCGCCGCCCAGGGCCTCCGGATGGACGTGGCTGCGGATGTAGCCCGGCAGCGCCTGCTCGCGCCAGCCCCAGCCCGCCAGGGTCGCGGAGTAGAACTCGAGCCGGCCGCTCGGGGTCGGGAAGCCCGCCCGCACCGTGCCGTCCACGCGCACGCCGGCAGCGCGCCGGCCGCCGGCATCCGGCTCGGGGCTGCCCACCGGCGCCAGGTTGGGGGAGGCCGGCTTCGGCGCCCGCGTGTAGACGCGGCCGAAGCGGTCCTCCGCCACGTCGTCCAGCTCCGCCGCCGGCACCTCGCGCTCGTGCAGCGGACCGATGCCGCGGGCGATCTCGAAGGCGCCATAGCGGCGCATGAATGCCAGCGGCTCGAGCCCTTCCGCGGCGGCGCGTTCCGGCAGGCCCGGAACGGAATGCTCGAACATGTAGCGGTAGTACTCCTCGACGCTCAGGCGCTCGCCGGGACGCGCCGCCGACTCGGCGAACTTGCGGATGCCCAGGCTGCCGTCGGGATCGATGCGCCAGGTGAGCTCGAGCCAGAAGTCGTTCTCCTCCCAGACCTCGCCGGGATTGGCCTCGCGGCTGTCGCGCAGGCTCTCGCCGAGCCGCTCGCGTGCCGCCCGCAGCACCGGCTGGCGAAAGCCCAGCCATTGCGAGTCGTGGGTCTCGTAGGAATGGACGTCGTGGCGCTCGGGGCCATGGCCCATCGGCAGGACGTAGTCGGCGAAGTAGGCGGTCTCGTTCCAGGTCGGGGTGAGCGCCGCGTGCAGCCCGATCAGCCCCTCGTCAGAGAGCGCCTCGATCCAGGTGAAGCCGTCGGGATTGGTCCACACCGGGTTGTAGACCCGGGTGAAGTAGACGTCGAGGCGCCCGCGCCTCGCCTTGAGCAGATGCGGCAGCAGGAACGACAGCTCGTAGGTGGCCAGCGGGAACTCGGGCGGCCAGGTCAGCTCGTTCCAGTGCTCGGGATGGCGCGGCAGATGGATGGGCTTGGGAACGAACTTGTTCCAGGCGTTGGGGTAGGTGCCACCCGGAGTGGCCACGGCTCCAAGCAGGGCGTTGAGCAGGAACAGCGTGCGCGCGACCTGCCAGCCGCCGAGGTTGCCGGAGGCGGCGCTGCGCCAGGTGTGGGTCGCGAGGCGGGTGCCGGCGCCGGCGACCGTCGCGGCGATCTCCTCGAGGACCGGCACGGCAATCCCCGACTCGGCGGCGGCAAGCTCGAAGCTGTAGCTGGCGTAGAGCGTCGCGAGCACCGCCTCGAAGCTGGCGAAGGTGGACGGCAGCTCCGGGTGCTCCGCGGCGAGGAATTCCTGCCAGTTCCACCAGCGGCGCACGAACTCCCGGTCGTAGAGGCGATGTCGGATCAGGTGATGGGCGATCGCCAGGAAGATGGCCGGCTCGGAGCCCGGGATCGGCGCCGCCCAGACGTCGGCGTGGGTGGCGGTGTTGGACAGCCGCGAATCGAGCACGATCAGCTTGGCGCCCTGCTGCTTGCCCTCCATGATCCGCTGAGCGTGCGGATTGAAGTAGTGCCCGCTTTCGAGGTGGGCGCTGACCAGCAGGATGACCTTGGCGTTGGCGTGGTCGGGGCTCGGCCGGTCGATGCCGCACCAGAGCTGGTAGCCGGAGCGCGCCGCCGCCGAGCAGATGTTGGTGTGGGTGTTGTGGCCGTCCACGCCCCAGGCGGCGAGCACGCGCTCGGTAAACCCGTCTTCGCCGGGCCGCCCGACGTGGTACATGACCTCGTTGTGGCGCCCGGAGGCGATCGCGCCTCGGATGCGCGACGCGATGTCGTCGAGCGCCTCGTCCCAGGAGACGCGCACCCAGGCGCCTTCGCCCCGCGCGCCGGCGCGCTTGAGCGGATGGAGAATGCGGTCCGGGTCGGTGATCTGATTGAGCGTGGCCGGGCCCTTCGCGCAGTTGCGTCCCCGCGAGCCGGGGTGCTCCGGGTTGCCCTCGAACTTGCGGACTTGGAAGGTCTCGCGGTCGACGTACGCGAGGAGACCGCAGGCGGACTCGCAGTT
>DATGHG010000231.1:0-16253 GCA_035308185.1 Thermoanaerobaculia bacterium | reverse complement strand
TGCGAGGTCCACGAGCGCTTCACCGCCGAGGATCTGCGGGCCTTCCGCGCCGGCCATGCGGGCATCCAGATCCTGGCGCACCCGGAGTGCCCGCCCGAGGTGCTGGCCGAGGCCGACTTCGTGGGCTCGACGGCGGCGATGATCCGCCACGTCGGCCGGTCCCGGCCGCGGCGCGTGGTGCTGATCACCGAGTGCTCGATGAGCGACAACGTGGCGGTCGAGCACCCGGACGTCGAGTTCGTCCGGCCGTGCGCGCTCTGCCCGCACATGAAGCGCATCACCCTGCCGAAGATCCTGCACGCCCTGCAAGGGCTGGAACATCGCGTGGAGGTCGCGCCCGAGATCGCGGCGCCGGCCCGCCGCGCGCTCGAACGGATGCTGGAGGTCGGGCGCCGGGAGCGCGGGCGGTGACCCGAGGCCGCGCTCTCGACGGCGCTTTCGAGGGCGCCCTCATGGAGTCGGCGGCTGCCGACGTGCTGGTGGTTGGCGCGGGCGCGGCGGGACTGACCGCCGCCCTGGGCTGCGCCGCCGCCTCGCGGCGCGTGGTGGTGCTGACCAAGACCCGCTCCAGCGTCGCCGGCGGCGGCGGCGCCAGCGTCTGGGCGCAAGGCGGGGTGGCCTCGGCGGTGGGCGAGGACGACGCTCCGGCCCTGCACGCCGCCGATACGCTGGCGGCCGGCGCCGGCCTCAACGATCCGCGCATCGTCGAGCTGCTGACCGGCGAGGGCCCCGGGCGCATCCGTTCGCTGCTGGCGCTCGGGGCGCACTTCGACCGCGACGCCGGCGGCCGACTGGCGCTGGGCCGGGAGGCGGCCCACAGCCGGCGCCGCATCCTGCATGCGAACGGCGACGCCACCGGCGCCGAAGTGGTGCGCACCCTGGTCGAGGCGGTGCGGCGCGAGCCCGGCATCCGCATCGTGGACCAGACCTTCGCCCTCGATCTGGCGCTCGAGGACGGTACCGTGGTCGGGCTGACCGCCTGCCGCGCTGATGGCCGGCGAGCGCTCTTCCGGGCGCCGGCGGTGGTGCTTGCGACCGGCGGCCTGGGCCAGCTGTACCTCTACACCACCAACCCGCGCGAGGCGACCGCCGACGGCCTGGCGATGGCGGCGCGCGCCGGCGCCCGGTTGGTGGACCTCGAGTTCGTCCAGTTTCACCCGACCGCGCTGGCCGTGCCCGCGGCCGGCGCGCCGCTGCCGCTGCTGACCGAGGCGCTGCGCGGCGAGGGCGCCATCCTGGTCGACGAGCGGGGCACCCGTTTCATGACGGCGGTTCACCCCGACCGCGAGCTGGCGCCCCGCGACGTGGTGGCGCGCGCCATCTGGGCTCGCATGCGCGACGGTGGCCGCGTCTACCTCGACGCCCGCGGCGCGGTGGGGGACCGGTTCCCGGAGCGATTCCCGACGGTCTTCGCGCTCTGCCGGCGGCACGGCTTCGACCCGCGGAGCGAGCTGCTGCCGGTGACGCCGGCCGCCCATTACCACATGGGTGGCGTGGCGGTGGATGCGAGCGGGCGCACCTCCCTGGCCGGGCTCTGGGCGTGCGGCGAGGTGGCCGCGACCGGCGCCCATGGCGCCAATCGCCTGGCCAGCAACTCGCTGCTCGAGGCGCTGGTCTTCGGCGCGCGGGTGGCGGAGGACATCTCGGCGGGCGGGACGGACGGCGCGGGCAGCGTGGGTGCCACGGGTGACGCCGAGAGTGCGGGCGGCGCGAGCGGTGCCGCCGTCGCCGCCGTCGCCGGCGCCGCCATGACCCGCGTGCCCGGCCGGCGGTCGGCGGACGCCGCTGGTTCCGGCACGGCGTCGGCGGCGGGTGCGCCGGAGCTGGCCGGCCCGGCGGCCGAGGAGCTGGCGGCACGGCTCCGGCGCCTGATGTGGGAACAGGTGGGCGTCGAGCGCGACGCGGTGGGCCTGGCTGCCGCCGTCGAGGAGCTGACGGCGCTTGCCGGCCGCCTGCCGCCGTGGCCGCCGCCGTGGCCGGGGGCGCCGCCAGGGCCGTTGTCGGGGCTGCCGCCAGGGCCGTGGCCGGGAGCGCCGCCAGGGCCGGCGCCGGGGCTGCCGCCAGAGCCGTCGCCAGGGCTGGCGCCGACCGCGCCGCCGATCGCCTCCGGCGAAGCCTCGCCGGATGGCGGCCACGGCCGCTCCGCGTTCGCGGCCGGCGAGGCGCGTAACCTCCTGCTGGCGGGGCAGCTGCTGGCGCAGGCGGCGCTCGCCCGGCGCGAGAGCCGTGGCGGGCATCGCCGCACCGACTACCCGCGCACCGAGCCGGCGTGGCGCCGGCGCCTCTTCCTCACCGCCGGTCCGGGCGGCACTGCGCGCTTCGAGGCCGAGGGCACACCTGCCGGCGGCCTGCCGGCGACCCCGGCCGCCGCCACGCGCCGCCGCCTGACGCCGGTTGCGTCCAGAGCCGAGGTTGCTTCCAGAGCCGAGGCCGCGGCACCTCGGCCGGCGCTCGAGGCTGCCGAGACGGTCCCCGTCCAGGCCGCGGGCGCACCGCAGCGAGGGCCCGGCGACGCCTCTCCGTCTGATACCCGCAAGTCCTTCGGGTCGGCAGGTCGGCGGCGAGCCGCGGCAACGGGGCGACCGAGGTGAGCTCCGGCAGCCCCGCGGCCGGAGCTAGCGGCGCCGCGGCGCCGCCGAGCGCATCGGCCCTTGGCGCGCCCGCTGCGACGAGCCCCGCCGCCGTGGACGCCGTCGGCGCCGTGGGGGCCGCCGTGGTCGCGCGCCTCGCGCCACTCTACCCGTTGGTCTACGAAGACCTGATTCGGCGGGCGCTGGCCGAGGACCTCGGGCGCGCCGGCGATCTCACCAGCGACGCGGTGGTGCCTGCCGGGCTGCGGGCCGAGGCCCTGCTGGTAGCGCGCGCGCCGGGGCGGCTGGCCGGGCTGCCGATGGCGCTCGCGGCCTTCCGGCTGCTCGATCCCTCCCTGGAAACGACAGCGCGTGCCGCCGACGGCGAGGACGTGGCGGCCGGTGCGGTGCTGGCCGTCGTCCGCGGGCCCGCTCGCTCCATCCTGGCCGCGGAACGCACCGCCCTCAACCTGCTCGGCCACCTCTGCGGCATCGCCACCGCGACGCGCGACCTGGCGGCGGCGGCGGCGCCACACGGCGCCCGCGTGGTCTGCACGCGCAAGACCACCCCCGGCTTGCGGGCGCTCGAGAAATACGCGGTGCGCGCCGGCGGCGGCGCCAATCACCGCTTCGGGCTCGACGACGCGGTGCTGATCAAGGACAACCACCGCGCCCTCGCCGGCGGCCTGCGCCCGGCCGTCGAGCGCGCCCGCCGCGGCATCGGGCACCTGGTCAAGATCGAGGTGGAGGTGGATTCGCTCGCCGAGCTCGACGAGGCGCTGGCCCTGGGCGTCGAGGCGGTGCTGCTCGACAACATGCCGCTCGACGTCCTTGCCGAGGCGGTGCGCCGAGCCCGCGGGCGCGCGCTCACCGAGGCCTCCGGCGGCATCCGGCCCGCCACCGTGGCCGCCATCGCCGCCACCGGCGTGGACCTGCTCTCGGTGGGCTGGATCACCCACAGCGCCCCCGCCCTGGACGTCGCCCTCGACGTCGCGCTGGACGTCTCGGGCAGCATTCCCTGACCTGACCCGCGCCCGCCCACCCGCTCCCGACCGCCGCTCCGAGGAAGCCAGCGCGGCCCGCCATGCGAACAGGCTCGCGGGAGCTTCCAGGCGTCGCGCCCGTCGCGCGGCTGGACCGCCAGCTGGCGCTGGCGATGGCGCTGTGCGCGCTGCTGGTTTACAACGCCAACCTCCGCGGCATCGCGGCGGGCGACACCTTCCCCGCGCGCTTCCTGCCGCTGGCCCTTCTCCACGGCGGCACGCTCTACCTGGATCCGGTCGCCGAGGCCGCCCGCATGGGATACGCCAGGAGCTACTGGATCGTCCCGGCGCGAGGCGGCCGGCATCTCGCGTCGCTCTATCCGGTGGTGACGCCGCTGGTGGCGACGCCGCTCTACCTGCCGGCGGCGGTCTATCTCGAACGCCGCGGCTGGGGAGACGTCGACGCCGTGCGGGCGGTCGCCGAGCTGAGCGAGAAACTGGCCGCATCGGTCATCGCCGCGGCCTGCGCCGGCCTGATGTTCTGGTTGCTGCGCCGCCGTCTGGCGCGGTCCCGGGCGCTGCTGCTGGCAGTCGCCTTCGCCTTCGGCACCGAGACCTGGGTCATCTCCAGCCAGGCGCTCTGGCAGCACGGCGTCGCCGAGCTGCTGGTGGTGGTCGCTCTCCTCGCCCTGACCGCGCCGGCGGCCGCGGTGCCGGCGGCGCCGGTGGCGGCGGTGGCGGCTGACACCGGCCTGCCGTCGCGGCGGTCCCTGGCGGTGGCGGGACTGGTTGCCGGGTTGCTGGTCGCCAATCGTCCGTTCGACGCGGTGCTCGCCGCGGCGTTCGCGCTCGCCGCGGTCTGCTTGGCGCGGTCCTCGCCCGGGCCGCGGCGGCGCCAGGTGGGCTGGTTCTTCGCGGCGGCAGCCGTGCCGCTGCTGCTGACGGCCCTCTACGACCTGGTGGTCTTCGGCAACCTCGCGGGGGGCTACGAGACCCTGGCGGCGAGCGCCGGCCGGGAGCTGCTGCGCCAACCCCTGCTGACGGGGCTTGCCGGCGAGCTGCTCAGCCCGGGCAAGGGGCTGCTGGTCTACTCGCCGTTCCTCGTGGTGCTCGTCGCCGGCGGCCGGCGGGTTCTCGACCGCCCCGGGCGTGCCGTCGCCGTCGCCGGCCTGCTGGCCGTCGTCGCTCAGCTGCTGCTGTATGCCAAGACCGATTTCCGCGCCGGCAGGTGCTATGGGCCGCGATTCCTGACCGACCTGCTGCCGCTGCTGGTCTGGCTGTCGGCGCCGGCCGTCGCCGCGCTGCGCCGCCGCGGCCTCGCCGCCTTCGCCGCCGCTGCCAGCTTCGCGATCTGCGTGCAGGCGGTCGGCGCCTTTTACTACCCCAGCGCCGACAGCGACGCCTGGATGGATGTCTGGAAGCTGGGCGACGCTCCCTTTCTCACCGAGCTGGCCGCCGGACGGGCGCGGCCGCTGTTCCTCGATCGGCTGCGCGGCGGGGCCTCGCCGGGAGCCCGCTCAACCGGCGAGCGCCTGCAGCAGGTCGGCGACCAGGTCGTCGGGGTGCTCGAGGCCGATCGAGGCGCGCAGCAGGTCGGGCGGCGCCGTCGAATGGGCGCCCTCGGCCGAGGCGCGGTGCTCGATCAGGCTCTCGGTGCCGCCCAGGCTGGTGGCGTTGAGGAAGAGGCGCAGCCGCGAGGCGACCCGCAGGGCCTGCTCGCGGCCGCCGGCAGGGCGGAAGGAGACCATGCCGCCGAAGGCGCGCATCTGGCGGCGCGCGATCTCGTGACCGGGGTGGTCCGGCAGGCCGGGATAATGGACCGCCGCCACCTCCGGCCGTCCGGCCAGGGCCACCGCCACCGCCAGGGCGTTGGCGGCGTGGCGCTCCATGCGGCAGGCGAGCGAGCGCAGGCCGCGCAGCACCAGCCAGCTGTTGAAGGGCGAGGCGACGGCGCCCAGGTCGTGACGCACCCGGTCGAGGCGCGCGGCCAGCTCGGGGTCGCGGCGGCGCAGCACCAGGGCGCCTCCCTGCACGTCGCTATGGCCGCCGAGATACTTGGTGGTGGCATGCAGCACGACGTCCACGCCGAGGTCCAGCGGCCGCTGCAGAGCGGGCGTGGCGAGGGTGCCGTCCACCAGCAGCAAGGCGCCGTGGGCATGGGCTGCCTCGGCGATGCGGCGCAGGTCGAGCACTTCGAGCAGCGGGTTGGTGGGTGTCTCCGCCCAGATCAGCCGGGTGGCGGGCCGTAGCGCCGCGGCCAGCGCCGCGTCGTCGCCGAGGTCGGCCGCGCTCGCCTCGATGCCCCAACGCGGCAGGTAGTCCTGGGCGAGGACGCGGAAGCCGTAGTAGAGGTCGCGGTGAAACAGGACGTGCGCGCCGGCGGGCAGGGTCTGCAGGTACGCCGCGCCGGCCGCCATGCCCGAGGCGAACACGAAAGCCGCCTCGCCGCCCTCGACGGCGGCGAGCGCCTGCTCGAGCCGGGTCTGGGTGGGGTTGCCCTCCCGGATGTAGAGATAGCCGTGCGGCACCTCGGCGGCGGGACCGTGCTCGAAAGTGGTGGACAGATGGATCGGCGGCGCAACCGCGCCGGTCGCCGGATCGACCGCCCCTCCGGCATGCACCGCGATGGTCTCGAAGCGCAAGTTGCCCCCTTTCTCGTCGGCCTTGAACTCTAGCAGTAGCCGCCGGCGCCATAGCTTACGGGGCGATCCTATGCTCACGTCCCGAGAACTCGTCTCTCCGGCACTGGTCTTGAGACGGCAGTCTATGCAAGGGAGGAACCGCCGACATGAACGAGCTGGTGATGAAACTGACCAAGGAACAGCGGCTGATCGTCAGCCTCCGTCCCGAACCGACTCGCCAGGCCCTGAAGGACGCGGTCGACCGGGGCTGGATTCACCTCAAGTTCACCGAGACCCGGGGCGGCACCGAGCTCGGCATCCCGATCGACCGGGAGCGGAGCGATCTCTCCGGCGCCGACCTCGAGCAGGGGACCGGCACGATGCGGATCGTCGGCGAGCTGACGCTCGACTACGTGCGCGTGCGGATGGTGGCGAAAGTGGACGTGCCCAGCTACGAGGGGACCGGCCACCTGGAAGTCCTCGGCGAGGCGGAGCCCGCCACGGCCGCGGCGGGCTCTGACGGCGCCGACTCCGCTGACTCCGCCAACCCCGCTGACACCGCGACCGGGGGCGGCGCGTCCTGAGTCCGGGGCCCGGCGCCTACGGGCCGAAGTTGCAGAGGTCGTCGGCGCGCATCGCCTCGTGACCGGAGGAGAACCGCCCCGAGGCGGTGAGCAGGGAGCCGACCCAGCCCTGGGCGTGGGTGCCGTCGGCGTGCCAGAGGTCCAGCATCAGCCAGCCGAAGTTGGGCTGGGTGGGGAGGGCGGCGCCGCCGACCGAGACGCGCTGCGTGGTCACCGGGAAGGCGTTGGGCTTGCTCAGCGCGGTGGCGTTCTCCTCCTCGTCGAAGATCACCACCTGCTCCTCGCCCGGGTTCGCCCAGGAGGGCGTGCTGCCACACGCCAGCGGCGTGGCCACCGCCGACCGGTTGTCGCGCCAGACCAGCAGGTCGGTGCCGCCGGAGAAGGAGCCGCCGTTGAAGTAGCGCACGTAATACATGCTCGACAGCGGCACCCGGTCGTCGCGGCTGTCGAAGCCGGTATAGCGGCCGTAGAAGGTGTAGTCGCCCGGGTTGAAGAAATCGGTGTCAGCGAGCAACGAGATGGCCGGCTGGCTCATCGCCTGGTTGTTCTGCGAATCCATGTAGAAGACGTCGCCCCACAGCGCGTTGACGTCGCTCGCCAAGCCGTTGCCGCCCTTGGCAAAGTAGGTCGGGTCGGCCGGCGTGTTGGCGGTGGTCATCAGCGTCGTGCCGGTGCAGCGGTTCACCGTGTCGATGGTGATGTAGCCAACGACCACGGACGACTTCGGGCGCGGGCTCGCCGCACACTGCGTCGGCTGGCTGTTGGGCAACGGCTGGCCGGTGTGCGCGGCGCGCAGGGACAGCTGCACGCTGGCGCCGCCGCCGGGTCCGGGGCCTGGAAACGCGGACGAGGTGCTGCCGGAGCAGCCGGGGAAGCCGGCGCCGGCCTCGGAGAACGGGCCGGAGGGGCTGACGCCGGGGCCGGTGAGCGGCAGGTCGCCGTTGAAGACGTCACGCAGGTTGAAGGTCTGCACGTCATAGCCGGTCAGGTAGACGTCGAAAGCGAGGGTGGGGACTCCCCAATCGGTCCACAGCACCATGCGCGCCAGGGTCGGGCGCGGCGCCGCGTTGTTGACCGAGACCAGGGTGGTGCGGCCCGCGGCATTGGCGAGATCGACCTCGAAATAGGGCACCAGCAGCGTGGCCGCGGGTTGGTTGGCGAGCCGGCAATTGCCGGTGAGATCGCCGGCTGCCAGCGGCGCCGCCGCCAGCAACAGGCCTGAGAGCACACAACCCCATCGAGCGCGTAATACGCACATCTTCTATCTCCACTCGACTGCTTCCCGTTTGATGTCTGGGGCCGTCCGGCTATGGCCCTTTCCCACGATGCTTGCAGGTCTGGACGGGAAGGTTAGACTACCATCATGAGCGAAACGCTGATCCAGATCGGACAGTCCGCGTCTCCGGCCCTTCGGGGCGACCGCAAGGGGAGGCCGGAGTGGCTTCGCATCAAGTTGTCAACCTCCTCGTCCTACCACCAGGTCCGTAACCTGGTCAGTCGGCTTGATCTGCATACAGTGTGCCAGGAAGCGCGCTGTCCCAACATCTATGAGTGCTGGGGCGAGCATGGCACCGCCACCTTCATGATCCTCGGCGACGTCTGTACTCGGCGCTGCGGCTTCTGCGCCGTGACCTCGGGACGCCCTCAGCCCGGGGTGGACGCCGACGAGCCGGACCACGTCGCCGAGGCGGTGGCGGTCATGGGGCTGCGGCACGCGGTGATCACCTCGGTGGATCGGGACGACCTGCCGGACGCCGGCGCCGGACATTTCGCGCGGGTCATCGCGGCGATCCATCGCCGCAGCCCGGGCACGGCGGTCGAGGTGCTCACCCCGGATTTCCGCGGCGTCCCCGCGGCTCTCGAGGTGGTGCTGGCGGCCGCGCCGCAGGTCTTCTCGCACAACGTCGAGACCGTGCCGCGGCTCTACCGCCAGGCCCGGCCGGGCAGCCGCTACGAGCGCAGCCTCGGGCTGCTGGCGCGGGCGGCGGCGGTGGCCGCGGCCGGCGCCAGCGCGGCGAGCGGCGCGAATCATGCGCGGCCTGCGAAGCCGGCGGAGTCCGTGAATCCGGCGGAGTCCGCGAACCCGGCGAACGGCAGCTGGTCCGGGCGGATCAAGACCGGCATCATGGTCGGGCTCGGCGAAGCGCCGGAGGAGGTGCGCGAGACCCTTGCCGACATCCGCGGCGCCGGGGTCGAGATCGTCACCATCGGCCAGTACCTGCAACCGACCGCCGAGCACCTGCCGGTGGCCCGCTGGGTGCACCCCGACGAGTTCGCGGCCTTCCGCGAGCACGCGCTGGCGCTCGGCTTCGCTCACTGCGAGGCCGGACCGCTGGTGCGCAGCAGCTACCACGCGCACGAGCACGTGAAGCCGCCGGCGTAGCCGTCGGCGGCCCCCTCCGGTCGGGCCGGGAGGCGGCCCGCTGTCAAAGAACCCTGTCCACGGGGGTTGGGCGTGCGGCGGGTTGGCGTCGTTACCGGCGGGTGGGCTAGAATGCCGGCTTGTGACAGAGGGCACAAGATCTCCGGACGGCTTGCGCATCCGCCCGCTCGAGGACATCGACATCTCCCCGATCGTCGACATCGACGAGAAGATCGGCGGGCGGTACCGGCCGGAAGTCTGGGAGCGCCAGATCGGTTACTACTTACGGCGAGACCCGGAGGGGTCGGTGGTGGCGGAGTTGGGCGGCAGGGTGGTGGGATTCATGCTCGGAGAGGTGCGGTCGGGGGAGTTCGGGCTCGAAGAGCCTACCGGCTGGATCGAGGTCCTGGGGGTGGATCCGGCCCACCGCGGCAAGGCGATCGGTCGGATCATGGCCGAGGCCCTGCTGGCGCACTTCCGGGAGCTCGGCGCCCACCGCGTGCGGACGCTGGTGGACGAGGGGGCGTCGGAGCTCAGCGCCTTCTTCGTCTCGCTGGGGTTCGAGCCCGCGAGCCTGCGCCCCTTCGTCAAGACCCTGTAGCACCCTTGTAGGCGGCCGCGTCCAACGGCCGCGACCGCGGCCCGTGAATCGGAGAGACACCCCATGAGCACCAGGACCACCAGCCTGCCCAAGACCTACCACGACGCCGTGGTCAAGTGGCGGGAGGCTTTCTTGCCCGACTACGATTTCTTGCTCGACAACTGGGAAAAGCACTTCCCGAACGATCCCCGGTTCGAGCTCTGCGCCTACCGGCAGCTGGGCATGTGCACCGAGATCGAGTGTGGCGAGTGGCAGGGCAAGCCCAAGTACAACCAGGCGTCCCAGATGGTTCCCGAGCAGGCGCACCACCTGCTGGGGGCGATCCGCGCCCAGGCTTCCACCGAGTTCGGTTCGATCCAGCAGCACCGCCTGACCCTCGCCCGAGCCCAGGACGAGGAGGAGCAGTTCTGGATCCTGCGGATGATGGCGGAGGAGCTGCGCCACGGCTACCAGATGCTGCACCTGCTGGCCGAGGACGATTGGAGCTCGGTCTCGAAGGACAGCAGCTCCGACATGATCGAGGAGATCCTGTCGATGACCACCGGCTCCCACGTGCTGGGCGCCTTCAACATCGATTTCGATTCCTTCGTCGACAATGTGGTGTTTTGCGCGCTGATCGATCGCGTCGGCAAGTACCAGCTGACCATGCAACGGCAGAGCGCCTACCAGCCGATGGCCGAGAGCATGCCGCAGATGCTGCGGGAGGAAGCCTTCCACCTGGCGGCGGGGGTGGTGCCGCTGCGGCGGTGGGCGACCAGCGCGGCGCGCGACGAGGGCTTCTTCACCATGGACATGCTGCAGCGCGCGATCAACAAGTGGATGCCGCGCGGGCTCGAGATGTTCGGCGACGAGCGCGGCGGCGGCACCAACGTGCGCTTCGGCCTCAAGCCGATGAAGAACGGGGAGGCGCAGCGTCTCTACCGCGAGGAGGTCGAAAAGGTGGTGCGCGACCTCAACCTCCGCTACCTGCGGGCGCGAGTGCCCGAGCTGTCGCTCGCCGAGGCGCCGCTGGCGCTGGACCGCATCCTGGCCGGCGAGGCGGCGCCCGGCGCCGGCGGCGTGCGGGCGGAAGACCTGTTGCGCCTGCCGCATGCGGAGTTCCTGCGCCGCCGCGGAGTCCCCGCCTTCCGCATGGTGGGCGCCGGCGGCGAAGCCTACGCCGATCTGCATTCGTACCTGCGCCACCTGGCGGGCGCCCTCCCCGAGGCGTATCGCGCCGGCTGCGATTACAAGGACTACGTGGACGCGCTCGCCAAGGTGCAGGGCGGCGAGCTCACTGCCGAGGAGGCGGCCTCCCAGATGCCCGCCCTGCGGCGGGTGGGCGGCGCCTGCCCCTGCTCCAAGTCGGTGCGCTGGGTGGTGGATGCGCCGAGCCAGGCGGCCGGCGCCTGATCCGGCCTGCGTTCCCGCCATCGCCCGAACCCTGATCCGCGCCCGATCTTCTCTCTCGATGCCATCGGCCGATCCGAGCCGCTCCTGCCGCGGGCCCTGGCGATGAGCGCGTTCAACCGCTTGCTGGTGAATACGCTGCCGCTGGTGCCGCGTTTCATCGTCGGCCGGGTGGCGGCGCGCTACGTGGCGGGGGCGACCCTGGACGACGCGCTGCGGGTGGTGGGCGAGCTGAACCGCCAGGGCGCCATGGCGACCATCGACCTGCTGGGCGAGGAGGTGAGCGAGCGCGACAGGGCGCTGGCCGCGGTCGAGGAGTACCTGCGCGTCTTCGCCGCCATTGGCGAGCGCGGCCTCGACGCCAACGTCTCGATCAAGCTGACGCTGCTGGGCCTCAAGGTGGACGAAGGTTTCTGCCGCGACAACGTCGCCACGGTCGCCGCCGCGGCGCGCGCCGGCGGCAACTTCGTGCGCATCGACATGGAGGACTCGACCTGCACCGATGCGACGCTGCGCATCTACCGCGAGCTGCAAGGCACCCACGGCAACCTGGGCGTGGTCCTGCAGGCCTACATGCGGCGCACGCTGCGGGACATCGCCGAGTTGCCGCGGGCGCCGGAGGGCGGCGCCAACGTGCGTTTGTGCAAGGGCATCTACGTCGAGCCGCGGCGGATCGCCTGGAAGGGCTACGACACGGTGCGGGCCAACTTCGTGCGGGCGCTCGAAAAGCTGATCGAGCTGGGGATCTACCCCGCGATCGCCACCCATGACGAGTACCTTGCCGCGGCGGCCACGGCGCTGATCGACAAACACGGCCTGCGCCGCGAGCAGTACGAGTTCCAGATGCTGCTCGGCGTCGATCAGGAGCTGCGCGACATCCTGCTCGCGGCCGGCCACCGCCTGCGCGTCTACGTCCCCTACGGCCGCGATTGGTACCCCTATTCGATCCGGCGGCTGCGCGAGAACCCCGAAGTGGCGCGCCACGTCCTGCGCGCGCTGATCGCCGGCCGCTGAGGCCGCCGGCCCGCCGCTGCGCCAGCGCCGGCGCCCCGCCTCGTCGCCGGCGCCCAGCGCCTCGCTTCCCGCACCCCCGCACCCCGCAAAGTACCGATTTGCCCGGGATCCATGGCCTTTTCCGTCAAGCTAGATGGCAGTCATGGTAGCCGTCTGGACTCATAGCTGGTCATGCGTCGAACCGGACTCCCCCGGGAGTCGAGCTGCTTCGAAAGGAGCGTCGCAATGCAGAGCGGAATGCATTGGCATCGCCGGGTGCGCCTCAGCATCGGGTTGCCTGCCCTCGTCGCCGGCTGCTTCGTCGTCGCTTTCCTGGTTACAGCCGCGGCGCGCGCTGCCGCGGTCGAGCCGGCGGCGACACCCCAGGATGCGGCCTCGGGGTTCGTCATCGTCGGCCCGGTCGACATGGCCTGGGGGAGCGGCACCGGCGTCACGGTCGGAGCGGCGGCGATCGCGAACAACTCCAGCAGGACGGGGAACCTGTCCCTCCGCCTGTGGGCGACACCGGTGAACGCTGGCCCACCGACTGTCAACCAGTTGCTCGACTTCCAGGACCTCGGCGGCATCAGCCTGGGGGTCCTGAAGCCCGGCGCGCAGCTCACCAACGTCAGCCTCCAAGGCCTCGACTTCACCGAGCCGCCGCCGGGGTGCTACTACGTGGAGCTGGCGCTGCTCGACGAGACCGTGCTCGTCGATCTCTTTGCCAACAGCCGCGGCGGCACTCCCACCACCAGCGGCTACGACCTGTACGCGTTCGGCAACGGCGTGACCTGCCCGCCGGCCACCAGCTGCGCGCCGGGTTCGCTGAACGGCTGCCTGAACACCGGGCGCTTCCAGGTGACGGCGACCTACTACAACGCCAACGGCGGCAAGGCCCAGGGTCAGGTGCTGTCGTTCAACGGCGCCAGGGCGGAGAGCGACGAATCGGTGTTCTACTACTTCACCGACCCGAGCAACTTCGAGATGGGGGTGAAGGTGCTGGACGCCTGCGCGCTCAACAACTTCTTCTGGGTGTTCATCGGCGGCCTGACCAACCAGGGATGGGAGGTCAACGTGCTCGACACCATGACCGGCAACGTCAAGAACTACGACAACGATCTCGGCACGACGACGGTGACCACCACCGATACGGCAGCGCTGCCCTGTCCCTAGCCCTAGCCCCGGGTGCTCTTCCACTCCTGGTAGGCCTTGTCGGCCTCGCCCAGGAAGTTGGGGTGCTCGGGGCGCCAGCCGAGCTCGGCGGCGCGGCGGCTCAGGACGAGCTGGTCCAGGGCCAGGCAGTCGGCAAAGGCACCCAGGCCGCGGCGCGCCTCCTCGATCGGAATCGAGCGGGTGGCGCCATCCCTGCCGGCGGCGGCGCTGGCGGCGCTGGCCACCTCGGCGAGCGTGACGCCGTTGCCGTCCACGGCGTGGAAGACGCCGCGGCCGTGATGCTCGGCCACGCGGCGGTAGAAGCGCGCCAGATCCTCGACGTGGATCATCGGCAGCCGATTGGCGCCGTCGCCGACATAGGCCGCGGCGCCCTCCTTCTCGGCCGACTCGAAGTAGCTGCCGGTCAGGCCGCCGCGGCCGCCGTAAACGACGCCGGGGCGGATGACCGCGCTCGCCAGGTGGTGGATGCCAGCCTCGAGCACCTGATGCTCATGCGCGACCCGCCAGGCGACCAGGGCGGCCGGATGGTCGGTCGGCGCGCCCTCGAAGGCCGGCGCCGCGCCGGTTGCGCCCAGCACCCAGATGCCGGAGGTGTAGATCAGCGAGCGCGCCTTGCCGGCGCGGGCGGCGGCGATGAGCGTCTCGATCGCCGTGCGGTCGGCGGCGACGGCGCCGGGACCCGAGCCGAAGGCGGTATGCACCAGCGCCTCGTGCTCCGCGGCGTGCTCGCGATAGCTGTCGGGGTCGGCAATGTCGCCGATCACCGCCCGCGCCCCCAAGCGGCGCATCACCTCCGCCTTGGCGTCGCCGCGCACCAACCCGGTCACCGCGTGCCCGAGCGCCACCAGCTCGCCCACCACCGCATGCCCGATGTAGCCCGTCGCTCCGGTCACGAAGACGTACATGCGTTGCGCCCTCCGGCAGCGATCTTAGCAGCGATGCGCGGGGTGCGCGGCGGACCTGGGCGGCCGGTCACATTGCGGCAGGCCGCCGCACGATAGATAGAGGAGATGTTCAACGAAAAAGGAGATGCACGATGAGCCAAGCGACTCACTGCCGCCGGCGTTCGCTGTTGGTCAAGGTTTTCGGCCCGCTGGCCCTGCTGGGCCTGATCTGGTGCGCGGGCAATACCCCGGTCCACGCCGCCGGCTTGCTGGACAACGCCTGCCTGGCCCCCGCACCTCTCGCCCTGAAGCCCAACGCCTGTTTCATGGCCGAGAACGTCATCATCACCTACTGGTCCAGCGCCGCTCACACCAAGATCGTCGGCCAGTGCTCCTCGGGACCCTGCCCGGGAGCCGGCTGCACCGGCACCAGGTCCAGCTTCTACACCGTCAGCGAGAGCCACTGCGAGATCTGCTAGGCGATCGGGCGCGGCGACGTCAGCGCCCTTGACGTCCGATCCGCACCGCCGGCCCGGCGCGCAGGATTCCGTGCGGTGCGGTGTTACATTTCGGGTACCCGGCTTGCCGGCCGCGCTACCGTCCTGCCCGCTCCGGGTCAAATAATGACCGGTCGGAGGGCGGCGGCGACACGCCTCGTTTGACGGCCGGCGGTACGGGTGTTAGCATTTTTTACCCATCAGCTCCCTTGCCGACCCCATGGACGACCCATCGGATTCCTCCGCCACCAAGCGCAGGCTCGACCTCGATCCTGATACGGATGGCATCGATCTCGCCGCGTTGCAGGAGAGCAGCACCACCCAGACCTTCGAGACCTCGACCCGCGAGCGCATCGAGCGCGGCACGGTGATCCCCGAGGCCGAGGCCGACGTCATCCTGATCGCGCATCCCGATTCGCAGCGGTTGGGCTCGCGTTACCGGCTGTCGCCCGGCACGGTGCTCGAGATCGGCCGCTCGCCGCTGGTGGGCCTCAGCCTGCCCGAGGTGATGTCGATCTCGCGCAAGCACGCGCGCCTGCGCTACGCCGGGCCGGTGGTGACCGTCGAGGATCTCGGCTCGACCAACGGCACCTTCGTCAACGGCCATCCCATCCAGGGACGGACGGTGCTCAAGAGCGGCGACCGCTTCCAGACCGCCGCGGTGCACTTCAAGTTCCTGCACGAGCAGGACGTGGAGAACGCCTATCACCTGGCGATCTACGAGCTGGTGGCGCGTGACGGGCTGACCGAGATCTTCAACAAGCGCAAGTACGAGGAGGAGGTCCAGCGCGAGTTCGCCCGCGCCGTCCGCCATCACCGGCCGCTGTCGCTGATCCTCTTCGACCTCGACGAGTTCAAGCAGATCAACGACGGCTTCGGGCACCTGTGCGGGGATTTCGTGCTCAAGCAGGTGGCATCGCTGGCGCGCGACCTGACCCGTCCCGAGGAGGTGCTGGCGCGGGTCGGCGGCGACGAGTTCGCGATCCTGGCGCCCGAGACCGGCATTCACGGAGCCGAGACGCTGGCGCTCAAGCTGCGGGAGCGCATCGAGGGCTTCGAGCATCGCTACGGCGAGGTCAGGATCGCCGTCCGTTGCTCGTGCGGCGTTGCCGAGCTGGCGCCCGAGATGACCAGCCCGCAGGACCTCTTCCAGGCCGCCGACGCGGCCCTGCTGGTCGCCAAGCGCAGCGGCCGCAACCGCGTCAACGTGCGCGGCCCGCGCGCGGCGGCGGCCGGGGTCTAGGGGTCCAGATCCTAGGACGGCGGCGAGCCGAGCAGATAGGTCTCCAGAAAGACGATCGAGACCGTTCGCAGGTAGTCGGCGTTGCTCTTCTTCTGATAGCCGTGCCCTTCGTCCTTGGCCACCACGTACCAGATCGGCACGCCGTTGGTCTCGACCGCGGCGGCGATCTGATCTCCCTCTGACACCGGCACCCGCGGGTCGTTGGCGCCGGCCGCCACCAGCAGCGGCTTGCGGATCTGGTCGGCGTGGCGGACCGGCGCGATGCTTTCGAGGAAGGCCTGCATCTTGGGGTCGCGCTCGTCGCCGTACTCGACGCGGCGCAGGTCGCGGCGGTAGGCCTGGGTGTGCTCGAG
>DATGHG010000230.1:0-2086 GCA_035308185.1 Thermoanaerobaculia bacterium | reverse complement strand
GCGGGCGACGGCTGCCGCCGCCGCGCCGAGGTCGCGGACCCGGGCGGCGGCAAGCCGTTTCTGCGCAGAGTGAATTGCAAGACTCGAACCAGAGAGCGGCGCTCGCCGCGAAAGGTCGGATGCGCTCAGGGAGAAATCGATCGCGTCAGGACGAGGACGGGAAGGAACACCGCCGCCCCAAGCTGTTCGATCCCCTCGCCGCGCGCACCGCGCAGGGTCAGAAGGGTGCCGAGCTCGAGGTGGCCGCTGGAGGGTTCCCGGCGCCTTCCCGCAACGTCGTGTAGGCGTCCACCTTGACGGCGCCGGCGGCGAAGGCCTCGATCCGCCCGCTGGGCCAGTGAACCACGACGCCGGAGACTGCGGGGTGATCCGCCAGGCCCGCGAGCACGCGGGGATCGTTGGCCGACGCGTAGCTGCCGTCGGCGCGGACACGGCGCCAGAGACTCTTCTGGCCGGGGCGCAGGATCTCCACTCGCGCCCCGAGCGCGTCGCGGCCCGGTTTGCCGGTGAGCAGGCGCAAGCCCAGCCAGTGATTGGCGCTGCCGAGCTCGTTCATCAGCAGGCGCGCCGGCCCGTTGTTGTTGGCCACCACCACGTCGGTGGCGCCGTCGTTGACGAGGTCGCCGAAAGCGGCGCCGCGGCTCACCTCGGGCAGCGCGAAGACCGGGCCGGCCGCCGCCGAGACCTCGGCGAACTTGCCGTTGCCCAGGTTGTGGAAGAGCTGTTTCGTCTGCCGGAGCGGCAGCGCCTCGCCCGCCTGCCGCTGGGCCTCGACGATCAGCACGGCGCCGTTGACCACCAGCAGGTCGAGCCAGGAGTCGTTGTCGTAGTCCAGCCAGGCGGCGCCGAAGCCGGTGAACGGCAGCGACGCCTGGCGCATGCCGCTGGTGAGCGAAGCGTCGTCGAACTGCTGGTCGCCCAGGTTGCGATACAGGGCGTTGCCCTCGCCGGTGAGGTCGTCCATCACCAGGTCGTCGCGGCCGTCGCCGTCGTAGTCGCCGGCGTCGATCCCCATGCTGGCCTGCGGCTTGCCATCCGGCGAGAGCGCGCAGCCGGCGAGCAGCGCGACCTCCTTGAAGGTGCCGTTGTGCTGGTTGATCCAGAGCTGGTTGCCGCTCTCGTCGTTGGCGACGTAAAGGTCGGGCCAGCCGTCGCCGTCGAAGTCGTCCGCCACCACGCCAAGCCCCGGCCCGAACGCGGTCAGCAGCCCGGCGCGCTCGGTCACGTCCTCGAAGGTGCCGTCGCCGCGGTTGTGGAACAGGCGTCCGGGGACGGCGTCGGCGGTCACCGGGCCGCAGTAGTCGGGCTCGCCGGCGGCGTTGCGGCAGGCCTTGGCCGAGGCGAAGGAGAAATTGAGGTAGTTGCCGACATAGAGGTCGAGCCAGCCGTCGCGGTCGTAGTCGAAGAAGGTGGCGCTGACGCCCCAGTGCGGATCGGCGGTGCCGGACTTGGCGGTGACGTCGGTGAACGTGCCGTCGCCATTGTTGTGCCAGAGCTGCCCCCAGCCGAGGCCGGTCAAGTAGAGGTCGGGAAACCCGTCGTTGTCATAGTCGCCGACGGCGACCCCCATGCCATAGCCGGCGGGCCGGATGCCGCTCTTTTCGGTGACGTCGGTGAACTTCAGGTGGCGCTTGCCGTCCGGCCCGATCCAGGACTCGTTGTGGAAGAGGCGCGAGCCGTGAGCCGGGTCCGGCTTCGCCTCCGGCCCCAGCGGCCCGCCCTGGACCAGCAGGACGTCCATCCGACCGTCGTTGTCATAGTCGATGAGGGCGACGCCGGGACCCATCATCTCCGGCATGTACAGCTTGCCGCTCATGCCGTTGCGATGGACGAAGGCCAGCCCGGACTCGGCGGTGCGGTCGACGAAGATCGGCCGGGCGCCGACGCTGCCCGCCGGCGCGCTGGCAGCGGCCAGGGCCGCAGCGGCCAGCAGGAGGACAGAGGTCAGCCCAGGCATCAGCGTCCGCAGTGCCGGAGAGGACGTCCAGATCGCCGTCGATGGGGCATGCGGGAGACCGGCACGGGGGCAACGCCCGCGAGAGGTGGTGAATTGTTATGGCGCAGTGTTTGAAAGGTGCTCATGACC
>DATGHG010000229.1:0-10094 GCA_035308185.1 Thermoanaerobaculia bacterium | reverse complement strand
GAGGTGTTCCTGGAGGTGAAGGCGGCGGTCGAGCGCATCCTGTCGACGACCACCCTCGAGCAGGTGGTCGAGCGCCAGCGCCACATCCTCCTGCAGGGCATCTCGGTGCCGCACGACCTGCCCACCTGCTCGCTGCTGCCGATCATCACCGAAGCGCAGGCGGCCGGCGCCGCGGTCCGGCAGCCCGCATCGCGCCACCGCTAGCCGAACATCGGCCGGCCGGCCGGGTCCTCCGCCTCCTTGAACGGGCAGGGCGAAGTTGCTACACTCCGCGCCGCCAGGCCGGGAGCGGGGTGCATTGGTGGTATGACGCCGCCTGGCGCTCCGGAGGACGCTGGCTGGCGCCGGTGGCGCGAAAGCCGCGAGGCCGAGCCCGATGCCTGGCAAGCAGCAGAACCAGCGCGGCGACGCGGCCCGTGCCTACAGTCTTGGCTTCGAGTTCGCCTGCGCCGTTGCCGGCTTCGTCTTGGTCGGCCTCTGGATCGATCGGCACTACAGCAGTGGACCGTGGGCCACGCTGGTTTGCCTGTCTCTGGGTTTGATCGGCGGGTTCTATAACCTGATTCGCGGAGCGTCGCGGTTGTCGAGCGGCCCTCGGTCGAGCGCCGGCGGCGCTGCCCGCGCGCCTGGCATCGAGCGCGAGGCCGCGCCTGGCGCCGCGACTCGGCCAGAGCCCGCAGCGGGCAACGGCGCCGGATCGGCGGACAACCAGCGATGACGGGACTCCGGTCGCGGGGCGCGTCAGGCTACGCGCGGTTCCTGGCCGCGGCCACTGTCGTCGCGGCGGCGGTGGGCGCTCTCGGATATTTGCCCGCCCGCTATATGGGTGGTGCCGGCGCGGTGCCGGCGATGCTGGCGGGATGCGTGGTGGCGGTGGCCGCCTCGGCGGTGGGTGGCGTGCCAATCGCGCTGTCCGGCCCCGAGCCGGCAAGCCGGCCGCAGGCGGCGATGCTCGCCATGGTGGCGCGCTTGCTCACCGCCCTGGCGCTGGGCCTGGCGGCGGCGGCAACCGGCCGCTTCGCCAGCCGCCCGCTGGCGCTCTGGACGGCGATCAGCTACGCCGCGCAGCTGGTGGTGGACAGCCGTTACGCCATGCGGATCCCGGCCGTCGCCACTGTGCCGCTGCCGGGAGAGCCGGCATCGTCAGCGGGCGGCGAGCAGTAGCAGTAGGGCTGGCAGCACCCGGCGGAGCAGGCTGGAGACCGGAGAAGGCGGCGGCTGCCGGCGGGTCTCAGCGGATATCGGCCGCCGCCGGTGAACCTCGGAAAGCAGCGGAGAACGGCGAGGATCGGAACCAAGCGATGGCAACGGCAGAGAGCAGCAACCCCCTGGAGCACGTCGTCCAACATCCGCTGATCACGCGGCCGTTGGACCTGGGGTTCCTCACGCCTGAGCACCGCATCACGCTGCTCAGCAACCACATCTTCATGATGATCCTCACCGGCGTGCTGCTGATGGTGCTGATCCCGCTGTTCGTCAGGAAGCGCCGCGCCGCGCCCGGGCAGGACGAGGTCGAGAGCCTGGTCCCCGCCAAGCCCGCCAGCTTCGTCGAGGCGATCTGCGAGTACCTGCGCAGCGAGGTCGTCGAGCCCACCCTGCACGAGCACACCGACCGCTTCGTCAAGTACATCTGGACGCTGTTCTTCTTCGTCCTGATCAACAACCTGCTCGGCCTGGTGCCGTTCTCGACCGTCTCGCCGCTCGCCGGCTTCCACATCGGCGGCACCGCCACCGGCAACATCTGGGTGACCGGCACGCTGGCGGCGATCACCTTCCTGATGTTCGTGATCAACGGCGTGCGCCTGGCGGGCTGGCACTACTTCGCGCATTTCTGCCCCGGTCCGCTGTGGCTGGCGCCGCTGCTGGTGCCGATCGAGATCCTCGGCCAGTTCGCCAAGGCCTTCGCGCTGGCCATCCGCCTGTTCGCCAACATGCTGGCCGGGCACATCATGCTCGCCGTGCTGGTTGGCTTCATCCTGGGCGCCGGCAGCGCGATGGGTGCCGGCGTGGGGCTCGCGGTGGCGGTGCCGGTGATCGCCGGCGCCATCGGCATCACCCTGCTCGAGATCCTGGTCGCGGTGCTGCAGGCCTTCATCTTCGCCTTCCTGACCTCGCTGTTCATCGGCCAGGCCGTGATCTACCACCAGGACGACCACGGCGAGGCCGAAGCGACGATCTGACTTCCGTCCATCTCGCCATGCCCGGATCGACGCGGGGGCAGAGCGGGCCGTGAGGCTTACCGCGATGGCGTTTTCGAGGAGAGGCGGCCGGCCGCGCACGGTCGCAATGGAACCGACGAAAGGATCCTTTCCGATGAGCAAGAGAGCTGCGAAGTTCGCTCTGATGTCGATCGTAGGCGGCTGCTTCCTGATGTTCGCCGCCGCCACGCCGGGCCACGCCCAGGGCTCCCCGTCGGCCGGCGCCGTCGAGGAGCACGGCACCGGCCTGACCACCGACGGCGCCCGCAAGCTCGGCGCCGGCCTGGGCGTCGGCCTCGTCGCCATCGGCGCCGGCATCGGCATCGGCCGGATCGGCGGCAGCGCCACCGAGTCGATCGCGCGCCAGCCGGAGTCGGTCGGTCCGATCAACAACGCGATGATCATCACCGCCGCGCTGATCGAAGGCGTGGCGCTGTTCGGGCTGGTCATCGACTTCCTGGTCTCGAAGTAGTGGCCCGCCTGCTGGCTTTCGCGTCCGCGTCGGCGGCCGGGCTGCTCGCCGCCGCCGCGGCCTTCGCCGCCGAAGCCCCGGCCGCCCACGCGGAGGGCGGCGGCGGCAACGTCTTTGCCGGCGACATTGGCAACGCGCTGTGGACGGTCGTCATCTTCGTGCTGGTGGTGGTGGTGCTCGGCAAGTACGCCTGGGGGCCGCTGCTCACCGGCTTGCAGGCGCGGGAGGCCTACATCCGCGACTCGCTCGAAACCGCGCGGCGGGATCGGACGGAGGCGGAGGACCGGCTGCGCGAGTACCGGGAGAAGCTGGCCGGGGCGCGGGCCGAGGCGACCGCCATCATCGACGAGGGGCGCCGCGACGCCGAGGCGGTCAAGCGCAAGATCGAGGAACAGACCAAGCACGAGAGCGACCAGATGATCGAGCGCGCCAAGCGCGAGATCGAGATCGCGACGGTGGAGGCCACCCGCCAGCTCTACGCGCTGTCGGGCCGCCTTGCCACCGAGCTCGCCGCCCGCGTCATCGGCCGCGAGCTCGATCCCAAGGACCACGAGCGGCTGATCGAGGAGTCGATCGCCGAGATCTCGGCGCGCCGCAACTAGCGGGCGCCGGGCGAGGGCGACGGGCAAGCGACTCATGGCGAACGTGAACGGCCGCGATCTACGGGTGGCGCGTATCTACGCCAAGGCGATGCTGGATCTCGCCGTGGCCGAGAAGCAGGAAGACGGCCTGCTCGACGAGCTGGACGAGCTGCGGCGCGCCATCGCCGGCGACGAGGAGCTGGCGGCCTTCCTGGCCAGTCCGCTGGTCAGCGGCGCGGCGCGGGCCGAGGTGATCGAGAGAGTCTTCCGGCGGCGCGCCAGCGATCTGCTGGTCGACGCGCTCGAAGTCATCAACCGCAAGGGCCGGCTCGGGCTGCTGGCGGCGATCGCCGTTGCCTACCGCGGCGAGTATCGCGAGCTGCGCGGGCTGGTGGACGCGCAGGTGACCACCGCGGTGCCGCTCGGCAAGGCTCAGCGCGCCAGCTTGGCGGCGGCGGTCGCCAAGCTCACCGGCAAGCAGCCGGACCTGATCGAGCGCGTCGACCCGTCGATCCTCGGCGGCCTGGTGGTCGAGGTGGCCGGCGAGAAGATCGACAGCAGCCTGGCGACCCGGCTGCGGGACGTGGGCACGATCCTGGCGCAACGCGCCGCGGTGGAGCTGCACCGCGGCGGCGGCGCCGATAGCGAGACACAGGCGAGCGAGGAGCGGGCATGAGATTCAAGGTCGATGAGATCAGCTCGGTGATCACCGAAGAGATCCGGCACTACCGCAGCAAGGTGGACCTTTCCCAGGTGGGGAGGGTGCTCGAGGTCGGCGACGGCATCGCGCAGGTGTACGGCGTGACCGAGGCCATGGCGGGCGAGCGGCTTGAGTTCGAGAACGGCGCCGCGGGCCAGGTGTTCAACCTCGAAGAGAGCTCGGTGGGCGTGGTCATCCTGGGCGATTACCTGGGCATCAAGGAGGGCGACGAGGTGCGGCGCACCGGCGAGCTCCTATCGGTGCCCTGCGGCAAGGCGCTGATCGGCCGCGTGGTCGATCCGGTAGGCCGCCCGCTCGACGGCAAGGGCGAGATCGACGCCGAGGCCCGCCGCCCGCTCGAATGGCACGCTCCCGGCATCGCCGAGCGCCAGCCGGTCAACGAGCCGCTGCAAACCGGCATCAAGGCCATCGACAGCATGATCCCGATCGGCCGCGGCCAGCGCGAGCTGATCATCGGCGACCGCAAGACCGGCAAGACCGCGGTGGCGGTGGACACCATCGTCAATCAGAAGGGCGGCGACGTGATCTGCGTCTACGTCGCGGTCGGCCAGAAGGAATCGACGGTGGCCGGCCTGATCGAGAAGCTGCGCGAGCTGGGCGCCATGGACTACACCATCGTGGTGGTGGCGTCGGCGGCCGACCCCTCGCCGTTGCAGTACATCGCGCCCTATGCCGGCGCGGCCATGGCCGAGTACTTCATGTACCAGGAGGGCCGGGCGACGCTGGTGGTCTACGACGACCTGTCGAAGCAGGCGCAGTCCTACCGCCAGCTGTCGCTGCTGCTGCGGCGGCCGCCGGGACGCGAGGCCTACCCGGGCGACGTTTTCTACCTGCACTCGCGGCTGCTCGAGCGCAGCGTCAAGCTGCGCGAGGAGTTCGCGGTGGTGCCCAAGGACACGCCCGCCGACAGCCGCGACCGTGGCGCGGCCAGGGTCCATCCCCAGGGCCTGGAGGCGCCGCTCGACGTCCGGCCCGACGACCCGAGCGGCATCTATCACCGCCCGCACGGCAAGAAGAAGGCGGAGGCCTGGCTGGCCACGCTGTCGGACCGCGACCAGTTCAGGGTGCACCGCTTCCCGGACAGCGGCGGCTCGATGACCGCGCTGCCGGTGATCGAGACGCTCGAAGGCGAGGTCTCGGCCTACATCCCGACCAACGTCATCTCCATCACCGACGGCCAGATCTACCTCGAACCCGACCTCTTCTTCGCCGGCGTGCGGCCGGCGATCAACGTCGGCATCAGCGTCTCGCGCGTCGGCGGCAACGCCCAGCGCAAGGCGATGAAGCGGGTCGCCGGCTCGCTGCGGCTCGACCTCGCCGCCTTCCGCGACCTCGAGGCGTTCGCGCAGGTGGGCACCGAGCTGGACGCCGCGACCCAGCGCCAGCTCGACCGCGGCCAGCGCATGGTCGAGCTGCTCAAGCAGCCGCAGTTCCAGCCGTTCCCGCTGCCCGAGCAGGTGGTCAGCATCTTCGCCGGCACCCAGGGGCTGCTCGACGACCTGGCGGTCAAGGACGTGTCGCGCTTCGAGGCGGCGCTGCTGCGCCACTTCCGCGACCAGCACCCGGGCATGGTCGAGGAGCTCGCGACGACCGGCGAGCTGTCCAACGAGCTGGCCGAGCGGATCAAGCGGGTGGTGGTCGAGTTCAAGACGCAGTTCAAGTGACCCGGCGATGGCGAATCGACGAGAGCTGGTGAAGCGGCGCAAGGCGGTGCGCAACATCCGCAAGATCACGCGCACCATGCAGCTGATCGCGACCGCGCGCTTCCAGGCGGCGTTCAACCGGGCGATGGCGACCAAGCCGTACACCCAGAAGCTCGCCGAGCTGGTGGCCGACCTGTCGCGGGCCGCCGGCGCCGCCGGCGGCATCGAGCACCCGCTGCTGGCCACCCACGACGAGGTCAAGCGCTCGGCGGTGGTGGTGCTCACCAGCGCCCGAGGCCTGGCCGGCGGCTACAACGCCCACGTCCTGCGCGCCGCGGTGGCGCACCTCGACGAGCAGGCGGGCCGCGGCATCGAGACCCGGGTGCACATGGTCGGCAAGAAGGGCATCGCCTACTTCCGCTTCCTGCGCCGGCCGATGGCCGAGCAGACTCCGACCTTTGGCGACCGGCCGAAGTTCGAGCAGGTGGAGCCGATCGCCGCCGACCTGATCGGCCGCTTCCTGCGCGGCGAGATCGCCTCGGCGCACGTCGCCTACATGCGCTTCGTCTCGGCCGGGCAGCAGCGACCCGAGGTGCTGCAGCTGCTGCCGATGACTCCCACTCAGGAGGGCACGGCAAGCACGGAGAGCACCGAGCATGCGGCGGGCGGTGGCGGGCGCGCCCGCGACTACGAGTTCTCGCCGCCGCCGCGCGAGCTGCTCGACGAGCTGCTACCGGCGATCCTCCGTGCGCGGCTCTTCCAGGCCTTCAACGACGCCCTGGTCTCGGAGCAGGTGGCGCGGATGGTCGCCATGAAGGCCGCCACCGAAGCCGCGGGTGACATGATCCGCGCCCTGTCGCGCCGCTACAACCGCGCCCGCCAGACCCAGATCACCATGGAGCTGCTCGACATCGTCGGCGGCGCCAACGCGCTGTCCTGACCTCTCATCAGATCGGAAATCACGATGGCAAAGTCCAATGTCGGCACCGTCACCCAGGTCATCGGTTCCACCCTCGACGCCCATTTTGCCGAGGACCAGATGCCTTCGATCTACAGCGCCCTGCGCGTCGAGCTCAAGCGCCAGGTGCAGGGCGAGGAGCACGAGCAGACGCTGTGGTGCGAGGTGGCGCAGCACCTGGGCGGCGGGCGCGTGCGCGCCGTGGCGCTGGGCTCGACCGACGGCCTGACGCGCGGCGCGGAGATCCTCGACACCGGCGCGCCGGTGACCGTGCCGGTGGGCGAGGAGACGCTGGGCCGCGTCTTCAACCTGGTCGGCGAGCCGATCGACGGCCTGGGGCCGGTGAAGGCGAAGGAGCGCCGGCCGATCCACCACGAGCCGCCCGACCTCAAGGACCTGTCGTCGAAGACCGAGCTGTTCGAGACCGGCATCAAGGTCGTGGACCTGCTCTGCCCGCTGGTGCGCGGTGGCAAGGCGGGCCTGTTCGGCGGCGCCGGCGTCGGCAAGACGGTCATCATCCAGGAGCTGATCGCGCGGCTGGCGCGCTTCCACAGCGGCTACTCCTGCTTTGCCGGGGTGGGCGAGCGCACCCGCGAGGGCAACGACCTGTGGCTCGAGATGCAGGAGGCCAAGATCGGCGACACCGGCAAGCGGGTCATCGACCAGACGGTGATGGTGTTCGGTCAGATGAACGAGCCTCCCGGGGCGCGCCTGCGCGTGGCGCTCTCGGCGCTGACCATGGCCGAGTTCTTCCGCGACCAGACCGGCGCCGACACGCTGCTGTTCATCGACAACATCTTCCGCTTCTCGCAGGCGGGGTCGGAGGTTTCGGCGCTGCTCGGCCGCATGCCTTCGGCGGTCGGCTACCAGCCCACCCTTGGTACCGAGATGGGCGAGCTGCAAGAGCGCATCACCTCGACCACGCGCGGCGCGGTGACCAGCATCCAGGCGATCTACGTGCCGGCCGACGACTACACCGACCCGGCGCCGGCGACCGCCTTCACCCACCTCGACAGCACCGTCAACCTCGAGCGCAGCATTTCGGAGAAGGGCATCTACCCGGCGGTGGATCCCCTCGCTTCGAGCAGCCGCATCATCGCTCCCGAGTACATCGGCGAGCGCCATTACGCGGTGGCGCGCCGGGTGCAGCAGATCTTGCAGCGCTTCAAGGACCTCCAGGACATCATCGCCATCCTCGGCATCGAGGAGCTCTCCGAGGAGGACAAGGTGATCGTGCGTCGGGCGCGCAAGATCGAGCGTTTCCTGTCGCAGCCGTTCTACGTCGCCGAGCAGTTCACCGGCTTCCCCGGCAACTACACCTCGCGCGAGGACACCATCCGCTCGTTCGAGGAGCTGTGCGACGGCAAGTGGGACCAGCTGCCGGACCAGGCGTTCATGTACGTGGGGGCGATCGAGGAAGCGGCGGCGAAGGCCGAGAAGCTACAGTAGGCGGGTCATGGCGAACACCTTCCACGTCAGCGTCATCACCCCGGAGCGGGCGGTGCTCGAGGCCGAGGCCACCTTCGCCGCGCTGCCCGCGCACGACGGCGAGCTGGGCATCCTGAAGGGCCGGGCGGCGATGCTCTACCGCCTGGGGGCCGGGCTGTTGCGGATCGACACCGCGGAGGGCAAGCGCGCCCTCTTCGTGGCCGGCGGCTTCGCCCAGATGCTGGACGACCGCCTGACCATCCTCACCGAGACGGCCAAGGAGCCCGACAAGCTCGACCGCGCCGCCGCCGAGCGCGCCCTGGCCGAGGCCGAGGCGATGAAGTCCACCAGCGACCCCGAGTTCAAGGCTCGTCAGCGAGCCCTGGCCAGCGCCCGCGCCCAGCTGCGCCTGGCCCCGCGGTAGTCTCGCCGGGCCGCGGCGCGGGCGGGCGCCGCGGCGAGGTTACGCGCCTCGCCAGCGCCTGGCGCTGCGGTACCATTTCCCGAGCGACCCGGCACCATTTTCCGAGAGAGCCGGCCCGCTCACCGAAGTGCCTAGACCGGGCGTCTCGCCTTCGCCATCGCGCCATGCCTTCCGAGTATGAGCCGCTGTTCGCCGAGCGCGACGAGCGGGCCGAGGCAGGCGGCGACCTGGCGGCCGTCCAGGAGCTGTTCCGCGCCGCCAGCGGTCCCTATCTCCGCGCCTTCTGGTCGTGGCTGGCCTGGGCGCTGGTCCTGCCGGCCGCGGCGCTCGCCACTCCCCGCGCGCTCGCCGGCTTCGGTCCGGCCGGTGCCCTGCTCACCTGGTCGGCGGCGATCCTGGTCGGTGGCGCCATCGAGCTGACCGCGATCCGGGGCGCCGCCAGCCGCGATGCCGCTGGCCGCGTCGGTGCCGCTGGCCGCCCGGACGCGGGCACGGATGGGCTGCCGGATGGACCGCGGCGCGAGGGCCGCTCGCCGCTGGCCACCTGGGCGCTGCGCACCCAGGGCAACCTCTCATTCGTCGCCCTGGCCCTCTCGGTCCTCCTGCTGTGGCAGGATCTGGCCTGGGCGCTGCCGGGCCTCTGGCTGCTGCTACTCGGCCACTCCTTCTACCTCCTTGGCGGCATCGCCTTCCCGCCCTTCCGCTCGTATGGTCTCCTTTATCAGCTTGGAGGCATCGCCGCACTGTGGCCCGGCGGCGCCCCGCTGCCCCTCTTCGCCCTCACTACCGCCACCGCCAACCTCTGGATGGCCTACGCCGTCTGGCAGGTGGGGCGCCAGCCGGGCGGATAGTTGGAGCGCCCTCGCAAGTACGTCGTTGACGTATAATTCAGTGGTGAGCGGCGTGCACTTCATCGAGACTCCGACCTTCCGGCGAGTCTGCGATACCCTGCTCTCGCTTGAGGAGTTTCGCGCCTTGCAACTCGGCCTCTACGACAATCCGGAGGCAGGCGACGTGATTCCAGGTGCCGCGGGCCTGCGCAAGATTCGCGTGGCACGCGAGGCCCATGGCAAGCGAGGCGGCGCCCGTGCTTACTACTATTGGTACGCGCCCGGACGCACGGTCTGGCTGCTGTACCTTCACGCTAAGAACGTGGCGCCACCGACCAAGGATCAGGAGCGCGAGCTTGGCAGGCGGGCTCGCATGTTTGTCAAGGAGCTGTCATGAACAAGAAGCACTTCGGTGAGATGCTCGGTTCGCTAGACGAGGCCGCTGAGATCGCCCGGGGCAATCGGAAGCCGGCACGCGCTTACACACTGAGCGAGCCGGATGCTCGCGCCATTCGCCGATCGCTTGGTATGACACAAATGGAGTTTGCGGAACTCCTCAACGTCCCTGTAGCCACGATTCAAGGATACGAGCAGGGCCGGCGCGCGCCCGATGCGCCCGCCCGCTCCTTGCTGCGCGTTGCCTTGGCAGCTCCAGAGCTCCTCCGGACCATCCACGCTGAGAGAAGCGTCGCGAAATCTGTCGGGTCGCGAGGAGGACTGAGCGCCGACGTCAAGCCCACTGACACTCACGGTTCCAGCAAGCCCTGACCCTGGCCAAGAACCGGCAACGTCATCGCGGCTGGAAACCCAACTGAAACTGCTTCAATGCTGGTCATGAG
>DATGHG010000228.1:0-3509 GCA_035308185.1 Thermoanaerobaculia bacterium | reverse complement strand
ATGTTGAGCGCCATGGCGGTGGCGCGATGGGCCGGCGCCACGACGTTGATCAGCGCCGAGTTGATCGGGCCGGTCGAGAAGAAGAGCAGCACCTCGGCGCCGACGATGGCGGTCATGAAGACCGGCCGCGAGGTGGCGACGAAAGCGAGCAGGGCGACGGGCGCGGCGGCCAGCGTGGCGATGCCCGACACCCAGAGGTAGGCCTCGGACCATCGCCGCAGCAGCATGTCGCCGAGCCAACCGCCGGCGAAGGTGCCGGCGAAGCCGGTGGCGACGACGATGATGCCGAACTGCACGGTCGCCTGGCTGGCCGGCATGCCCCGCGCCCGTTCGAGGAAGGCCGGCATCCAGTAGGCCAGCGCCCCCAGCGCGAAGGTGTAGGCGGCGTAGCCCATCACGATCAGCACGAAAGGCCGGTTGCGCGCCAGCTCGGCATAGACGGCGGCCAGATGGCCCGGCCCGGCCGCCGCCTGCGCGCCGGTCCCGGGCGCGCCCGTGCCGGCGCCGGCACCTTCAGCGCCGCCCGCCACGGCGGGCGCCGGCGGCGCCGGCGGCGCCGGCGGGGTTGCGCCTTCCTCGGTGGCGCCGCGAGGCGGGTCGTGCAGGCGCCACATCAGCACCGCCAGCAGCAGGCCCGGGAAGCCGGCGACGAAGAAAGCCGCCCGCCAGCCGAAGTGATGCTCGACCAGCCCGCCCAGGATGTAGCCGGCGGCGGCGCCGATCGGCGTGGCGGCGTTGAACACGGCGAACACCCGGCCGCGCTCCGCGCGCGGGAAGGAATCGGCCAGCATCGCCGGCGAGATGGTGACGTAGGCCGCCTCGCCGACGCCGACCGCCGAGCGCGCCACCAGCAGGCCGGCGAAGCTGCGCGCCAGCCCGGCGAAGCCGGTCGCCAGGCTCCACAGCGCGATGCCGGCGGCGACGATGCGCGGCCGGCGCCCGCGGTCGCCGAGCGCACCGAACAGCGGCGAGGTGAGCATGTAGACGACGATGAAGCCGGACATCAGCAATCCCGACTGGGTGTCGGAGACGTGCAGCTCGGAGCGCCGGAGGCTCTCGACCAGAGCCGCCGGCACGTAGCGGTCCAGGTAGTTGAACAGGTTGATCAGGGTGAGCACGCCGAGCGCCCAGCGGGCGGCGCGCACGGAGCCTTCCGGGGTTTGCAGGGGCGCGGGTTCGGTCATCGGGCGCTCTCGGCGCCAAGACTATATGAGAAGGGCGCACGGGCACGGGCGCGCGGGCACTCCGCGGCGGTCTGCTATCCTGCCTGGGTGAACGACCTCTTCCTGCGCGCCTGCCGCGGCGAGCCGACCGAGCGCCGTCCGGTCTGGATCATGCGCCAGGCCGGCCGCTATCTCCCCGAGTACCGCGCGCTGCGGCAGAAGGTCGACTTCCTGACCCTGTGCAAGACTCCCGAGCTGGCGGCCGAGGCGACCCTGCAACCCGTCGCCAGGCTCGGCGTGGACGCCGCCATCCTGTTCGCCGACATCCTGCTGCCGCTCGAGGCGATGGGCGCCGAGCTCGAGTTCGTGCGCGGCGACGGCCCGACCTTCCCGCGGCCGGTGCGGCGCCGCGAGGACATCGCCGGACTGCGCCTGCCCGACGTCGAGGAGTCGCTGGGCTACGTCTTCTCCACCCTGCGCCTGGTGCGCCGGGAGCTGGCCGGCAAGGTGCCGGTGATCGGTTTCGGCGGTACCCCCTGGACGCTGGCGGCCTACCTCGTGGAGGGCGGCGGCTCACGCCACTTCGAGCACCTCCTGGCGTGGAGCTACGGCGATCCCGACGGCCTGGCGCTGCTGCTCGACCGCATCGCCGACACCTCGCTCGCCTACCTGCGCGGGCAGCTCGCGGCCGGCGCCCAGGCGCTACAACTCTTCGACACCTGGGGCGGCCTGCTCGACGCCGAGCGCTGGCGCAGCCTGGCGCTGCCGCCGCTGCGCAAGGTGGTCGAGGGCTTGCGCGGCCAGGCGCCGCTGATCTACTACATCCACGGCGGCTCCCACCTGCTGGATTGCGTGGGCGACCTGCCGGTCGAGGTGCTGTCGGTGGATTGGCGGCTGCCACTCGGCCGGGTGCGGCCGCTGGCGGGCGGCCGGGTGCTGCAGGGCAACCTCGATCCCGCCGCGCTGCTGGCGCCGCGCGCCGAGATCGAGCGGCGGGTCGCGACGCTGCTCGCCGAGGGCGCCGGCGGCGGCCACATCGTCAACCTCGGGCACGGCATCCTGCCGATGACCCCGGTGGACAACGCCCGCGCCTTCGTCGAGCTCGCACAGCGCCTGTCGAGCCAGCCCGCGACCCCGGCGCCGGTCCACCGCAGCAGGACCGCGCCGGCGGCCGGCAGGGGCGCCGCCTGAGGACCGCTCCGGCCCGGTATTCGCCGGGGCGCCGGGGCCGCCGGGGCGCGGGGGGGCCGGGCGCGCGTTGGTTACGTTGGTTACCTCACGGCGTGCTGACGACGATCTTGCCGAGCCCCAGGGGAGTTGCCAGCTTCACCGTGTAGGTCTTCTGGTTGATCGTGCTGAACGTCACGTTCGGGCCGGTGCCCGAGCCGTCGGACTGGAAGGTGAACGACGGACAGAAGCGGCCCGCGGGACAGGCGGGAGTCATTGCGAAGGTGATGCCCTTCGGCGGCTCCCATACCGCCACCCGCTGGGCGGGCGGGATGTCTCCCGGACCATCGGGGAAGTTGTAGGGCGGCATGCCGGCGAGGGTGCCCGAGAAGACGTAGAACATATTGCGGTTCAGATCAGCGACCATGGTCACCGGCTGGCCGAGCTTGATCGATTCGTAGCGCGCCTGGTGCCCGAGCATCTCGAGCTGCTGTGCCGACGAGTGGACCTTGTACGCGGACGCGACGTTGAGCAGCGCCGGCGCGCCATAGAGGATCAGCACCCCCGCGACGCAGCAGGTGATCAACAGCTCGATGAGCGTGAAACCCGATTGCGCCGATCGTGAACACCGCGCACGTCCCGGTCCTGCCATCTCGTACCCCCCTCGGGGCTCATCGCCCCCAGGCCTGACTGCACCTTATCGTACATGCATCAGTGTACATGGTTCTGCCCGTCCTTCGCCAGGCTGTCGTGGACGGTCATGATCCAGGTCTTGGCGTCGATGAACCCCTTGCCCCAGGAGGCGAACTCCGCCGGCAGCCCCTCCGCCTGCATCGCCTCCAGGCTCTTGCCCGCCTGCATGCCGCGGCGCACCACGGCGGTGGTGCCGACCAGCATGGCGTGGAAGGCCTCGAGATCGGCGCGCGTCGACAGCGGTCCGTGACCGGGGATCACCTTGGCGTCGGCCGGGATCATGGTGAGCGCCTTGGCCACGTTGTCGGTCAGCCCCTGCACGCTGCCGCCAGAGCCCAGATCGACGAACGGGTACATGCCGGCAAAGAAGTCGTCGCCCATGTGCACGACGTGCGAGCCGGTGAAGAAGATGATGCTGTCGCCGTCGGTGTGGCCGTGCGGGAAGTGGATGACCTTGATCTCCTCGCCGTTCCAATGCACCGACAC
>DATGHG010000227.1:0-15297 GCA_035308185.1 Thermoanaerobaculia bacterium | reverse complement strand
TAGGCCGACCACGCCGCGCAGGGGATGCTCCCTGAACTCGTTGAGGCGATCCAGATTCTGCCGCAATGCCGCGGTGAAGGCCCAGTTCGCCGGATTGCCGAGCCAGATGCGCACGCCGCTCGACAGGTCGACCCAGTCCTTGAACTCGACCACGTCGGTCTTGGAGTAGTGATGGCCCACGAACTCGGTGATCCAGTCCACCCGGCTGGCGACCTGCAGGCCGTAACCGATCCCGCCCTGCAGCTCGTTGGGGAACTCCACCCCGCCGAAGGCCTGGGTGCGGGTGCTGTACTGGCCGTTGAGCACGAAGTCGCCGATCCGCCAGTCGAGTCCACCACCGAACCCGGTGCGGTTGTTGGCGAAGTCGCTCTTGCCGGTCGAGGGATCGACGAAGGCGTTGACGGCAAACTCCGACAGGTCACCAGGCTGGCCGAAGAGGCGGAACTTGGTGCCGATGTGGAGGTTGCCGAGGCCGCTCCGGCGATCCAGCAGGTAGGGCGCCAGCTGGCTCTCGGTGAAGGCGTAGTTGTCATACGGGACCGAAAGCGTCAGCTCCCACCAGTCCGTGAGCCCATAGCCAATGCTGGCGCTCTCCTCGTTCCAGAAGAAGATCTTTTGATCCGGGAAGCCGGGCTGGCGCAGCACCGGGTTCCAGTTGTTGTAGTACAAGCTAAAATCCCATCCACCCTGCGGGAGCGTTTCGCCGCTCTGCAGGGTGAACAGCCCCGTCTCGCCAGTGTTTGTTGGAGCATCGGCATGCTCCCCCGCCCACGCCAAGGCCGGCACGAGGCCCAACAGCGCTGCGACGAGCAGATTTTTCAATCTCATGCTTTCTCCTCCGGCTGTAAGCACAGGGACCATTCGTCCCTAGCCTGATCTCAAATGCTATATGAACGGCGGGTCGCTCGCTGGTGGCAGGGTCAGTGGTAGGTTCTGACCGAGAGACGCGCCTCGATGTGGTTCGATCCATTCAAGGGGCGTGCCAAAATGCTCGACAGGAAAAACCGATAGCGCCAGAGCTGCACTGACGCTTCGAAGCCGATGCCGGCGTCGGGGATGTAGGCGCTCAGGTCGGTATAGGTGCGGGAGGTGAAACCGATCGTCCCTGCACCCGCATAGAGGATCCAGTACCAGCTCTGCCAATCCAGATGGAGGACCGTATGGTGCTGGCCGAGGAACCACGGGGTGAAGAATTCCCAGGTGTTGTGTAGCTCCTGGGTGCCAATTAGATTGTTGCTCAGGCCTTTGAGGTTGTCTGCGCCGCCGATATTGAAGAAATCGGCCAATGGTATCGAGTAACGCTGCTGCACATCCAGTGCAAACGGCTTGCTCAGCTGGTTGTAGAGAAAACTCCCGAGGTGCAGCGTGCCGACGATGAACGTCCGGTCGGTGATCTCGAAGCGCTTGAGCGCTTGGGCCTCGAGCCGGACGTAATCGAAGTCGCCGACCGGAAAGCCGTAGGTCAGCGCGCTGGTGAAGCCAAATTGGCCGGGGCCGATCTCGCGCACCGCGGTGAAGATCGAAGGGAAATAGGCGCGGGAGTCGCCGACGATCGACTGGGTCCGGGAGTCACCGGGCGTGCCGAGCTGAGCGCCGACGCGGACGAAGGTGTCGGTGGTGTTGGTCGAGGGCAGCGACTCGCTGCTGGAGCTGATGCGGTCGATCTCCCCCAGGGTGAAGACGCGGAAGCTGTAGCTGCGCGGCCACTCCAAGAACAGGTTGGCGCCGCGCGTGCGGTTGAACTGATTCGACAGGCTCTGCAGGCGGCCGAAGCTGATGTCGTCGAAGACCTCGATCTGGGTGGTCCGGTTGTAGCCGTAGTGGCGATAGCGCAAGAAGGCGGTGATGTCGCCGCTGACGAAGGCGTACCGCACCTCGCCCTCGAAGAGGACCTTGTTGACCAGCCGGCTGACCTTGAGATCGAGCGTGCCCTCGGGAAACAGCAGGTCGACGTTGGGGAGGTAACGCTCGATGGGCGTCTCGCCCGGTTCGGAGGGGGCCTGGTCGCCGCCGGCCTCGCGGCTCGCCGCGCTCCCCCCGCCCGGCTCGGGCGGCGCCACCGGCGGCGCCGGTTCCCCGGCCGCGGGCGGGATGGCGGTTGCGGGCTGGCCGGAGGTTGTGGGTTGCGCCGAGTCGGGGGCCTGCGCGGAGGCCTCGGGCTGTCCGGAGACCGCTGGTGGCGTGGAGGTCTCGCCGCCGGTGCCGGCGGCGCCCGAGCTCGGCGGTTCGATGCCCTCCGGCGGCGGTGCCGCCCATGCCGCCGCCGGTCCGCCGAGCGCCAGGAGCAGGAGCGAGAGCAGGGTCGCCGCCGGGAGCCGGGCCGGGCTCGATGAGGGGCGGCGGTCCATGCGCGAGATTGGGGGACTCTTGCAGCAGCAGGGTGATGAGCCGCGGCAGCGCTGGTCTCGTGGCGCCGCCTTGCGCACTGGCACGGGCGGGGCGGGGCGAGCGCACGCACCAGGCACGGCCGCGATCAGGCCACCGGTCGCTCCAGCAGATGCGAGACGCGGTCCAGGAACGCCTTGCTCTGATTCGGTCCGAGAGCCGCGGAGACCACTTTCTCCTCGGAGCGCAGCAGGTCGAGCACTGCCTCGACGCCGCGGCCGCCATCCATCTCCGCCTTGCTCAGCCGCAGCGGCACGTCGAGCTCGGCCTGGCGAAAGTGACCGGACATCAGGGCGCGCGCCTGCTGGTCGATGGCTTCGGCGAGCTTGGCGAGCTGCTCGGGGCTCATCTTGTGCAGGCGGTCGGTGCCGAGCCGGTTGAAGTCCTCGCGCAGGCTGACCAAGCCCGAGGTGATGAGGCCGTACAGCAGCTTGCAGGCCTCGAAGGCGCTCATGTCGAGGCCGACCGCCACCTCCTCGATCGAACGGCGCTCGTCGATCTTGCAGATCAGCGCCCATTCCTGCGGCGTCAGGGAGACCGAGGTGGTGGCCGCCTGATTGGTGAACACCGGCACCAGGCGCGTGGAAGGGATGCGCTTCGACAGCACCTGCCACTCGTCGATGCGGCGGGCCGCCTCCATCAAGAGGTTGGTGTTCGACTTATGGATGGTGGTGAGGTCGGTCTCCTGCCCGGGAGTGAACACGAACTCGCCTTCCGGCCAGATTGCCAGCTCGTAGACTGCCTCCTCGCCGGTCAGCTCGCCGACGTGGGCATGGACGATCTGGCCGCCGCGCAGGTAGATCTCGCCCGACGAATCGCCGTTCCGTTTCAGGGTGAAGACGCCGGTCTTTCCTGAAACGGAAACCAGCTGGATGATGTCAGGAAGGGGCAGCTCCTTGAGAGAACCTTGGAATGCCATGACGTAGATCGAGCTTGCGGCGATCGTAGCACAAGCAAGCTACCGCCCGCGATCGTGGCGCAGCTGGTCGAGGCGCCGGCGCTGGGCGCAACAGAGGGCCACGGCCAGCGCATCGGTGGCATCCGGCGCCAGACCGTCGCGGGCCCGCGGGCCCAACAGCAACGCCACCATCCTGGCCACCTGCGCCTTGTCGGCGCGGCCGTTGCCGGTGACCGCCGATTTCACCTCGGCCGGGCTGTACTCCGCGATCTCCACGGCGCCGCCGGCCAGCACCGCGAGCAGCGCGCCCCGCGCCTCGGCGAGCACGATGAGCGTGCGCGCGTTGAGGCCGTGGAACGGCGTCTCGAGCGCCGCCAGGTCGGGACGGTGCCGCGCGAGCAGCTCGCCGAGCCTGGCGCCGAGCTGGGCGAGGCGGGCAGGCACCGCCAGGGTGCGGGCGCAGGAGATGCGGCCGGCATCGACGAGGACGACCGCGGAGCCGCGCTTTTCGACCAGGCCGTAGCCGGTGTGCAAGCTGCCCGGATCGAGGCCTAGGATGAGCAAGTTGAACCGGTGACGGCCGCGCGTGACCGCGGGCTCGAGGCTCAGGAATGTGTCGCGGTCACCTTGGCGTCGAGCGAGCTGGTGTCGAGGTTGAGCCAGACCTTCTGCACGTCGTCGTGGTCTTCGAGCGCTTCCACCAGGCGCATCACCTGCGCCACCCGGTCCGCGGGCAGCGTCATCGGAGTCTGGGGAACCATCGCCAGCTCCTTGGCCGCCACCGGCAGGCCGCGGCGTTCCAGCTCCTCCTGGACCGCGGCGAAGTCCTCCACCGGGGTGAAGAGCTCGTAATGGTCGGGCTCGATCGTGATGTCGTCGACCCCGAGCTCGAGGGCCAGCTCCATCAGCTTCTCGTCATCCTCGGGTTGCGGTTTTGAGGTTCCGGAGGTCGCGGGCGTGGACGCGCCACGCTCGATGGCGAAGTAGCCGCGGCGTGTGAACATCCAGGTCACACTGCCGCTGTCTCCCAGGTTGCCGCCGTGGCGGGTGAACAGGTGGCGCACTTCCGAGGCGGTGCGATTGCGGTTGTCGGTCATGCCCTCGACCAGGATGGCGACGCCGCCGGGCCCGTAGCCCTCGTAGATGACCTCCTCGTAGGACTCGCCCTCGAGCTCCCCGGTCCCCTTCTTGATGGCCCGGTCGATGGTGTCGCCCGGGACGCTGCTCGAGCGGGCCTCGAGCAGCGCGCTGCGCAGCCGCGGATTGGATTTCGGATCGCCGCCGCCCAGGCGTGCGGCGACCGTGATCTCGCGCAACAGCTTGGTGAACAGCTTGCCGCGGCGTGCATCCGTCGCCGCCTTGCGGTGCTTGATGGTGCTCCATTTGCTATGGCCTGACATCGCGCAACCCCTTGGAAGAGCTCAGACAGTGCAGTTTACCCGAATCGGCGGCCCGCGGGAGCGTTAAATCTTTCAAAAATCAGCATCTTTCCAGCGGACGCGATTGACGCGGGCGAAGGGGAATGTTAGAAAGGCTTGCTGTACCATCCTTACCGGAGATAGTGAGTATGGCCTCGATCCTGGTCGTCGGGCAAGAGCAGCATTCCTTGGAGCGCTTCCACCGCGTGCTGAGCGCGGAAGGGTGGCGAGTCCGGGTCGCCCAAGGCCGCGCCCAGGCCCTCCAGGCGGCGGCGCTGGAGCCGCCGGACCTGGTGGTCGCCGGGGCCGAGATGGCGGGCGCCGAGGAGCTGGCGACTGCCTTCCGCCGCAGCGCCGGCGGTCCCGGGATCCTGATCGTGATGACCGAGGTCGGATCGCCCACCGGGCCGGCGCTGCTCGGCGACGAGCGTTTGCGTCAGCCGTTTGGCGATCAGGACCTGGTGGCGGCGGTGCGGCGCATGCTGACGGCGGGCCGCGGCACGGCCCGCACGACCTCGCTGGAGCAGTTGCCGCAGACCGTGCGCCTGACCTCCCAAGAGATCTTCGGCGACGTGCTGGCAGAGGTCGAAGGGCAGTTCGGTTCATCCGTCCCGGGTCAGGCTCCTCCGCCCGCGATACCGTCGCCGGCGCCGGCAGGCTCCGCCCAACCGTCGCGGATCGCCACCGCGCGCAGTGGCGACGACGTCCAGCAAAAGCTCGAGAAGACCCTGTCCGGGTTGCTCGGAGGCGACCCCCGCGCGTCCCGGACGGCGGGACCGGCAGCCCGCGGTACCGCGCCCCAGCCGCGTCGCCCCGATGCCGGGAGTGCCGCCGCGGACGTCGAGGCCATGCTGAGCCGGACGCTCTCGGAGCTGGGCGCGAGGCCGCGGCCTGCCGGCGCCGCGCCGGCAGCGGCGGCGGCGCCCGCATCACCCGCGGCATCGGCAGGACCTGCCGGTGCGGCTGGCGCCGGACCGTTGCCAGCACCTGGCGCCGGACCGTTACCGGCACCTGCCGCCGCGCCAGCCGCCGGCACGGCAAGGGTGCCGCCCTCTTACGCGCCAGAGGTTCCGGCACCGGCCCGGGTTTCGCCGCCGCTACCGTCGCCGCCGGCACCGCCGGCACCGCCGGAGATCGCCGCGGGGCCTGCCGCCGCCGCCGCCACCGCACCGCTGCCGACGGCCGCCGCGCCGTCGCGAGGCGCCGCCGGTGGCCCAACCCCCGCGGTCTTCGCCATGCCCGCGGCCGGCGTGTCGGCCGCGGCTGCGGTCACCACCGCGGCGATTCGGCCCGTGGCGGCTGCCCCGCGCCCATCGTCTCCAGGAGCGCCGGCACCGCCACTATCGCCGGCCCCGCCATCGCCGGTATCGGCAGGCCCGCAGCCGGTGGCCTCGCCGCCGCCGCTGTCCCCGCCGGCGTCGTCGTCCACGGCGGAAGGCACCGGCGTGCGGCGCCGCCTGACCGGCGAGCTGGATCTGTCGCAGATCGAGGAGATGGCCCGTACGCGCCGCAGAGTCGACCCCGCATCCCGGCCCGGGCTGGCCGGCTCGGCGCCGCCGGTCGCTGCCGCCGGTGCCGCGACCCCGGCGCCGGCCCAGCCGATCCCCTTCGCCCCGGGGCGGGGCGAGAGCCCGGCAGCCACCCAGCGCATCCAGATGGTGCCGCGTGAGCAGCGGGCGACGGCGGAGCCGGCGGGCGAGAGGTTCGGGCAATACACGCTGCTCGAGCGGATCGCGGTCGGCGGCATGGCGGAGGTCTGGAAGGCGCGCATGCGCGGCGTCGAGGGCTTCCAGAAGACGGTGGCGATCAAGAAGATCCTTCCCTACATGACCGACAACGCCGAGTTCGTCGGCATGTTCATCGACGAAGCCAAGCTGGCCGCCCAGCTCAGCCATCACAACATCATTCATATTTACGACCTGGGCAAGATCGGCTCCGACTTCTACATCGCCATGGAGTACGTCGATGGCAAGGACCTGCGATCGCTGCTCAACGCCGCCCGCCAACGCGGCACGCCGCTGCCGCTCGGCCTGGCGCTGCTGATCGGCGTGCGCCTCGCCAGCGCGCTCGACTACGCGCATCGCAAGCGCGACTTCGAAGGCCGGGAGATGGGCCTGGTGCACCGCGACGTGTCGCCGCAGAACGTCCTGATCTCCTATGACGGCGACGTCAAGCTCTGCGATTTCGGGATCGCCAAGGCGGTTTCCAAGGCGGGCCAGACGCAGATGGGGGCGCTCAAGGGGAAGTTGCAGTACATGTCGCCGGAGCAGGCGCGGGGGAGCCTGGTCGATGCGCGCTCGGACATCTTCTCGCTCGGCACGGTGCTGTTCGAGATGCTCACCGGCCAGCGGCTGTTCGACGGCGATTCCGAGATGTCGGTGCTGGAAGCCGTGCGGCAGGTGAAGGTGCGATCGCCGCGCCTGGTGGATCCCGCCATCCCCCAGGAGGTCGACGAGATCGTGATGCACGCGCTGGCGGGCCGGCCGGAGGATCGCTTCCAGACCGCCGGCGAGCTCGAGCAGCGGCTCGAAGGCCTGCTCTTTGCGCTCAAACCCTCGCCGAGCCATTCCGACCTCGCCGCGTTCGTGCGTCTGGCGCTGGCGGCGCCGGCCGGTGCCGCGCCGGCGGACCGCCCGCAGCCCGCCAGCGCCGCCGGCGTGACCACGCCGTCGAGCCGGTCAGGCGTCCAGGCGCCGGCGCTCGTTCCGCCCACCAGGACGCCGCCGCCGCCCTTCGCTCCGCTGCCGCGCGTCGCGGCACCGCCGCCGGCTGCCGCGATCCCGGCGCCCGCGGTGGCGCCGGCGCCTGTGCCGTCGTTTCCGCAGAGCCCGGCGGCGGCAGGCGCGCAGCCGCAGGAGGTGGCGCCCCTGTTGCCGCTCGGCGAGGTGCGGGCGGACGAGGCTTGGCGTCCGGTGCGCCTGCTGCTGGTGGCCGCCGTCGTGGTGCTGGCGCTGGCCACGCTGCTCTACTTCTTCGTCGGCCGGCGCAAGGCGGCCAATCCTGCCGCCGCCGGCGCGACCGCCGCGGCCAATCCTGCCGCCGCCGGCGGCACTGCCGGGAACGGCGCTGCGACCCCGGCGCCCGCGGGTACCGCCGGCGTCGCCGGCGCCCTTCCCGGGCAGGCGCCGGCCCCGGGCAGCGCGGCGGCGGGCAAGGCCGCGCCCGGCAAGGTCGACGTCCAGGGGGTGGTCGACCAGGAGGTCGCACGCCGCGCCGACGAGATGAAGAAGAAGCTGGAGCAGCAACAGCAGCAGCTGCAAAAGGAGATCGACAAGGCGAAGGCGGCGAAGCCCGACAATGCCGGCGCCACGGCGGCCAACCCGCCCGGCAGCCCGGCTGCCGCGAGCTCGCCGCCGTCGTCTGCCGCCGGCGCCGACAGCGCCGCGCGCGCTCAGAAGCCGGCGGCGGCGCCGGCCGCGTCCGCCGCCGATGCGGCAGCCGGTCCGGCGCCGGCAGGTGCCGCCTCGTCGGCCGTGCAGCAGGAGGCCACCCGGGACCGGACGGCGGAACCGGCAGCTCGCGCGGCGGGAGAGGCGCCGGCAGCGCCGCCGGCGGCAGTGGCCGGCGCGTCGTCTGCGGCAGGCGCCGGCGGCGGTGCGATGGTGCCGCCCAAGCTTGTCAGCACGCCGAAACCGGAGTATCCTCCGCTCGCCAGGAGACTTGGGGTCGAAGGAGTGGTGGTCCTGTCCGTCCTGGTCAACGAGCAGGGCGGCGTCGAAGACGTTCAAGTGGTGCAGCCGATCAGCGAGAACGTTGGCATCAATGAGGCCGCCGTGCAGGTGGCGCGAAGTGCCCGCTTCAAGCCGGCGACCCGAGATGGCGTCCGGGTCAAGATGTGGACCCGCCTGCGAATCCCGTTCAAGAGATAAACGAGACGGCCGGTAGGCAAGTGTTCCGCACGCTCGAATCGCCGCATACCGATTAACCGCGCGGGACACAGGGCGACTCGGGCCGCTGGCGGTGGAGCCGGCGGCCGGGAGCAATTGGGAGGAGACCATGAGCCTTACCGAGCAACAGAGAAAGTTCTATGAAAATACGCTCCAGGTGACCAAGCAGGAGATGGAGGAGCTCGACCGCCTGATCGAGGACGAGCTGGCCAAGGTCAAGGATCGCCTGGCGGAGTTGCAGAACGCGAAGAAGGCGTCGCGCCAGATGTACGATGCAGCCTGCATGCGCCTCGGGATCGCCAACGACCTGGAGGCGGAGGAGGGGCACGAGTCCACCGGCTTCTGAGCCGGGTTCCGTAGCCTGTCAGGCCTCCGGCAGCTGACGGATCGGCTCTCTTCGGCACCGCTTCCGGGCGCCGAACGGCGAGCTCTTCATGGTCTGGTTCAAGAAAGCCAAGCAGCCCAAGCCGATCCGCGCCGATCGGCGGCGCAGCACCGTGCCCGAGGGCCTGTGGGTCAAGTGCGAGGGCTGCAAAGAGATCATCTACGCCCGGGATCTCGACCGCAACCTGCGGGTCTGCCCGAAGTGCGGCCATCATCATCACATCGACGCCCGCTCCTGGATCGCGCTGCTGCTCGACGACCCCGAGCCGCGGGAGCTGTTCGCGGCCATCGGCCCGTCGGATCCGCTCGGCTTCCGTGACACCAAGCGCTACCGCGACCGCCTCAAGAGCTATCAGCAAGCGGTGGGCGAGCTCGACGCGGTGATCGTCGCCCAGGGCCGGCTCGAGGAGATCGCGGTGGTGCTGGCGGCGATGGACTACCGTTTCATGGGCGGGTCGATGGGCTCGGTGGCAGGCGAGAAGATCACCCGCGCCGCCGAGCGGGCGCTCGAAAAGCGCTGGCCGCTGGTCATCGTCGCGGCGTCGGGCGGCGCCCGGATGCAGGAGGGCGTGCTGTCGCTGATGCAGATGGCCAAGATCTCGGCGGCGCTGGCGCGCCTTCACGACGCCCGGGTGCCTTATCTGTCGGTGCTCACCGATCCCACCACCGGCGGCGTGACCGCCTCGTTCGCGATGCTGGGGGATCTCAACGTCGCCGAGCCGGGCGCCCTGATCGGCTTCGCCGGTCCCCGCGTCATCGAGCAGACCATCCGCCAGAGCCTGCCCGCCGGCTTCCAGCGGAGCGAGTTCCTGCTGGCTCACGGTTTCCTCGATCTGGTGATCGCGCGCGCCGAGATGAAGGAAACGCTGGCGCGCTGCCTCCGGCACCTGCTCTGAGCGCCGCCCTGACCACCGACCGCACCAGGGAGATCCTCGGCCGTCTCGAGGCTCTGGGCATTCGTCTTGGCCTCGACAGCATGCGCGGCCTGCTGGCGGCGCTCGCCAGTCCGCAGCTGCGGTATCCGACGGTGCTGGTGGCGGGCAGCAACGGCAAGGGCTCGACCTCGGCGCTGTTGGCCGCGATGGCCGGCGCCGCCGGCTACCGCACCGGCCTCTACACCTCGCCGCACCTCGAGACCGTCGAGGAACGCCTGCGCATCGACGGCCGCGCCATCGCCGCCGAGCGCTTTGCCGAGCTGCTGTCCGAGGTGGTGTGGTGCGCCGAGCGCCGGGTGGGCCACAGCCCCACCTATTTCGAGGCGGTCACCGCGGCGGCGTTCCTCTGGTTCGCCGCCGAGCGCGTGGACCTGGCGGTGGTGGAGGTGGGCCTGGGGGGAAGGCTCGACGCCACCAACGTCTGCGAGCCGGTGCTGTCGCTCATCACCTCGATCAGCCTCGAGCACCGCGAGCTGCTCGGCGACACGCTGGCGGCGATCGCGCGCGAAAAGGCGGGGATCCTGCGCCGCGGCCGGCCGGCCCTCTCCTGGGTGGAAGACCCCGAGTCGGCCGGCGCGCTGCGCGCGGCGGCGGCGGCGGCCGGGGCGGAGCTGCGGGCTGCCCAGGGCGAGGTGACGATCGCCGCCATCGAGCCGCGCGGCTGGAACGGCCAGACGGTGACCCTGGCGACGCCGCTGGCGCGGCGGGAGCTGAGCGCCCGGCTGCTCGGCAGGCACCAGGCGCAGAACCTCGCGCTGGCGACCCGCGCCGCCGAGTTGCTGGCCGGCGCCGGCTTCCCGGCGCTCGACGACCGGGCGCTGGCGGCCGGCGCCGCCGCCTGCCGCTGGCCGGGGCGAGCCGAGGTGGTGGCGCTGCCCGGCGGCCGGCGAGTGCTGCTGGATGCCGCCCACAACGCGGAGGGCGCGGCCGCCCTGGGCGAGCTGCTGGCCGACGCCCGGCAGCGGGCCGGCACACTCGATTTGGTCTTCGGCGTGCTCGGCGACAAGGATGCGGGCGAGATGCTCGGCCACCTCGCGCCGGCCGCCCGCAACCTCGTCTTCACCACTCCGCCCACCCCGCGCGCCCGCGCCGCCGCCGACCTGCCGGCCCTGGTTGCCGGCGCGCGGCGGGTGCCTGATGAGGGTGGCGGGGTTGCCGGGGCTGATGGCGCGGCGGCGCCGGGCGCGGCGGCCGGCGGCGTGCTGGTGGCAGCGGAGCCCGCTGCCGCCCTGGCGCGCGCGCTCGAGCTGGGCGCCGAAACCGTGGTGGTCTGCGGCTCGATCTTCCTGGTCGGCGAGGTGCGCCGCCTGCTGCGCGAGCGCTTCGGGGTCCCGGCGCCCGCCGCCGACCTGGCCTGAGAGGCGCCGCTACTTCTTGTCCGCGCCCGCTTCCTCGGTGGCGGCTCCCTTGCCGGCCGGCTTCTTGGCGGCGGCCTTCTTGGGTGCCGGGGGAGCGGTCGGGGCGGCTGCCGCGGGCGCGGCGGCCGTGCTATCAGGAGCCGGTGCAGGCGGCGGTGATGGTGCAGCGGGTGCGGCGGGCGCGGCAGCAGCGGCTGCCGGCGAGCCGGTCGCGGCGGTCGCGCCGGCGGCGGCGGGCTTGCGGGCGGCGGCTGGGGCCTTCTTGGCGGCGGGTGGCTTGGCGGCGGCCGGAGCGGCGGCTGGCGCTGATTCCGTGGAGCCGGCGGAGCCGGAGGGGTTGGCGGCCGGAGTGGAGCCGGTCTTGGCCGCCGCCTTCCCTTCGGTGGCGCTCTTGCCGTGTGGCGGGTGCGCCGGGCTCGGCGGCCCTGCCGGAGCTGGCTGGCCGGAGCCGGCGGCCGCGTCCGAGCCCGCCGTGCCGGGCGAGCCGGCGGCCCCGGCAGCGCCGGCGGCGGCCGAGGGCGTTGCCGGCTTCTTGACCGCGCGTTTCGAGCCCTGCGGGCGCTCGGTCTTCTGCGCCTGGTGAGCCTCCTCCCGGATGCGCCGCTTCAAGCGCTTGATCCGGCGTTGGCGCCGGCGCCTCAGCTCTCGGTCTTTCTCTCTCATCGTCCCCCTCGGAATAGCGGCTCGCGCCTATGGGACCGGCTGGTCCGGAGTCACTCGCGCACGAACCGGCAGCTTGCCCCAGCGGGGGCCCGATGTCAAGCAAAGCACGGGCCTTCCGCCACTTGCGGCGGTTGCGGCGTCTGCGTCGGGCGCCGGCGCCGGGCGGGCGATCAGAGCGGGATGTTGCCGTGCTTCTTGGGCGGCAGCGTGGCGCGCTTCGCCGACAGCTGGCGCAGCGCCCGCACGATCTCGGCGCGGGTGCGCCGCGGCTCGATGATCGCGTCGAGGAAACCGCGCTCGGCGGCGATATAGGGATTGGAGAACTTGGTGCGGTATTCCTCGACTTTCTCGGCGCGCACCGCCGCGGCGTCGGCGCCCGCTTCTTCGAGCTCGCGCCGGTAGAGGATGTTGACCGCTCCTTCCGGCCCCATCACCGCGATCTCCGCGGTCGGATAGGCGAGGTTGACGTCGGTGCGCAGGTGCTTGCTGGCCATCACGCAGTAGGCGCCGCCGTAGGCCTTGCGGGTGATCACCGTGATCTTGGGCACGGTGGCCTCGGCGAAGGCGAACAGCAGCTTGGCGCCATGCTTGATGATGCCGCCGAACTCCTGCTGGGTTCCCGGCAGGAACCCGGGCACGTCCTCGAAGGTGATCAGCGGGATGTTGAACGCGTCGCAGAAGCGGACGAAGCGCGCGCCCTTGCCGGAGGCGTCGATGTCCAGCACGCCGGCCAGATAGGCGGGCTGGTTGGCGACGATGCCGACGCTGCGGTTGGCGAAGCGGGCGAAGCCGACCACCAGGTTGCGGGCGTACTGGGCGTGCACTTCGAGAAAGGCGCCGTCGTCGACCACCTGCGCGATCAGCTGCTTGATGTCGTAGGGGCGGTTGGGATCGGCCGGCACCAGCTCGTCGAGCGCCGCGGACTCGCGGTCCGGATCGTCCTCGCTGCGCCCGGGCGGCGGATCGTCGAGGTTGTTGCTGGGGAGGTACGACAGCAGCTCGCGCAGGCCCGCCAGGCAGGCGGCGTCGTTGGGCACGGTGAAATGGCAGACGCCGCTCTTGACGGCGTGGGTGAGCGCGCCGCCCAGGTCCTCCTTGCTGACCTCCTCGTGGGTCACCGTCCTGATGACGTCGGGGCCGGTGACGAACATGTAGCTCGTGCCTTCCACCATGAAAACGAAATCGGTGATCGCCGGCGAGTAGACGGCGCCGCCGGCGCAGGGGCCCATGACCGCCGACAGCTGCGGCACGACGCCCGAGGCGAGGGTGTTGCGCAGGAAGATGTCGGCGTAGCCGCCCAGGGAGGCGACCCCTTCCTGGATGCGCGCGCCGCCGGAATCGTTGAGCCCGATCAGCGGCGCGCCGTTGTCGACCGCCAGGTCCATCACCTTGCAGATCTTGCGCGCGTTGGTCTCGGAGAGCGAGCCGCCGAAAACGGTGAAGTCCTGCGCGAACACGTACACCAGCCGGCCGTCGACGGTGCCGTAGCCGCAGACCACGCCGTCGCCCGGCACCTGCTGGCTGTCCATGCCGAAATCACGGCAGCGGTGGGTGACCAGCGCGTCCACCTCGACGAACGAGCCGGCGTCGAGCAGCAGCTCGACGCGCTCGCGGGCGGTGAGCTTGCCGGCGCCATGCTGGCGCGCGATGCGCTCGGCGCCGCCGCCGCGCGCCGCGGCGGCCAGACGTTCCTGCAGCTGCTCGCGGCGGTCGCCGCGGTGCCGCGATCCGCTCATTGGCGCCCTTTCATTTGCGGCGGATCTTATCCCACGCCTGTGCCACAATCGCCAGCGTGCCAGGATTGGAGCTCGAGCTCGACACCGCCGCGGTCGCTCGCGCGCTGGCGCAGATCGCCGAGCAGCCGGAGGACGTGGTCGACGCCTACTTCGAGCGCCGCGACGAGGTGGAGCTGGCGCCCGAGGACGACTCTCCGGGCCTGCGGCAGTGGCGGGAGGAAGGCTTCGCCGTGCGCCTGCTGCGCGGTGGGCGCACCTGGTTGGCGAGCCGCGACGGCCTCGACGAGCGGCAGTTCGCCGAGGCCCTGCGCCAGGTGGCGCGCGCCCTGCCCTCGGTGGGCTACCCGGAGCCGCGGCTGTGCGCCGCGCCGCCCGCCGAGACCTTCACCGCCGATCCCGGGCGCTCCGGCCTCGCCCACGAGCTGCGCGATTTCTCGCAGGCGGTGGCGCGCACCGTGCGGGCGCACCACGCCGGCTTTCCGGTGCGCCTGACGCTGCGGCGGCACCGGCGCTGGCTGCAGGTGGTGGGGCCGCGCCTGGTCGCGCCGGCGCAGAGCGAGAGTTTCTACAGCTGTGCGGTCGAGTCGCCCTGGGGACGGTGCGGCGCCCTCCTGCCGCGGCTCGACGCCGCCGCCGCCGAGGAGGTCGGCGGGGCGGCGGTGGCGCTCTTCCGCGCCCGCCATGCGGCGCCGCCGGCAGCGTTGCTCGGGATCGCGGTGCTGGGACCGGCGGCGGTGGCGGTGCTGCTGCACGAGGCGGTGGCCCACGCGCTGGAGGCCGACACCCTGGCCTGCGGCGGCCGGCCGGAAGCGGCGATCGGATTGGCGTTGGGGGCGCCGTGCCTCGACGTGCTGGACGATCCGGCGGCGGCCCCGCCCGAGGTGCGGCGAACGGCGGACGACGAGGGGATGCCGGTCAGCCGTCGCTGGTTGCTGCGGCGCGGAGCGGTCGAGCAGCCGCTGGCCGACACGGCCTGGTCGCGGCTCTCGCCGGCGCTGCTGCCGGGCGCCGGCCGCCGGGGCAGCCGCCACCTGCCGCCCGGCCCGCGCTCGACGCATCTCGAGCTGCTGGCCGGCGACAGCTCGGACGGCGACCTGCTGGCGCAGGCCAACGGCGGGCTCTACCTGCCGGCGGCGAGCCGCGGTGGGCTCGATCCGCTCACCGGCGAGCTCACGCTCCGGTTGCGCCACGGTCGCCGCATCCGGCGCGGCGCCCTCGCCGAGCCGGTGGGGGCCTGTGTGCTGCGCGGCCAGGTGGCGGACTTGCTGGGCCGCGCCGTCGCCGCCGGCAAGCAGACGCTGGCGGCGGGAGCCGGGTGGTGCGCCAAGGGCGGGCAGAAGCTGCCGGTCTGGGCGACCGCGCCGGCGCTGCGCCTCGAAGGGGTGGCGGTGGAGGCTGATGGCGGCGAGGCCTGAGGCGAGAGGGATCGGCGCGGGCTCTGTGCTTGCGGCCCGGGCCGGGGCCGGCCGGATCCGAGGACCGCGACCAAAGGGCTCGCGGTGGGTACGTTGCCGAGTTCGAGGCTGCATGCCTCGCCCGTTTGAGTCGGCCCTCGGCCCCGTCCGGCTTGGGCCCTCCGGTGCCTCTCCGGTTGTCGTTGCATCCCTTGGGTTGCCGGCGGGTGGTGGGGACC
>DATGHG010000226.1:0-2914 GCA_035308185.1 Thermoanaerobaculia bacterium | reverse complement strand
CGACGAGATCGTCGGCGGCTATCGCGCCGCGCTGCTGGCGCTGGCGGCGGCGGTGGCGGGCCTGCTGGTGATCGCCTGCGCCAATCTCGCGAACCTGACGCTGGCTCGCGGCGCGGCGCGGGCGACCGCCATCGCCACGCGGCTGGCGCTGGGCGCGACCCGCGGGCGGCTGGCCCGCCAGCTGCTGACCGAGAGCATGGTCCTGGCCGTCGTCGGCGGCATCGGCGGCGCCGGCGCCGCGACGGTCGGCGTCCGCGCGCTGCTGGCCCTCGCGCCGCCCGACCTGCCGCGGATGCAGGAGATCGCGGTCGACCCCACCGTGCTGCTGTTCACCCTGGCGGCGACCCTCGTCGCCGGCATCTCCTTCAGCCTGATCCCGGCGTTCGTCGCTTCCCGGTCGGATCTCAACCAGGCGCTGAAGGAGGGCGCCCGCGGCGCCTCGGACGGACCGCGTGGGCGGCGCGCCCGGCACGGGCTGGTCGCCACCGAGGTCGCCATCGCCGTCGTGCTGTCGATCGCCGTCGGCCTGCTCGCCAGGAGCTTTGCGAATCTGCAGGCCGTCAGGCTCGGATTCGAGGCGCCGGGCGCGGTCGCGGCGAGAGTCGCGCTGCCGCCGGCGCGATACGCCGCGCGGCGCAGCCTGCTGGCTTATCAGCGGCGCGCCCTGGCCGGCGTGCTCTCGCTCGGAGCGGTGGAATCGGCAGGCGCCGTATCGTTGCTGCCGCTGAGCGGCCAGGACGCCCGCATCGACTTCACCGTCGCCGGGCGCGCCACCGACCGTGATCGCGTCCCGACGGCGCACTACCGCATCGTGACCCCAGGCTACCTGCGCGCCATGCGCATCCCGGTCATTCGCGGCCGCGGTTTCAGCGCGCGCGACAACGAGACGGCGCGGCCGGTCGTGCTCGTCAACCAGGCGCTGGCGCACCAGTACCTTGGCGACGGCGAGCCGATCGGCGCGCGGCTGCTGGTCGACGACAACAACGGCGGACCGCGGCCGCTGGAAATCGTCGGCGTCGTCGGCGACGTGCGCCAGCTGAGCCTCGACGGCGAGCCGACGATGGACGTCTACCTGCCCTATGACCAGCTGCACCCGGACGTCATGTCGCTGGCGACGGCGAACATGTGCTGGGTGGTGCGGGGCCGCATCGACAGCGGCGCGCGACAGGAGGAGCTCCGGCGGGCGCTGCGCGGCGCCGATCCCGCGGTGCCGATCTCGGAGCCGCGGTCGATCGAGCAGTCGATCGCCGCGGCCGTGGCGCCGCGGCGGTTCCACCTGGTGGTGCTCGCGGTGTTTGCCGCGGCGGCGCTGCTGCTCTCGGCGACCGGCATCTACGCCATGCTCTCCTACTCGGCCAGCCGGCGCACGCGCGAGCTGGCGATCCGCTCGGCGCTCGGCGCCGGCCGCAACGATCTCCTGCTGCTCGTCCTGCGGCAAGGCATGCAGCCGGCGCTCGTCGGGATCGCGGTCGGGCTCGGTGCGGCGTTCGCGATCACCAGGACGCTTTCGAGCATGCTCTTCGGCCTCGGCGCCACCGATCCGGCGACCTTCACGATCGTGCCTTTGGCCCTGCTCTTCGTCGCGCTGGCGGCGTGCCTCGGTCCCGGCCTGAGAGCGTCGCGCGCCGCGATCGACAGCGCTGCCGATCGCAGGTCCTGAGGCCCCCCGCACCGGACGGTCGCTTCTAGCCTTCTAGCCGCACAGTTTTACAGATCTTAGTGTATAGTCTGACATTGGAAAATGCGAAGGCACGTATTGGCGCCGAGGCAGTGACCCATGCGCCGGCGGCACGGCCTGAAGCGCCGTGGCAGCGCTGGGGATCTTCGCGATCGATGAACGATACGCAAAAGGAGGCGTCATGACCGCACGAAGCAGGTTCACCCGCTCGAAGTCCCTTGCAACCTTGGGGTTCGCGTTCGCTTGGTGCCTGGGCACGCTGGCTGCCCTGCCCGCGTTTGCCGCCACCACCGGGTCGAGCAGCGCCTACGGCGAATCGATCAACCTCAGCCTGGTGCCGCTCCTCGGCGGCGGCGTGACGATCGTGAGCGGCCCGCTCCCGGTGGTCGCCGGCGCCGCGGCGCCGAGCTATGACCAGCAGACCAGCCTGGCCAGTGTCAAGGTTCAGGCCGCGGGCCTGGGCACCGTCCTCCAGACCGGCATCCTCAACGTCGCGGCGGACTCCAGCGTCCCGGCCGCCGACCAGGCCCATGGTCACGCCGAGGTCGCCAACCCGGCCCTCCAGCTGGCCAGCCTGCTCGGCCTCAACGCCAGTGTGATCTCCTCCGACGCGAGCGTCAGCGGTAGCTGTGGCTCGGGCCTCGCCACGACCGGCACCACCCAACTCCTGAGTGCCCAGGTGAGCGGCCTCGCGGCCTTCGGCCTGACCGTTCCCCCGAACCCGGCGCCCAACACCGAGCTGCTCAACCTGCTCGGGGTGCGTGTGATCCTCAACGAACAGATCGCCGGCGGCGACGGCTCGAGCCAGGCGTCACTCACCGTCAACGCGGTGCACGTCTCTCTCACCAACTCCGTGCTCAGCCTGATCGGCGTGCTGAGCGGCGACATCGTCATCTCGCAATCGCGGGCGGAAGTCGACTGCGGCAGCGTGTTGGTCGAGTAGTCCAGGACACTCGGGCCTTGCCCTGCAGCTGAGGGGTCACGCCCGCCGCCGCCACGCCGGGATGTCGAGCAGGTTCTGGCCCCGGGGCGCTACTTCCCTTTCGCGGCGGCGGCGAGCGAGACCTGCTCGACCGCCTGGCCGCGCGCGACGCCTTCGGCGATGACCTCGGCGTAATAGCGGCTCATGTTGCCGGTGACCGCCGGGGCCACCTTCGCCGGGTCGGGAGTGGCTTCCAGCGGCAGGCCGGCGAAGGCGGCGAGGCCGTCTCCGGCCAGCAGCGGGCGCACCCAGGC
>DATGHG010000225.1:0-27563 GCA_035308185.1 Thermoanaerobaculia bacterium | reverse complement strand
CGCGGCATTCGCGGCGCTCCCGCTGCAACTCCCGGCGCTGCTTGGCGTGGAACACCACGACGCCGGATTCGGGCAGCCGGGAGGCCAGCCGGACCGGGTAGCCGGCCCGCTGCAGCCGGAGGTAGCTCTGCAGCACCCAGGCCCGCTCGCCGCGCTGCAACTCCCGCCAGTCGCGATCAGGGTCCAGGCCGCGCAGCGCCTCGATCTCGCCGTCGTCCAGGAAAAAGGTCAGCTGCACCTGAAAACCCCCCACCAAGGCCGCAGGTCGCGGTGCGCCTGCCGGCACGCTGCGGCCGAGCCTCGCCCGCCAACTTCTCAGACGGCGCTTTGGGCCGGCCGGTTACGGCCCGGGCTGGGCTGGCCCGGGCTGGGCGGGGCGGGGCGAGGTCCAGGGGCTTGTCCAGGGGCTTGCCGCTACGCGCCCACCGCCAGCCGGTCGGCCAGCGGGTGCGGGAGGCCGGCCCTGACGATGCGCCGCTGGGCGGCGGGGATGGGATAGGGGATGCGGTACCAGCGGACGACCCGCCGCCGGCTGTCGTAGGTCATGAACGAGGCGCGCGGATCGCGGTCGCGCGGCTGGCCGATCGATCCGGGATTGATCAGGTAGCGGCCTTCCGGGTGCAGCACGATGGCGCCGCCGCCGCCGCGCAGCGCCGTCACCCCCAGCCGCCTCCCCTCCAGCGAGAACACCGACGGGATATGCGTGTGGCCGAAAAACGTCACCGGCATGGTGAAGGACGAGAAGATCTCGAAGGCGTCGATGTCCGAGAACACGTAAGTGTCCTCGTCGAGCGGCGAGCCGTGGCAGATCGCCAGCCCCTGCGCGACCTCGAGCGGTCCTTCCGGCAGGTCCCGCACATAGCGCAGGTTGGCGCTGGTCAGCCGCTCGGCGGTCCATTGCGCGGCGGCCAGCGCCGTCTGGTTGAAGTTCGTCCCCGGATCCAGACCGGCGGCCACCTTGTCGTGGTTGCCGCGCACCACGTACAGCCGCGGCGCCATCCGGCGCACCGCTTCCACCACCTGGTTCGGCGCGGCGCCGTAGCCGACCAGGTCGCCGAGCACCAGGATGGCGTCGAACCGCTTGCGCCGCGCCCGCCGCAGGACCACCTCGAAGGCGTCCCAGTTGGCGTGCATGTCGGAAAGGATCAGATAGCGCACCGTCGCTCCCGCAGCAGCATGGCGATCCGTGCCGCGACCTCCTCCGGCGCCTCGTCCGGGCCGACGTCGACCGTCAGGTCCGACCGGCGGTAGGCCGGCAGCCGCTCGCGATACAGCGCCAGCACCTGCGCCTCCTCGCGGAACAGCGGCCGGTCGGCCTTGCCCAGGACGCCGATTCGCTCGACGATGGTGGCGAACGACGGGTTGAGCCAGACCGACAGCCCGCCCTCCCGGATCAACCGGGCGCCCAACTCCGAGGTCAACGTGCCGCCGCCGGTGGCTATCACCGTATCACCGATTTCCAGCATGGACTGTAGCGCCTCCAGCTCGAGCCGCCGGAACCACGGCTCCCCCTGGCGCTCGACGATCTCCCGCACCGTGGCCCCCGCGCGTTGCTCGATCTCCCGGTCCAGGTCGGCGAACGGCAGCTCGAGCAGCGCCGCCAGCCGGCCGCCCACCGTCGTCTTGCCGGCGCCCATGAAACCGGTCAGGAAGATCCGCATCCGGCCGCCGCGTCTCGGCTCAGCGGGCCGCCGCGGCGAGCAGCCGCCGGCAGTTGGCCAGCACGTCGCCGCGGCAGACGGCGCCCAGAGCCACCGCCGCGTCGGCGCCGGCGGCCAGCACCGGCCCGACCCGCGCGGCGTCGATGCCGCCGATCGCCACCAGCGGCTTGGCGGTCCGGGCGCGCGCCCAGCGAATGAATTCGATCCCGATCGCCGGACCCGCCGGCCCGCCGAGCGGCCCGCGCCCGGTCTTGCCGGTGGTGGCAAAGACCGGTCCGACCGCGATCAGGTCCACCTCCGGGTCGGCGTCCGCGGCGACCAGCTGCCGCTCGTCGTGCGTCGAGCGGCCGATCCACGGCGACTCCCCGATCACCTGCCGCGCCGCCGCCGCCGGCAGGTCGGATTGCCCGAGGTGCAGGCCGCGCACCCCGTCCCCCGCGAACAGCGCGGCGAGATCGGCGCGATCGTCCAGCCAGAGCACGGCGCCGCTGCCGGCCAGGGCGCGGCAGCAGGCCTCGACCCCCGCGTACCATTGCCGCCCGCTCCAGCGCTTGGCCCGCAGCTGGATGGCGCGCACGCCGGCGGCGGCCATCGCCGCCACCGCGCCGGCCACCGGCAGCGGCGCCAGGGCGTCGGCGTCGGCGATGGCGTAGATCGGACCCGGCTCCGGGCGGGTGCGGGCGCTCATCCGGCAGGCGCTTGCCGCTTCACGAATTCCTCCATGAAGCGGGTCGACATCCTGCCGGCCATGAACTCCCGGTCGCGCAGGATCCGCTTGTGCAGCGGGATGGAGGTGTGGATGCCTTCCACCACGAAGAAGTCGAGCGCCCGCGACATGCGGGCGATGGCTTCGGCGCGGGTGCGATCGTGGACGATCAGCTTGGCCACCAGCGAGTCGTAGTACGGCGGGACGACGTAATCCTCGTAGGCGTGGGTGTCGACGCGGGTGCCGGGCCCGCCGGGCGGGTGGAACGTCCGCAGCTTCCCGGGGCTGGGCACGAAGGTCTCCGGGTGCTCGGCGTTGATGCGGCACTCGATGGCGTGGCCGCGCGGCGCCAGGCCGCTGGCCAGGTTCAGCGGCTGGCCGGCCGCCACCTGGATCTGCAGCTTGACCAGGTCGATGCCGGTCACCATCTCGGTCACCGGATGCTCGACCTGGATGCGGGTGTTCATCTCCATGAAATAGAACGAGCCGTCGGCGTCGAGCAGGAACTCGATGGTGCCGGCGTTCGCGTAGCCCACCGCCTGGCAGAGGCGCACCGCCGCGGCGCCCATCGCCTCGCGCAGCTCGGCGGTCAGCGCCGGCGACGGCGCCTCCTCGATCAGCTTCTGATGGCGGCGCTGGATCGAGCACTCGCGCTCGCCGAGATGGATCACCTTGCCGTGCAGGTCGCCGAAGACCTGGAACTCGACGTGCCGCGGCTGCACCAGGTACTTCTCGAGATAGATCCGGCCGTCGCCGAACGCCTTCAGCGCCTCCTCGCCGGCGGTCGCGAGCTGGCCCTCCACCTCGTCCGCGCTGGCGACGATGCGCATGCCGCGGCCGCCGCCGCCGGCCGCCGCCTTGAGGATGACCGGGTAACCGACGGCGGCCGCCAGCTCGCGCGCCTCCTCGGGGCCGGTGAGCGCCTCGCGGCTGCCGGGCAGCACCGGCACGCCGGCGGCGGTCGCCGCCTGGCGGGCCGCCGCCTTGTCGCCCATGGTGCGGATCACCTCCGGGCGCGGACCGATCCAGGCCAGCTTGCATTCCTCGAGCACCTCGGCGAAGCGGGCGTTCTCGGCGAGGAAGCCGTAGCCGGGGTGCACGGCGTCGGCGCCGGTGATCTCGGCCGCCGAGATGATGCTCGAGATGTTGAGGTAGCTGGCCGCCGAGGGTGGCGGGCCGATGCACACGTCCTCGTCGGCGTAGGTCAGGTGGAGGCTGTCGCGGTCGGCGGTCGAGTAGACGGCGACCGTCTGGACGCCCAGCTCCCGGCACGCCTGGATGATCCGCAGCGCGATCTCGCCGCGGTTGGCGATGAGGATCTTCTTGAACATGCCGGGACGCCGGGTGCGGTCTGGGAGGGGGGTGGGGTGGCGGGCGGCGGGTCAGGTCTGGATGGCGAACAGCGGCTCTCCGAACTCGACCGCCTGGGCGTTTTGGGGATAGATCTCGACGATCGTGCCGTCGACGTCGCACTCGATCTCGTTCATCAGCTTCATCGCCTCGATGATGCACAGCACCTGGCCCTTGCGGACGCGCGCCCCGATCTCGGTGAACGGCGGCGCCTCCGGCGACGAGGCGCGGTAGAAGGTGCCGACGATGGGCGAGGCCAGGACGTGCGCGGCCGGCCCGCCCGCCGCTGCCGCCCTGCCCGCCGCCCCCGGTGCGCCGAGCTCGCCGGCATGCACCGGCAGGCCGGGCGGCGGCGCTGCCGCCGGCGCCAGGGCGGGCGGTGCGCCCGTCTCCCGCGGCAGGCCGTCGAGCCCGGCCAGCGGCGAGCGGCTGGCGGCCGAGGCCTGGGCCGGCGATCCCGGCAAGCCGGGATGCGACGGCAGCGCCGGCGGCGCGCCGGCCGGTTGCAGGGTGGGCTCCTGGAAGCCGTCGACCTTGAAGCGGAAGCCGGCGCGTTCCACCTCGATGCCGCGCAGCCGGTGGCGGGCCACGAGCTCGACCAGCTCCTTCATCTGCTCGAATGTCAGCAAGGCCTCCCCTTTCGCTTCAGGACAGGTCGTGTTCCAGCGCCAGCCGTGCCCGCCGCAGCTCGAAGCGCGCGCGGCCGTAGTTGCCCTCGGGCCCCAGCACCAGCAGCAGGTAGTACTCGGGGGCCACCGCGCTGACGATCAGCGTCAGGCGGTCGGTCAGCACCGAGAGCTGCTGCACGTCGCCCACGGCGAGGTCGCGGTGGTTGTCGGTGATCGAGCGTGCCTGCGAGATCAGCTCCGCGGCCAGCACTTCGAGGTCCAGGTCGGGGTCGGAGCTGACCGATTCGACCGGGATACCGTCCCTGGCCACCAGCGACAGGGCGATGACCCCGCCGATGCGGTCGCTGATCCGGCCCAGCTCTTCAAGGAACATGGGGGCTCCTAGGCTGCCGCAGTCGCGTCAGGTAGCTTTGCAAGAGGTACGCCTTGCGCGCGGTCGGCGCCGCCTGCGGGTCGGCCATGCCGGCGACGAGCTGGCTGGCGTCGAGCGGTCGGGGCCGGCTGCCGGAGGCGGGCTCGCCGGCCGACCGGCCCGCCGCCGCGGCCGCCGCACTCGCAGCCGCCGCGGCCGGCTGGGACGCCGCCACTGCCGGCATGGGCTGAGCCGGTGCCGGCTGGGCCACCGCCGCGGCTGCCGCACTCGCGGCCGACGCCGCCGGTCGGGCAGCCGTGGCCTCCGACTCGACTGGAGATGACGACGCCTGCCGGGCCGCCGTGGCAGCCGGCGCGGCCTGGGCTGATGCGGACGGCGCGCTGGCCATGACCGGTGCCTCGGGTCGAACCGCCGGCTCGGGCTCGCCACCGGCGGCCGGCGTCCGGGCCGCGGCTGACGAGAGCAGCGGGAACGCCGCCGCCGCCACTGCCGCGGTCGCGGCGGCGGCAGCCGCCACTTCGGCCTGACCGGGCGCCGGCTGCGTCGCCGCCGCCAACGATCCAGCCTGATCCACAGTCGCCGGCAGGGTCGCCGCCGCCAACGATCCAGCCTGATCCACTGCCGCTGGCTGGATCGCTGCCGCCACCGGCTCGCCCTGACCTGGCGTAGCTTGCCCTGCCGTGGCGGCCGCCGCCTCGACGAGAGCCGGCGCCGGCGGCTGGCCGGTTACGGGGGGCCGCTCGGCCCGAGCCGGCTGCGCCCGCCGCGCGATCTCGGCCAGCGCATCGCGGGCGGCGGCGTTGCCGGGGTCGCGCTGCGCGACCTCGCCGAAGATCCGCTCCGCCTCCTCGAAGTGCCCCTGCCGCAGGTACAGCTCGCCCAGGGTCAGCGTCGCTCTCGATCCGGCCGCGGCCGGCGGTGCCGGCGATTCCGACGGCGCTTCGACCGGGCTGGCCATGGCGGCGAGTGCGGCCCCGGGCTCGGCCCCAGGTTCGGCGGCGGCGAAGTCGGCCCCTGGCCCGGGCTCCTCCTCTCCCGCGCCCCCCGGGAACGAGAAGATCCCCTCGGCGGCAAATCCCGCCAGGTACCGCCGGCGGCTCTCCTCCGGCGTCGGATCCGGGAAGGGGTCGCTCCCGTTTTTCCCCCCATAAGACGCGAAGCCGTGGGTTCTCGGCGTGGCGGCGGCCACGGGAGTGCCAGCGATCTCGGGAGTGCCGGGGATCTCGGGGGTGCCGGCGGCGCTTGTGGCGCTGGCGAAGCCTGCCGCTCCACCTCTCGCTGCTCCCGCCGCAATCAGCAGCTCGGCGGCCGGTGCGGGCGGCGCCGTGGCGGTCGGTTCCGTCGCCGCCACGGCAGCGGGCGCCGGCGCCGCATCGGGCGGTGCGGGCGGCACCTCAGCGGCCGGTGCGGGCAGCTCCGCATCGGCCGGTGCGGGCGCCGCCGCCGCGCCAGCAGGCGCCTCGGGCAGCGTCGCCGGCAGGTTGCCGAGACCGAAGAGGTCCTCCTCGGCAGCCAGGGAGTGGCCCGGCTTCGCCGGTCCGAGATCGAACACCTCCGCCGCTGGCGTCTCGGTCGAATCCATGCGCGGCCTCTCTGCCGGCTCCTCCGGGCGCGGCCCATCCGGTGCCTGGGGAGGACGGCTCATCGCCACGACCCGCCGGTGCAGCTCGTCGATCTCCGGGTCGCTGTCGTTGAGCAGGCGGTACAGATCCAGCCGCTGCCTGGCGTGCTCGGGATCGTTGGTCTCGATGTAGGCCCGGACCAGCAGCTTGCTGGCCACCATCTGCGTCGCGTCCTGCTGCACGACCCGCTCGAGCACGCCGCGCGCCTTGCCGGCGTCGCCCAGCTCGAGCAGGCAGCGTCCCTGGGCCACCAGCGCCGAGAGGTAGCCGGGGTGCTCCTTGAGGCCGCTCTCCAGCACCGCCAGGGCGTCCTGGACGCGGCCGCTGTGGCGGTACTCCTCGGCGAGCTGCAGGAACACCCGCGACGAGGGATCGGCCTGCCAGCGCGCGCGCAGCTGCGTGATGCGGTCCGGGAAGCCGTCGGTCATGCGGGCGCGCTTTCCGGGTGCCGGAGCTCGAGCCAGGGGCGGGGTGCATCCTGAGCGACGGCCAAAGTGCGCGCATTATAGCAGGCAAGGGGCCGTCCTCCGGCCCCTTCTCTCAATGGCGACCGCGAGTTACGTCGCGGCCGCCCGGCCCGCCGCCGCGCGGGCCGTCCCGTCAGCGCGGGGCCCTGCCGGTGGGAGCGAGGACCGTGATGGTGAGCGGGGTGCTGCTGATCAGGCTGCCGCCGGCGCCGGGTGCGCTGGCCGTCACCGCCCCTGACGTCGCCGCCGTTTGCGGCTGCACCACCAGGGTGTCGGTCACGGTGCCGTCGGTGCCCGTGGTCTGGATGGCCCCCTGGGAGGTACCGCTCGACTTGAAGGTGCCGATGGTGGTCGAGAAGGAGACGCCGACGTTGGCCACCGGGTTGCCGATCGCGTCGCGCACCAGGGCGGACAGGTTCACGTTGCCGCCGCTCGCCGGCAACGTCGTCGGATTGCCGGAGACCACGATCGTGGCCGCGGAAACGGTCAGGATGTTGATGGTGAACATGGCGTTCTGGATGGCGCCCGACCCGTTGGCGGTGTCGGCGCCCACCACGATCGTGGTCTGGGTGCTGATGTCGGTGGGCTTGACCGTCAGGACGTCGGTCGCCTTGCCGGTGGCATCGGTCGGAACCAGCCCGCCGCCGGACCGCAGCGTCCCCACGGTGGTCGTGAAGTTGACCTCTTCGCCGGGCTCCGGCAGGCCGGTGGCGTCGCGGACCACGGCGACCAGGTTGATCTTGGCACCGCCGGGCGGCAGCGAGGCGGACAGCGTCGCCGGGCTGGCCTGCAACGTGATCGAGGCGCCCAGGCTGCCGAGCATCACGTCCACCTCGGTCGACATCACCGCGCCCGAGAAAGCGGTCACCTTGGCGGTGCCGGCGAGGCCGCTGCCGGTCAGCGTCGAGGTGGCGGTGCCGTTGTTCTTGGTGGCCACGACGGTGGGGCTGAAGGTGCCCAGCGTGGTGTTGAAGGTGACCTGGGCGCCGGGGTCCGGGGTGCCGTTGGGGCGGATCAGCGTGGCGGTCGCCAGCGCCGTGCCCCTGGCCGAGACGACGGTCGTGGGATTGATGTTGAGGGTGAGCGTCGAGCCGGTCGGCGCCGTCGGGCTCGCCTTGCCGCAGCCGGCGGCGATCGCCAGCGGCGTCAGCAGCAGGGCGGCGGGAGCCAGCAGTGCCAGGAGAGCCATGAGCGCCGGCAGCGCGCGCCTTCCCAGGGCCGCAATGGTGCCAGGGGTGCCGGGAGCGAGGAGGGACGAGAGGGTCTTGGCGAGGCGGCCGTTCATGGTAACCGGAGTATACGAACGGGGGCGGCCGCCCGTCCAGGCAGCCGCCCCCGTGATGCGCGCTTGCGGCAGGCGTCGGTTACGAGCCCGGCACCGTCACCTGCTGGGTGGTCGGGGCGCCGGTGCCGCCGGAATTGGAGGCCCTCAGCACCACGGTGTAGGTGCCGGCGACGGCGTAGGTGTGCGTCGGGTTCTGCTGCGCGCTCGTCCCGCCGTCGCCGAACTCCCAGCTCCAACCCGTCGGGTTGCCCGACGACGTATCGGTGAAGGTGACCGTGAAGCTACCCTTCGGGATGGAGAAGACGAACGACGCCGTGGGCGGCGCCACCGTCACCTGGCAGCTCGTGTCGGTGGGCTCGAAGGTGAAGGCGCCGGCCAGCGTGGTGGTGCAGGAGGTGATGGCGTCGGTCACCGTGACGCTCTCGACCTGCCCGACGTTCATCGTGCCGGTGAGGCCGCCCGAGGTGCAGGGCTGGGTCGGGAAGGTGCCGGAGAACGGCGGCGTGGTGACGAACAGGTCGTTGACCGTCGAGGTGAGGCCCGGGGTCGCGAAGGCCGCCTGCTGGCCGATCTGGACTTGCGTCTGGCCGGGATCGATGAAGATGCCGCCGATGGTCAGCTTGGTGCCACCGTTCTGATTGCCGGTGGGAGGGCTGACGTTGAAGATGGCCGGCTTGGTCACCAGGTAGGTGAAGGTCGGGCCGCTGTTGCTGTCGCCGTTGTTGATGTTGGTGACCATCACCGGGCCGGCGACGTTGGCGCAGGTGCTGATCGCCGGGATGCCGGAGAGCACCTGGATCTCGGTGCCGCTGGTCGACAGCACCTGCGCGGCGATGCCGGCGAGCGACACGGCCACCGGGTCCTGGAAGCCCTGGCCGAAGATCGTCACCTTGACCTGCTGGTTGAACACCGTGGTCGTCGGGCCCGCCGAGGTGACCAGCACCTTCGAGCCGTAGGTGAAGGCCGCCGTGTCGATGGTGGAGAAGCCGGAGCCGACGTTCTTGACCAGGATGCTCACCAGCTGGTTGGTGTTGTTCTGGCCGAAGCCCTGGGCCGGCGGCGTGACGACGATGATCTGGCTGGCGGTCACCGACTGGATGGTGGCCTCGATGCCGTTGAAGCTGGTGGCGCTGGCGCCCGAGCCGAAGAAGACCTGCACCGGCGACACGAAGTTCTGGCCCAGGATGGTGACCTGGGTGCCGCCGGAGTTGGTGCCGGAGGCCGGCGAGACCGAGAAGATCTGCGGCTGCTGGATGCCGCCGCCGCCCGGCACGTAGGTGAAGGCGTTGGCGAGCGTCGCGCTCCCGGCCAGCGTGCCGCCGAGGTTGTTGTTCACCGTCACGCTCACCTGTAGCGTCGAGCCGACCGGCACCGGCGTCGCCGACGGTGGGACGATCACCTGCATGGCGCTCGGCGAGACCGACTTCACGTTGGCGCTGCTGCTGCCGAAGGTCACCGAGACCGGCGCCACGAAGCCGCCCCCGGTGATGGTGACCAGGGCGCCGCCGGCGGGGTCGCCGGTGTTGGGCGATATGCCGCTCAGGAAGAAGGTGCCGGCGCTGCCGATCACCACGTTGGTGGCCCCCGAGCCGGCGCAGCCCGTGCAGGGCGCCGCGCCGGAGAGGGTGGCGACCAGCGCGGCGGTGCCGGCGCTGGCGCCCGGGAACAGCACCGCCTGCGCGCTGCCGTGGACCGTCTGCAGGTTCACGGTCAGCAAGCCGCTGCCGATGCTGTTGAACTCGCCGAGCGTCGAGGTCAACACCACCACGGTGCTGTCCGGCGGCGGCGTGCCGTCCTGAGCGTTGACCACCCTGACGTTGATCTTGCTGTTGGTGCTGCTGCCGATCGTCAGGTGGTTGGGGCTGGCGGTGACGGTGACGACGAACGTCGGCACCGGCGGCGGCACCTTCGGGCTGATCGGCTGCGACGTGGGCTCGGTGGGCGAATGAGTCCCGCAGGCGGCGGCGAGCGCGAGCGCGGCCGCCAGGGTGGCGGTCAGAATGCGGTGGTGATGCCGGAACGGTTTCATACCCTGGCTCCTCGATCGCGTCAATGAACGAACTCTAGCGTGAAGTTGGCCGTGCCCGACTGCACCGCGTCGCCGGAAAGAGTCTGCCCGAAGAAGGTGACCTGAGCGTTGAGGACGATGATGGCGGTGCCGGTCTCGGTGTCACGGCCGAAGTTCGCCAGGTCGGAGAGCGGCGGGCTCAGCAGCTGGTCCTGGCGCACGATCGGCAGGTTGTTGATGATGCCGGTGCTGTTGACCGGCACCTCGAGAGCCAGGCCCGCCACCAGCGGCGGCGGCACCCGCGTGCCGGTGTCCAGGCGCTTGTAGATCACCTGATAGGAGGTGATCTCCACGTCCTCGAGGCTCGACGTGGTGGTGGCGGTGGGGTCCTTCAGCACGCTCTGCAGGGTGAAGGTCCCGACGATCACCCCCACGCCTTCCGACGCGGTGACCGAGATCGGCGACACCGGGAAGTCGCTGATGGTGCCGAAGGTGATCACCACCGGCCCGGCGGTCTTGTCGGTGCGCGACCGGCAGTTGCCGGCCAGCAGGCAGACCGCGGCGAGGACGACGAGACCCAGGATCTGCCTGGCCCGGCGATGGGCTTGGAAAGGGTTCATGGCTTGGAGGGTCCTCACGGTTTCCACGGGTCTCATATCGTGCTCCCCGCCGGGCTCAGATTTTGATCACCCGCGGCGTGATGAAGATGAGCAGCTCGTCGTTGTTCTCGTCTCGCGACTTGTTCTTGAACAGGTGGCCGACGATCGGCAGGTTGGCCAGGCCGGGGACCCGGTCCTCGCTGATGTTGGTGGTCACCTTGTAGATGCCGCCGATGACCGCGGTGCCGCCGTCCCGGACCACCAGCCGCGTCCTCGCGTCCTTGGTCTGGATCGGCGAGTTGGTGGCGCCGGCGATGATCAAGCTGGTGACCGGCGACTTGTCCGAGATGTTGATGTCCATGATGATCGTGCCTTCCGCGGTAACCTGCGGCGTGACCTCCAGGCGCAGCGTGGCGTTGATGAACTGGGTGGTCACGGTGTTGTTGGCGATGGTCTGGATGGGCAGCTGGATACCGCTCTGGATGGAGGCCTGCTGGTTGTTGAGCGTCGCCACCTTCGGCGCCGACAGGATGTTCAGCAGGCCCTCGTGCTCGGCCGCCTGCAACTGCAAGTCGAGGGTGAAGGTGTTCAGCACGTTGCCGAGGGCGATGTTGAGCGAGCCGTTCTGCCCGCCGGTCAGCAGGTTGACGTTGGCGGGAGCGCTGGTGCCGCCCTGCGGACCGACGCTGACGTTGTTCGGGAAGGTCAGGCCGGTGGTGTTGCCGTGCAGGGCGTCGGCGACGGCGTTGAAGCCCCATTGAATGCCCAGGCTGCGGCTGAAGTCCTTGGTGGTCTCGATGATCCGCGCCTCGATCATCACCTGCGGCTCGGGGGTGTCGAGGTTCGAGACCACCGCCAGCACCGCATCCAGGAAATCCGGGAGCTCCTTGATGATCAGGGTGTTGGTGCGGTCGTCGACGATGACGCTGCCGCGCTGGGTGAGCAGGCCGGAGGTGCCGTTGCGCAGCAGGTTGGCGACGTCCTGGGCGTGGGCGTAGGAGAGGCGCCGCATCACGGTGCGCATCGGGATGACCAGCGCCCGCGCCTGCGCCAGCTGCTGCCGCTCCTGGGCTTCGCGGCGCAGCACGTCGTTGGGCGCGATGCGGATGACGTTGCCCTCGCGCTCGTAGCCCAGGTTGTTGATCTTAAGCACCTCTTCGAAGGCCTGGTCCCAGGGCACGTTCTCGAGCTCGGCGGTGACCGTGCCGCTGACTCCGGGCTGGACCACGATGTTGAGGCCGCTGATCTGGGCGAAGGTGCGCAGCACCTCGGTGACGTCGGCGTTGGTGACCTTGAGGTCGATCGGCTCGCCGGTGTACGCCTTCTGCTCGCCGGAGACGTCCCGGCCGAGCTTCTCCGAGGTCGAGTCCGCCTTGCGGCCGAGGTCCGCCGACGGCTGCTGCAAGGAGTTGGCGCCCGGGCTGACGTGCGGCAGGCCCGAGCCGCCGCCGGCCTTGGCCCTGGCCGCCGGCACCGGCGGCGCGTCCTCCACCTCGATGCCGGCCGGGCGGTGGACCGCGGCGACCTGCATGGGCTGGCCGGCGGCCGCGGGTGGCGGCGTCTGGCGCAGCGCCAGGTCCGAGGGCGGGGGCCCGGAGGGGCCCGAGGGGCCGGGCGGCGGCGGCGAGGCGGCGGCCTCCTGCTGCGCGGTCGGCGCCGGCGCCTGGGACCGTCGCGAGGCCTTGCGGCTGCTCGCCGGCGGTGATGTCTGAGCCGGGGGAGTCGGGGGAGTCGGGGCGGCCGGCGGCGGCTGGTTCTCCGCGACGCTGGCCGAGGACGAGGAAGCGGCGGCCGGCGACGCGGCGCCGGCCTGCTCCTGGAAGCTCACCACCAGGGCCTGCGGCGAGCGCTCGATGTGCGGCACGGCGCTCTGCCGGAGGTCGAACACCACGCGCGCCACGCCCTTGGGGCCGGGCCGGAACTGGGCGACCCGCACCCGCTGCACCAGGGCTCCCGGGCTCGCAACCGTCACCGTCGAGCGCGGGCTGCGGTTGACGACTCCCTGCAGATCGATGACGAAGCGGTTGGGATCGGACAGCACGAACGTCGAGTACGGGAACTCGCCGTCGCCGGCGATCCTGACCACCGTGCCGCCGCTGTCGGCCGAGACCACCTCGATCCCCTCCAGGCGGCTGGCCGCGGCGCCGCTGGGCGCCGGCGCCACCGCCGGCAGGTCGGGCGTGCCCATCCCGGCCGGCACCGCCGGCGCGACCTGCGCGCGGGGGGCGGCGGCGTCCGCCGAGGATCCGGCGGTGGTGGCGGGGGTGGCGGGGGGGGCCGACGCCGCGGGAGCCGGCGCGGCGGTGGGTGATGTGGGGGCGGTCTGAGGCATCGGCTCGAAAGCCAGCTTCGGCTTGGCCGGTTCCCTCGCCGGTTCCTTGGCAGCGGTCGTTTCGAGCGGCAGCAGCCGGATTTGCAGGTGCAGGCCGTCGGCGGTCACCGAGTGCTCGACCTCGTGACGGGTGGAGATGACCAGGCGGGTCATCGGGCGGCTGCCATCGCTCTCGCGCTGGACCTTCACCGACGACACCAGCCCGTCTTCCGGGGTGACGTCCTGCACGCGCGGCGCCGGCACCGAGTTGGGCAGCTCCACCACCACCTTGCCCTCGCCATTGCGGAAGCTGGTCCAGACCAGGGGCGCGCTGGCCTCCAGGTCCACGAAGACCTCGGGAGCACCCTCCCTCAGCTCCAGCGTGCGGATCTCGGTCGCGGCCGGAGCCGCGGCGGTTGCCTTGCCGTCGGCGCCTGGCGATGGCGCCGGCTGAGCCGACCCCGGCGCCTGATCCGGCGCGGGCCGGGACTCGACCACGCGGGCCGGCTGGGACGACGTACAGCCAATCGCCGCCGCCAGGATCAGGACCGCGGCGGCGATCCGTCGCTGCCGTCGGGCGCTAAGTCTGCTCATGACCACATCTCCCATGGCTTCCCCCTTGCGGGATCCCCCGCTACCCGGGGTTCAAGCTCTTCACCACCTCGCGGAAAGGTTTCAAGGCGGTCGGATCCTGGACGATCTGCTTGAAGACCACCTCGTTCTTGCCGATGCTCACCACGTCGCCGTCGTAGAGCTGGTCGCCTTCCTTCAGCAGGAAGCTCTTCTTCTGGTTGGAAGCGTTCACCTGCGCGACGTAGCCGCGCGCCGTGCGGAAGATCCCCTTGAGGTCGATCTCGTCGATCAGCAGGCCGGGAACGCCCTCCGGCCGGGGGCCGCGGAACTCGGGGCGGTCGGGCGCGATCAGCAGCGACTTGAAGGGATCGCGGCGATTGCCGGGATCGTAGGTGAACGCGTTGCCGGACAGGACCTCCTCGTCGCCTTCGAGGATCTGGTCGATGTTGCCCATGTCGGGTGCCGGGGCGCCGATCGCGGGCGCGCCGCCGGGAGCGGCCGGCGTGCTGCCGGCGGGCGGCGCGCCGGCAGGCGGGCTCGCGGCGCCCTTCGCGCCCTTGGCGTTCGCAGGGGTCGCAGGGGTCGTGGCGGCGGTTCCGCCGGTGGTGCCGCCGGCGCGCGCCGGCGGGGCGCCCTTCTGCCCGGCCGGCGCCTTGCCGGCGGCCTTGTTGTCGGCGCCGGCGCCGGACGTCCCCGACTGTTGTCCGCCGGCGCCGCCGGCGGCGAGCGCGATCAGGCAGAGCAGGGCGGCGGTGGTCGCCCCGAGGGTCCTCGCACGGTTGCTCATCCATCTCCCCCTGCCGCCGACGGCTTCGGGGCGAGGCCGGTCGGCGCGCCGGGCGGCGGCAGCGGCAGCCCGGGATGGGCCGGCTTCGCGGTGGTCTCCGGCGTCGGCGCGTTGAGGTCGGGCTCCTTGTAGACGAAGGTCTTGGCGATGAAGGTCGCCGCGATGGTGTGCGGGTTGGCCTTGGTCGGCGTCATGGCGTTGATCGTCAGGTCCTGGATGTTGATGATCCGCGAGAAGCGGCCGACCCGGTCGAACAGCAGCGCCAGGTTGTGATAGGTGCCGTCCAGGTCGATGCTGATCGGCCACTCGCTGTAGAACTCCTTGTCCGAGAGCACGCCCGGCTTGAAATCCTTGAGGTTGAAGTCGCCCTGCTCGGCGAGCGAACGGATGCGGCGCAGCAGGTCGGGGGTGTTGCGGCGCGCCGGCAGGATGCGCAGCAGCTTGTCGAGCTCCAGCTCCAGCTGGTGCACCTCCTCGCGGAACTTGGGCAGCTGCTGCTGGGCGATCATCCCTTCCTGCTTCTTGTGCTGCAACTCCTCGAGATGGTTTTCCTGCCCCACGATCTCGTCCTTGATCGGCCCCACGTACTGCCAGTAGCCCAAGCCGAACAGCACCGCGCCGAGGCCCAAGCCGATCCCCAGGCCTTGATACCAGGGCTTGCCTTCCAGTCCGGTCTTGAGCGCCATCGGTGGTCTCCGGGTCTTCCGCTATCGCCTGCCAGCCATGGCTACCGCGAGGTCGCGCTCGCCGCCGGCGGCGAACCAGCCGCACCCGGCGCCGGCGCGTTGCCGACCGCCGGCGGTGTTCCCAGGGTGCCGGGGGTGCCCAGGGCGCCGGGAGCACCGGGAGCGCCGGGGGCGCCGGGCTTGCCGCCCGCCTCTGCCGGCTTCTTCGGCGGCGCGAACGAGTAGTCGAAGGTGATGAAGAACTTGTAGACGTTGCCCTGGGCGCTGGTCTCCTTCAGCACCGGCTCCTTGAACTCGGGCACCTTGTCGAGGTTGTCCATGAAGTTGGCGACGGCGTTGGGGTTGAACGCCCGCCCCTCGATCTCGATCGTGCTGGCATTCATCTTCAGGCGGTCCAGCCACAGCAGCTCCGGCAGGGCGCGCGAGATGTAATCCATCACCCGCACCGGTCCGCGCTGGTTGCTCTTCAGCTCGTTGATGACCGCGATCTTGTCGCCCAGGTTCTTCTTCTTCTTCTTGTAGTCCTCGACCTCCTTGATCACCGCCTGCAGCGCATCGACGTCCTTCTGCGCCTGCGCCACCTCTTCCTGCTTCTCCTTGAGCTTGCCGTTGACGTACCACCAGTAGGCGCCGGCGGCCAGCACGCCGATGAAGGCGCCGAGCAGCAGCATCCAGAGTGCGAGATCCTTGGCGCCGCCGCCGGCGCTCAGGGCGCGGGCCTTCCGCACCGCGGCCGGCCGCTTGCCCTCGGAGAGCAGATTGATCTTGATCATGGCGCGAGCCCCCGCACTTCGTCAGACCGGGCGGACGATCGGGGGCATCAATCGCCGACCTTCCGGATGGCGAGCCCGACGGCCACCGCCATCATCGGCGCGATCGATTCCAGCCAGGCGCGGTCGAAGGCCCCTTCTTTCCAGTGCACCCGCCGCAGCGGGTTCATCAGCTCGGTCGGCACCTCGAAGCGCTCGCGGAGGATCTGCTGCAGGTTCGGGGTCAGCGCGCAGCCGCCGGCCAGCACCAGCTCGTCGACCGGGCCTTCGGAGGAGGTCGCCGAGAAGAAGTCGAAGGTCTTGCGGATCTCCGACGCCATCTCGGCCGAGACCGTGTCGAGCACCGGGCGGGCGTCGGCGAGACTGTAGCGATCGACCGTCTCGCCGCGCTTGAGCGTCTCGGCCTGGGCAAAGGCGAGGTTGAACTCGCGCTGCAACGCCTCGGTGAACTGCTGGCCGCCGGAGGAGATGTCGCGCCAGAACACCGTCGTGCCGCGCGCCAGGATGTTGATGTTGGTGACCCCCGCTCCCATGTTGATCAGCGCCACCACCTTGCGCTGATCGAGGTCGTAGTTGACCTCGTAGGCGTTCTGCACGGCGAAGGCGTCGACGTCGACCAGCGAGGCGGTCTTGCCGGTCTGGCTGATCACCGAGACGTAGTCGTTGACCTTGTCGCGTTTGACGGCGACCAGCAGCACGTCCATGTTGTCGCGGCCGGGCTCGCCCTCCGACAGGATCTCGTAGTCCAGCCGCACGTCGTTGATGTCGAAGGGGATGTACTGCTCCGCCTCCCACTGGATGGATTCCGCGAGCTCTTCGGGGGGCATCGCCGGCAGCGAGATCTTCTTGATGATCACCGAGTGGCCGGACAGCGAGGTGCCGAAGTTGGCGTTCTTGACCCGCGTCTGGTCGTTGAGCTTGTGGATGGCGTCGACGACCAGGGACGAATCCATGATCGAGCCGTCCACGATCGCTTCCGGGGACAGCAGCTCCACCCCCAGGCGTTGGAGGTGATACTCGCCGGCCTTGCGCTCCGTCAGCTCCACCAGCTTCACGGCGGAGCTGCCGATGTCGAGGCCCACGACCCCCTTCTTCGAGCGCGAGAACAAGGCCACGTCCCGGGTCCCCCTCCCTTGTAAAGCCCTGCGATCAACGCAACTTAGCGGTGCTTAGTTAAAGCTTCGCTGGAAGCTACCAGGAAAAAGTACCGGTGTCAAGGCACTCATGCATCCATCGCTATATAGGTCAGTGTACGAACTCTACACGAGTCCGGCGCCCCCCTGCAAGCCCCTATGCTCTTGAGAAACTTTGACTTATCGCGCGCGGCCAGAGCTCGCGCCGGCATGGTTACGCACGTCACGCTCGACAGCGGTATCACGGCGTAACGCCTGGTCTCGGCAAGAGCAAGGCACCCGTGGATGGGCGCCTTTCGGAGCCGGGCCGGCACAGTGCTTTTGGAGCGAAACCCGCAGCCCGACCTTCGCTTCAGAATGGAGGGTGGATGAGACTTCGATTCCTCTTGTCGATCGTTGCCGTGCCGCTGCTGATCGCCGCCATGGCGAGAGCGGACACCGCGGCCCAGGCCGGCGCGTCGGCTCCCGGCGGGCAGGATTGTGCGCCGGCGTTGTCGCTCGTCGTGCCGGCGCCGCCGGCGTTTTGCGCCGCCGACGTGCCCGCGCCGCAGCTCCTGCCGCTCGCGCCGCCGGCGCGGCAGGCCACCTACGTGCTGTGCGGTTCCTGCAGCGGCAGCTGCGTGGGGATCCCGGTGAACTCCAATTGCGTCGCTCGCGGCATCAACCAGACCGGGCGCTGCGAGATCAATGGCTCCTGCGGCCAGGGTCTGGGCCTCTGGTGCCAGTGCATCGTCGGCTCTCCCCCCTGAGCGGGCGGTCGACCCGTCCGTCGGGAGGCAAGTCGTCCGTGGCGGTCTTCCCATCAGCGCCCATTGCGCTGGTGGGCAGGCCGTGGGTACCTGGGCCCCCCCGCGGGTAGTGCGCTTTCGGCGGTAGAGCGCTACTCGCGACCGGGCTTGCGGCGGCGGGTGGATGTGCTAGGATGCGCTGCCCTGCTGACTGGGCGGGGACGGATCGAAAAGAGGACCTCATGGCCAAGCAATGTGACGTCTGCGGCAAGGGCACGGTGTTCGGCAAGAACGTGAGTCACGCGCACAACGTGACCTCGCGCACCTGGGAGCCGAACCTGCAGCGCGTCCGCGCCCTGGTCGACGGCCGCGTGCGCCGCGTGGCGGTCTGCACCCGCTGCCTGCGCAGCGGCAAGATCGTCAAGGCGCCGGCACGCACCTGGCAGCCCGAAGAGGCCGCGCCAGCGGGCAGCAGTGCCAAGAGCGCCAAGACCGCCGCCGAGTAACCAGGCACCCCGCCGGCGATCCATTCCCGAGCGGGGCACTTTCCCTCAGTCCGAGCTTCGTGTGGGCCTTGCCGGCTGGCGTCCCAGCCTGGGGCGAGGGCACGTCTGGTCGGCCGCCGTGCCTCATCGAGTCGTGCGGCGAGCACGGCGACGAGCGCGGCCGTCAGCCGCTCGCCGCGCTCGGCCTCCAACCGAAGAGTCCGGGGATGTCACGAATTCACCTCCTCGGGGAACATCGCTGGTAGGTGGGTTCTCGCTTTCAGCATCTCCGCCAGGTTGGGCGCCCCTCCGCAGCCGCCGGTTCCGGTCTGGCCCCGTCCGTCATCCCGAAGCCTCTTCCGCCAGAGAACCCACCGCTCGATCCCTGTGCCGAACTCCCGGCGCTGGCCGAGCGCCTCCCGTCCGGCCGCGGCGGTCTTCCTTCGCCGCCAGTGCATCCCATGCTGGGACGCGGAAGACCTGATCCAGCGGGCACTGGCCGCAGCGGTCTGCCTTGGCAGGAGCATCGCCGACGAGGAGCGCTCGAATTCGCGGCACGGTTCGGTGGATGAGTACCGCGCCATCGCTCGTCTCCGAGCTCGTGCCGCCCGCCAGTGGCGCCGCCCGCCTTCGTGACCGGACGGCGCCGCGTCACCAGGCGAGCCCGTCATGATCAGGCCAGAGCGACGCGCATACCACCGCGGGCCGCCGGCGGCTGCCCCCGGCGCCAGCTCGCCGCTTGCCACCAGCGAGATGAGGGCGATGGGTCGAGTCAGGGGCTTCGGCGCATATGGCTACTTGGCTGGAACTCTACATTATTTTTGTTGTCCCGCAATCAATACGTAGCGACACCGTCGAATGTGAAGGTGCGATTGACGACAGGTCTTGCGGCCGGAGCGAGTGCCCGACCGACAGCAGCTGGCGCCCGCGCCGAGAAAAGGAGACGCGAATGATCAGCGGTGGTCTTCTAGCTCGTTCCGTTCTTGCCCTGGCCCTCCCTGGGGCCATGTCAATGGCCCCAGCAACCGCACAGGCGCAGGGTATCTGCCCGGCGGACTCGCGAGGACACGCCGATACCCGCAGCCAAGTTCAGTTTGTCAAGGTGAGCGACACCGTGGCCGTCGAACAAATCACCGGCGACGCCGCGTTCGCGCATCTCCAGAACGTCATGTCTCGGCAAACGGATGCGTTCACCGAGGCTCGACGCGCTGGGCAGGCTCGGGGCTGGCAGGAAACAAGGACCGCCTACGTGGAGCGCACCATCACACTGATCACCGACCAGGGCATCAAGCCTGGTGACGTCATAACCACTCTACCAGCCAGCTACTCGGAGTCGAACGCCCAGGGCGAGATCATCCTCTGGTCGTCCGACGCGGGCACGAATTCGGTGTGGTCGGGCACGATCTATGTCGAGACCTACGCCAATGGTGCAGCGTCCACCTGGCAGGGGGAGATCAACGTCGCCACCACTCAGTACCCTTGGATCTGGTATCAGATGACCTGGCAAAACCAACTTCCTAAACAGACGATGCACAGCGGGCCACCTCCCCTTCCCGGTCAATTCCTGCATGCTGTCTTCACCGACAATACTGCCGCCGGAGGTCGTGCACCTGGATACAGGTACCTGACCTACGATGCTGCCGCTGAAATGGCCGGGTACAGGCCTGCCGACCTCATGGGATGGGCAAAGTGTTGGCGGGGCGCGGTAGTCGCGGGTTGCACGGCCGCCGCGATTGGCTGCATAGAAAGCGGTCCCGCATGGCCCGCGTGCTTTGGGGCGTGGTGCGTCGGGGTTCTGGTGGGCAGCGGCGTCGGTTGCGCCTTAGCGCCATGAACTACACTCTCAAGCGATGGGAATTCAACGCGCTCCTGCTGGAAAGCGTAGTCCTCTCAGGTGCCGTCGTCGCCCTATTCCTATTCCTGGGCCGTTCGGTGCATGTACCAGGCGTGACGGCAGGAGTGTCCGAGTTGCTGTGGACGGCTCTGGCCTTCGCTTCTGGGGGCTTGTGCCTGCTTCCCGTTCTCAGCGCAGAAGCACGCAATGTGCATGGGCGCGTCGTCTCCATCGGCCGGCGCGTCGGATGGATCCTGCTGGCCGGATTGATCGGCGCTGGGATCCGGTACTTCTGGCCCTGAGCCGGCAAGAGTTGGATTCACGGCACGGTCCGGTGGACATGCGTCGCCTCTTGGCGGGGCCGGCCACACTTGCCGCGGTGGCCGTTCACGCCGCGTCGCGAGTTTCCGGCGCTTCCTCCTTTGGGCCGCGCAGGAAGTCGTCGCCGGTTGCGCGACCAAGCCTCGACCCACCGGTCTCTGCGATCACGGTTTTTGGCCATTGCCCTATCCGGGCTCTTGCCTCGCGCGAGCGACGAGACCGTCTACCTGAGCCGGCTTCACGACGGCGTGACCGAGGTCTCCGTGGCCATGGCGGCGACCTTTCAGCTTTCGTGGCAGCAGGTCAGGGCAGCGCCTCGGCCTCGCTGCGGCCGCCCGCCACGTTCATCTGGCGATCGACCCGCAGCACCCCCGAGATGGCGCGCAGATCGCGCATCAGTTTTTCCAGCTGCTTGCGGTGACGCAGCTCGCAGATGATGCTGATCGAAGCGCGGCCGGTCTCGTGGGTCTCGGCCTCGATCTGGGTGATGTTGCTGTCGGCCTTGGTGATCACCTCGGTCAGCCGGGCCAGCAGACCCGGCTGGTTCTCGGTCGCGAGCAGCAGCGACACCTGGTAGAGACTGTCGCGCTCCCGGTCCCACTGCACCTCGATCTCGCGCTCCGGGTGATAGAGCAGGTTCTTGACGTTCGGGCAGTCGACCGAGTGCACCGAGACGCCGCGGCCGCGAGTGATGTAGCCGACGATCTCCTCGCCCGGCAGCGGATTGCAGCACTTCGCCAGGTAGGCCAGCAGGTCGCCGTGCCCCTTGACCGTGATCGGCCCGGGTCCGAAGGGCAGGATCTTGCTCACCGCCTGGCGGATGCGGCCCGGCTTCGCCGCCGGCTCGGCGGGCAGCTCGTCGCCGAGCACCCGCGACAGCGCCTGGCGCGGCTCGATCTTGCCGAAGCCGACGCGGCTGTAGAGGTCGTCGAGCTTGGCCATCCCTTCGTTCTGCAGGTAAGCGGCCAGCGCCGGGCTGTCGAGCAGCTTCTTGCTCGCGATGCCGTACTTGCGGAGCTCCTTGTCGAGGAGGCGGCGCCCGATCTCGGTGGCGCGCTCCGTCTGCTGGGTGTTGAGCCAGTGGCGGATCTTCGACTTGGCGCGCGAGGTGGTGGCGAAGTTCAGCCAGTCGCGGCTCGGGTTGCGGTTGGGATTGGTCAGGATCTCCACCATGTCGCCGTTGACCAGCGGCGTGCGCAGCGGCACCAGCTTGCCGTTCACCCGCGAGCCGGCGCAGTGGTGGCCGAGGTCGGTGTGCACGCGATAGGCGAAGTCGAGCGGCGTGGCGCCGCGCGGGAACGACAGCACCTCGCCGCGCGGCGTGAAGACGTAGACCTCGTCCGGGTACAGGTCCACCTTCAGCGCGGTCAGGAAAGTGCGCGGGTCCTGGATCTCCTGCTGCCATTCGAGCAGCTGGCGCAGCCACAGGATGCTGCGGTCGCTCTGGCGCGGCTCGGCCTTGCCCTCTTTGTAGCGCCAGTGGGCGGCGATGCCTTCCTCGGCGATCAGGTCCATCTCGCGGGTGCGGATCTGCACCTCGAAGGGCTGGCCCTCGTCGCCCACCATGGTGGTGTGCAGCGACTGGTAGAAATTCCGCTTCGGCATCGCGATGTAATCCTTGAAGCGGCCCGGGATGGGGCGCCAGGCCTGATGCACGACGCCGAAGGCGGCATAGGTGTCCTTGAGCTCCGGGGTGACGATGCGGAACGCCAGGTAGTCGTACAGCTGCGAGATGTCGATGCCCTGGCGGCGCAGCTTCTCGTAGATCGAATAGAGGCGCTTGACGCGGAAGCTGATCTCGGCATCGATTCCGGCCGCCTCCAGGATCTCCGCCAGGCGCTCGTGGATGCGCTGGATGGCGGCTTCGGCAAGCTTCATCTTCTCGGCGATCTTGGAGTGCAGCTCGGCGAACTGGTGCGGATAGAGATAGAAGAAGGCGAGGTCCTCGAGGTCGCCCTTGACCCGTGCCATGCCCAGCCGGTGGGCGATCGGCGCATAGATCTCGAGCGTCTCGCGCGAGATGCGGCGGCGTGATTCGGCGGGCAGGTGCTCGAGCGTCTGCATGTTGTGCAGCCGATCGGCCAGCTTGACCAGGATCACCCGGATGTCCTTGGCCGAGGCCAGGATCATCTTGCGAAAGGTTTCGGCCTGCGCCTCGTCGCGGCGCACGTACTCGTGGCGGCTGATCTTGGTGACGCCATCCACCAGCTCGGCGATCTCCTGCCCGAACTCGGCCTCGAGCACCTCGCGGGTGGTCAGCGTGTCCTCGAGCACGTCATGGAGCAGGCCCACCGCGACGCAGGTCTGGTCGAACTTGAGGTCCGCCAGCAGCCAGGCGACGTTGAGCGGATGGATCAGGTAGGGCTCGCCGGAGCGGCGCACCTGATCGCGGTGCATGGCGGAGGAGAAGTCGTAGACCGAGCGCAGGAATTCGGGTTCGGCCTTGCGTCCATGTCCCTCCAGGCTGGCGACGATCTCCTCCAGGCGCACCATGCCATGCGAAGGCACCGGCGGCTGCAGGTTCTTGGTCGAGATCGGCGGCATACCAGGGGTCCCCGTCCTTGGCGAGCGCTGTCAAGCAGACAAACAAGTATAGGCCAACGGGTGTTCCAGCGGGGGTTCTGCGACGTTGCCTCGGCCCGGCAACGACCGGTGTAGACTCGCATCATGGGCAGGCGATCTTCCGTCTATACAGAGCAGGTTCCGGTCCTTCCGGCCGCGGCTGGCGGGTTGGCGGCTTTCCGCCGTTGGGCCTTCTCGGCGGAGTTCCCGGACCACGGGCGGATCGACTATCTGGCCGGCAGCGTGGAGACGGAGCTGAGCCCCGAGGACCTGCACACCCATGGCCCGGTCAAGGCCGCGATCGCCGCCGTGCTCCATGCTCTGATCGTGGAACGGGACCTGGGCCAGGTCTTCATCGACCGCGCCCGCGTCAGCTCGGCGGCCGCCAACCTCTCGGTCGAGCCGGACGTGCTGGCCGTGCTCTGGCAGTCCCTGGAGAGCGGGCGCGTGCGCTATGTGCCCCGCGCTCGCGGCGGGCCGGTGCGCTTGGCGCGCTCGGCAGAGATCGAGGGCGGCCCCGACCTGGTCGTCGAGATCCTGAGCGACTCCTCGGTCCGCAAGGACACCGAGCTCCTGCCCCGCCTCTACGCCCTGGCCGGCGTCCGTGAGCTCTGGCTGGTGGACGCCCGCGGCGAGCAACCAGATCTCGCCATGTACACCCTCGAGAGCGGGGCCTATCGAGAGGTCGCACCCGATGCCCGCGGCCACCTGCTCTCGCCGCTGCTGGGCCACACCTTCCGCCTGCTCCGGCAGCCGGCGCGATTCTCGACCTGGCACTATCAGCTCGAACATGATGCCGTGCCGGACGCCGGCGGCAGCAACTCGCCGTCGCCGAAACCGCGGTAGCGCCGCGCCCCCTTACCCCTCCTTCGCCACCTCACCCCCCTTCTTTGCCAACCGGTTTTTCTTTAGCCGGGTGGGCGGCGGCGGGCTTCGATCAGGACGTCGATCTGGTCGGGGCGGGGGTTGACGAAATCGAGGCGGATCCTGCCGTCGGCAGTCTCCGAGATCAGGGCCGGGATCGCGCTTGCCGTCAGGTACCAGCCGGCTGGCAGCACCACCGCGTCACGCGGCCGGCCGAAGCTGCGATCGAACACCAGGCGCTCGCCTTCGAGGCGGTAACTGCGCGGATCGGTGTAGGTCTCCGCAATCCGCAGACGGATGCTCTCGCCATGGTGGACCGGCGGGAAGCGGGCGATCACCACCTCGGTGTCGGGAGAGATCCTGCCGGCGGCATCGGCGCCGCCCGTAGCGGCGGTACCCGAGCCCACGTCCGCGATCTCCGCCAGCTCGGCCGCGGTGAGGCCGGCGTGACGCAGGGCGTCGCCGCGCAGGGTCTCGACGCGCAGCGGCTCGCCGGTGTCGAGGTCCAGGGCCGAAGGCGACGACGAGGCGCTGCCCTTGCGCACCACGTTCAGGTACTTGTCCGTGCCCTCGTGGCTTTCGGTGTAGTCGTGGTAGAGATCGAAAGCGTGGCTCTCCGGCTGGCGGAGGAAATAAACGATCGTGCGGTCCTGATGAGCGCGCTCCACCAGCCGCTCCGACTCCGGCGCCGGCGCGGCCGCGACCGGTGCTGCGGCGGCCGCGATGGCCGCGACGGTGGTACCCGAGCCGGTGCCGGCCGCTTCGCCTGACCGTGCGGCCGGTGTGGCTGCCGGCCCGCCACGCTCGCCACCGGCCGCGGCGCCCGCTGCCGCGGCGGCGCCCGCTGCCGCGCCCGTGCCCGGGAGCCTCCTGGCCTCGAGCTCCAGCGGCGCCGCCTCCGGTCCGGTGTGCATGAAGCTCACCCGCGTGCGGCCGTCGGCCTCGGGCAGCACCTGCGCCGGCATGTTGCAGGCCACCAGCTCGTAACCGGCGGGCAGCACGATGGCGTTGCGCCGGATGCCCAGCCCCCGGGCGAAGACGATCCGGTCGTCGCCCTTCTGGTAATAGCTCTTGGGATCCTTGTAGGTCTTGTCGATCAGCAGCCGCACCCCGCCCACCGCCGGCACCGGCCGCGGCAGCTGGATGCGCAGGTAGCTGGCGTCGAGCTCCGCGTCCGGCAGCCCGCCGCGGCGCGCCTCCTCGCCGCTCACCACCGCGAAGCTCAACGCCTTGCCGCTCGCCCGATCGTAGATCGCCTCGCCGCTCGCCTCGCTGCCCTTGCGGATCGGATTGAAGTAGGAGGTGGCACCCGGGCTGGTCGCCGTCACCTCGTACAGGATGTGGAACTGCGAGCTGCCGGGCGGCAACAGCTCGTAGCGCGTGTAGTCGTCCGAATCCGCCTGGCTCCGGCGGCCGGCGGCAGGGACCGCGGGCCGGGGGGCCGGGGCCGTTGCTGGAATCACGGCTCCAGGCGGCGCACCAGTCGCCGGCGACGCGGCGGTTGTCGCCGGGGCGCCAACCACCGCCGTTCCCACCCGCGCGGCAACCGCCGCCGTTCCAGCCGGCGCGTCGGTCACCGCCATTCCCGCCGGCGCCGCGGCCGCCGCCCTCGCGGCCGCCGCACCGTGGGCAGCCGCCGCCCAGGCGCAGGCCAGCAGCGAGAGCGCCGCCAGCTTGCCGCGATGACGGGATGCGATCGCCAAGACCGTGCCTCCTGGGCCGCCGCTGGGCCGGTGGCCGCGGCGGCCGCTTACCGCGCCTACCGCGCTTACCGCCGGCCGGACCGTCGGCGGCGACTGGAGCCGGCCGACGTGCGCGACGGCCGCGCCTTGGCACCGGCCGCGGCCGGCGAGCCCGGCGGCGTGGCCTGCGGCACAGACGCAGGAGCAGCGTCGCCGCCGGCGCCTTTCGTGGTGGCGCCGCTCGCGGCGGAGCCGAGCGAGCCCAGAGCCCTGCCCGCCGCACGACCGGCGGTCACCGCGGTCGCCCCGGTCGCCGGAGTCACCGTGGCCCCCCGCACGCCACCGCGGGCCGCTTCCCCACCGCCGGCCCCGGCCGCGGCGCGGCGCCCGACGGCATTGGAGGGCGGAGCGCCGGTCACGTCGCCGCGGATGCGCGACTTCGAGCCGAACATCTGCTCCCACAACAGCGCGAACGGGCTCGCCACGTAGACCGAGGAATAGGTGCCGACGATGATGCCGACGGTCATCACGAAGGCGAAGCCGCGCAGCACGTCGCCGCCCAGCGCGAGCAGCGCCGCCACCGTCAGCATGGTGAGGCCGCCGGTCATGATGGTCCGCGACAGGGTCTGGTTGATGCTCTCGTTCATCACCTCGATCAGCGGCTTGCGGCGGCTCTTGCGCATGTTCTCGCGCACCCGGTCGAAGATCACCACCGTGTCGTTGGTCGAGTAGCCGATCAGGGTCAGGAACGCGGAGATGGTGATGAGGTTGAACTCGAAGCGCATGACGATGAACAGCCCGAGGGTCACCAGCACGTCGTGGATCGAGGCCATCACCGCGCCGATGCCGAAGCGCAGCTCGAAGCGCAGGCCGATGTAGATCAGCATGGCGATCAGCGACGCGATCACCGCCAGGTAGCCCTTCTTGCGCAGCTCGCTGCCGATCTGCGGCCCGACGTTCTCCACCCCCAGCACCGCGTAGTCGCCCAGGAACGCCCTGTCGCGCAACCTCGCCAGCGCCTCCGGCCGCAGGCCCGGCGTGGCGGCGACCACGTTCCAGTCGCGCAGCATCCCGTCCTTGCGGCGGGCGGCGACCAGCGCCTCGGCGACCGGCAGGCCGGCGGCCGGACCGGCGTCGCCGCCCACCAGCGGCGCGATGGCGTCGGCCCCCGCCTGGTTGAGGTCCAGCTTGCCGCTCTCGCCCTGGTTGTAGCGCCGGTTCAGGGCGCCGACGATGCGGTCGCGGCTCCCCTCCTCGGTGCCCTTGGTGACGGCGGTCTTGACGATGACCTCGTTGGCCGCCTCTTTGTCGAAGCGCTGGATCTCGGCGTTGTTCAAGCCTCCCGCGGCCAGCAGCGAGCGCAGCTGGTCGACCTGCGGCCGGTCGCGGAAGCGCATCGTCAGCTGGGTGCCGCCGGCGAAGTCGATGCCGAGATTGAAGTGGATGAAGAAGACGGCGAAAAAGAAGACCGCGATCAGGACCAGCGAGATGCTGATCCAGAACTTGCGGTACTTCATGAAATCGATGTTGGTGTCGCCCAGCAGCCTCATGCCACGCTCCTTATTGCTTCCGCTAGATCGACAGCTAGATCGACAGCGTCGCCACCTTGCGGCGCGACAACACCAGATCGAAGATCCAGCGGCTGACGAACACCGAGGTGAACAGCGACGCCACCAGGCCGAAGATCAGGGTGATGGCGAAACCCTTGATCGGTCCGGTGCCGAACTCGAACAGGAACATGGCCGAGATCAGCGTCGTCACGTGGGTGTCGATGATCGAGGTGAAGGCGCGGTCGAACCCCTGGTCGATCGCCGAGCGCACCGTGCGCCCGGCGCGCAGCTCCTCGCGGATGCGTTCGAACACCAGCACGTTGGCGTCCACCGCCATGCCGACCGTCAGGATGACGCCGGCGATGCCGGGCAGGGTGAGCGTCGAATGCAGCAGCCCCATGCCGCCGAACAGCAGCAGCACGTTGAGCACCAGGGCGCTGATCGCATTGACGCCGGCCAGGTTGTAGACCAGCAGCATGGCGAACACCACCAGCCCGGTGCCGACGGCGCCGGCCACCAGCCCCTCGTGGATGGAATCGCGGCCCAGCGAGGGACCGACGGTGCGCTCCTCCAGGTA
>DATGHG010000224.1:0-5349 GCA_035308185.1 Thermoanaerobaculia bacterium | reverse complement strand
TCCTCGGCGTGGTGAGCGGCAGGCACACCCGTCGCCGCGACGTCAGGGTGCGGTCGGTCGAGGAGGTGACCTTCAGCGTGCCGCCGGAGGCCGGAGTGCAGGTCGACGGCGACCCGTTCCCGGTTGGCGCCGCCGGTGCCGGAAGCGCCGAGAACGCCGCGGGCGCGCCGGGACTGATTAGGGTGCGCCTGGCGCCCGAGTCGTTGCAGGTGCTGGCGCCGGCGCTGGCGCCGGCCTAGCCGGGCTCAGGCCTGAGGGGACTCGAACCGGCCCTGGCGCATGAAGTGCCAGCGCAGGTCGCCTTCGAGGTGGCTGAAGACCTCGGCCTGGATGCGCGGCGCGAAGCGATGCAGCAGGGCGGTGAGCGGCTCGCCGCGGGCGGCTTGCTCGAGCGCCTCGGCGGCGTCGCTGCCGGCCTTGCTGATGTAGGTCTGCCAAACCGCCTGGCGCACCGAGATCGAGCCGAGCGAGACGTTGGGCAGGTGGGCGACGCCGCGCCGGAGCACCGCGATCTTCTCGCGCAGGCTCTTCTCGCCGTCCATCGGCTGGCGCTGCCAGGGGGTGTAGGGCTTGGGCACCAGCACGTTGGCGCCCAGGTGGATGTGGCCGATGACGCCGCTCGCCGAACACTGCTCGAGCATCACCGCGCGCGCCCGTGCCGCCAGCTCGACGATGCCGTGCACGTCGGCCATGGTCTCGCCGGGCAGCCCGACGATGAAGTAGAGCTTGAGCTGGGTGAAGCCGTGACGGAAGATGAGCCGCACCTTGTCGAGCAGCAGGTCGTTGGTGATCGGCTTGCCCATCTTGGCGCGCAGCTCGTCGGTGCCGGTCTCCGGAGCGAGCGTGATCGAGCGGTCGCCGGAAGCGTGGAGCGCCGCGAGCACCCCCTCGGTCACCGCCGGGATGCGGATCGACGACACCGAGGTGCGGAAGCCGAGGTGGTTGGCCTCGTGCAGGATGCGCTCGATCTCGGGGTGATCGCCGACCGCCGTGGCGACGAAGCCGAGCTGGTCGGTGACCGTGCGGGCGCGGTCCAGCGAGTCCAGGATGTAGCCGGCGGGATGCCAGCGGAAGCGCCCCATGCCGAAGGTCGCCCAGCAGTAGCGGCATTTCTCGGGGCAGCCGCGCGACATCTCGATCAGGAACTTGTCGGCGAACTCGGTGCGCGGGGTGACGATGACGGTGGTCGGCAGGTGCCCCGGCTGCCGCATCTGTTCCTCGGTCAGCTCGAGCTTGTCGAGCTTGGGCAGCTCGTCGCCTTCCTCTTCCGGCCGGTGGTGGGCGGGGACGTAGAAGCCCTCGCGGGCGGCCAGCCGCGCGGTCACCGCCTCGCGGTCCTGCTCCTCTTCGAGCGCGGCGAGCAACGCCGGCAGCACGTTCTCGGCGGCGCCCAGGGCGAAGACGTCCACGAACTCCGCCATCGGCAGCGGATTGATGGCGGCGCAGGAGCCCCCCATGACGACCAGCGGATGCCACGGCCCGCGGGCGCTGCGCCGCAGCGGGATGCCCGCCCGGTCGAGCATCTGCAGCAGGTTGACGTAGTCCTGCTCGAAGGAGACCGAGAAGGCCACGCAGCCCACCTGGCCGAGCGGCAGCCCGCTCTCCACCGACAGCGGCGGCCCCGGTCCGTCGGCGAAGTAGCGCTCGCAGGTCCAATCCGGCCGCCGGTGCACCAGCTCGTACACCCGCTGGAAGCCCAGGCTCGACATGGCGACGTGATAGCTGTTGGCGTAGGCCAGCCCCAGCCGCCAGCGCCCATGGGCGGGAAAGCGCTCGACCGGCCGCTCGGCGGCGCGGTACGGGGACCAATCATGGGCTCGCCGCTTCATCGCAACCTGCCATTCTACGCTATCGGCGCGGCAATCGACGGCTCTCGGGCGGGGTGCCCGCCGTTCAGATCCGCGCCAGCCGGTTCAGGCTGGCACGGAGCAGGTCCTGGAACGGCGCGTCGGGCCGGTCGCGGCGGGCGTCGGCGACCGCCCGCTCCGCCTGGGCGGGCCGGTAGCCCAGGTTGACCAGCGCCGACACCACCTCTTCGCCGGCGGGCGCCTCCCTCCTGCCGGGCAGCTCGGCGGCCAGCTCGCGCATCTTGTCCCGGAGCTCGAGCACCATCCGCTCGGCGGTCTTGCGGCCGATGCCCGGGATGCTGGTGAGGCGGCCCAGGTCGCCCGCCGCCAGCGCCGCCAGCAGGTCGTCGGCCGCCATGCCGGAGAGCACGACGCGGGCCAGCCGGGGGCCGATGCCGGAAACCGCGATCAGCTTCTCGAACAGCAGCTTCTCGCGCTCGCTGAAGAAGCCGAACAGCGCGATGCCGTCCTCCCGCAGGTGGGTGTGGATGAACAGGCGGATGGGGCCGCTGCCCGCCCGCTCGATCTCGTAGTAGGTGGACAGCGGGATGTGGACCTCGTAACCGACGCCCTGGACGTCGATCAGCACCCGCTCGGGGCCCGAGCGCAGGACCGTGCCGTGCAGGGAGCCGATCACCGCCGCTGGGTCGCTAGCCCGGCTGGGGCTGCTGCTGATCGGGCGTGATGCCCAGGGTCTCGAGCCACTTGCGGTTGTAGTCGACCCCCAGCTCGCGGCGCCGGCGCTCGATCAGCGCCCCGAGGATCGAGCCCAGCTTCTGCTGTTGCAGGTTCTGGCGGGTCTGATCCTTGGCGGCGGCGAACTTGGCCGGCTCCAGGCTCTTGCGGTCGGTGACCTGGAAGAGCACGGCGCCCTGGGTGTCGGCCACCGGCCCGCCCAGCTGGCCGGTGGGCAGTGACATCGCCAGCTTGATCAGCTGCGGGCTGGCGCCGATGCCGGGGATCGTGCCGGAGGCGCCGAACTCCGGAGTCTCCTTGACCTGCACCGCCAGCTCGGCCGCCGCCTGGTCGAGCGACTTGCCCTGCTGGATCTCGCGGCGCGCCTGGTTCAGCACCTCGATCGCCTTCTCCTGCTGCTTGCGCTCGATCATCGCCTGCCGCACCTTCGGTTCCACCTCGGACAGCTCGGCGAGGTGCGCGGGGTAGACCGCCTGCACCCAGGCGACGGTCCAGCCGCGCGGGATCTCGAGCGCGCCGGTGACGTCGCCAGCCTTGGCCGCGAACATCGCGGTGTTGAACGACGGCACCAGGCCGAGCCCGGGCACCGGCTCCTGCTGCCCGAACCTGCCGGTGGCGGTGAACGTCACCCCCTGGCTGTCCTTGGCGAGCGCCTGCAGCGCCGCGGCGTCGTGCGGCTTGTCGGCGGCGAGGCGCTTCGCCAGGTCCTTGGCCTTGGACTCGGCCAGCTGCCGGGCCTGGTCGAAGCCGAGGCGGCCGCGGATCTGCTCGCGAACTTCGGCGAGCGGCTGCACGCCGGCGGCGCGCTTGCCGGTCACCCGCAGCAGGTGGTAGCCGAACGGCGTCTTGATCGGTCCCACCAGCCTGCCGGGAGTCGAGGAGAAGGCCGCCTGCTCGAACTCCTTGACCATGCGGCCGTGGCCGAAGAAGCCGAGGTCGCCGCCGTTGGCCTTGCTGCCGGGATCCTCCGACACCTGGCGCGCGACGGCGCCGAAGTCCTCGCCGTTGTCGATCCGCTTCTTGATCGCCTCCATCTGCTCGCGCGCCTGGGCGTCGGTGCGCTTGTCGTTGACCAGCAGCAGGATGTGGCTGGCGCGCACCTGCTCGTCCTGCTTGAACTCGTCCTGGTGCGACTGGTAGTAGGCCTGCAGGTCGGCGTCGGTGATCTTCACCTGGTCGAGCAGCCGGCTGGCCTCCACCAGCAGGTAGGCGCCCTCGCGCTGCTCGGGCAGGCGATACTCCTGGCGGTGCTGCTGGAAGTAGGCGGCGACCTCGCTCTGCGGCACGGTGACGTCGCCGAAGCGGCTGCGCGGCACTTCGAGATAGCGGATCTTGGCGCGCTCGACCTGATCGCGGTAGCTCTTCTCGACCTCGGCGTCGCTGATGTAGAGGTCGGCGCGCAGGGCCGAGAGCAGCTTCTGCATCAGGATCTGCTCTCGCAGCTCCTGCTCGAAGCTCGCGGCGGTGAAGCCGTTGGACCCCAGCACCTGCTGGTACTGCTCCTGGCCGATGAACCGCCCCTGCTCGTCGTGGAACACCGCCTCCTCGAGGACCGCGTCACGCACCTCGGCGTCGGTCACCCGCAGGCCGATGCGTTCCGCCTCGCGCAGCATGATCTTGTCGGTGATCGCCTTGTCCAGGGCGCGCAGCGGCAGCCGCAGCTGCTTGGCGATCTCGGTCGAATACTGCTCGCCGAGCTGCCGGCGGTACTGGTTGTCCAGGGTCTGGAAGGCGTGTTGGTACTCGATGCGGGAGACGGTGGCGCTGCCCACCTTGGCGGCCCAGGTCATCGTGTCGCGGTTGTTGCCGCCGAGGCCGGCGCCGAAGTCGGCAAAGATGAAGAGCACGAACAGGGCGATAATCACCCACAGGATCCAACTCAAGTACTTCACATTGTCGCGGAGGACCTTGAGCATACACCGACTCCTTTCGCTCCGGGCCGCGAGGCGCCGGAGGGAGCAGCACTTTACCAGCCGCCGGGCCGGCCGCACAACCATCGGGGCACCCCGGCAGGAACGAGGGGGTAGGCCCTTGGCGTTCCGGCGCCTCGGCGCTGGTTCGCCCCTCGGGGTCGCCACGGGCGATGGCATCTAAGGCCATCGCCGGCCGGCTCGCCTGCGCCGCGGCGCTCCTCGCGCTGCTGGCGCTGGCGCTCGCCTGGTCGTTGCAGCCGCTGGTCCACGACGACCTGTTCTGGCATCTGCGCACCGGCGAGTGGATCGCCACCCATCACCGGGTGCCGCTGGCCGACCTCTTTTCCTACACCCGGTTCGGTGCCCGCTGGATCACCCATGAATGGGGGTTCTCGCTGGCGAGCTGGTTGGTCTGGCGCGCCGCCGGCGCCGGCGGCCTGGTGGGGATGACCGTGCTGCTGGCCCTGGCCATCTTCACCGCCGTCGGCTGGCGGGCCGTCGAGCTGGCGGATGGGGCGGCGGCGCCGGGCGGGGCGCCCGGCCAGGACCCGGTGCCGGGCGGCGAGCCGGGCGAGCAAGGAAAGTCGGGCGGGGTGCTTGCGTCGGGCGGGGCGCCGATGCCAGGCGCGGCGATCATGCCGGGTGCGGTGCCGGGCGGGGCGAGCGCCACCTCGCGTTGCCTGCTGCTGGCGGCACTGCTCGGCCTCGGTCTCTGGGCGGCCTCGCCGGAGATCTTCCTGCGCGCCGCTCTGGCCGGCGAGCTGATGCTGGCGCTGGTGCTCGCTGCCCTCGCCCGCTACCACCGCACGGGCAGGCGCCGCTGGCTGGGGGCGACGGCCGCCCTCTTCTGGCCCTGGGCGAACCTGCACTCGGGAGTCGTCTTCGGGCTCTAC
>DATGHG010000223.1:0-10643 GCA_035308185.1 Thermoanaerobaculia bacterium | reverse complement strand
GGCTTCGGCGAGCACGCCTGGCGATGCGGTGGCGCCCAGGTTGTCGATCAGCTCGCTCAGGAAGCGCTGCGCGGCGGCCGGGCGCCCGTCGTTCAGCAGGCACTCGGCGGCGGACCACAGGACGGTGTAGATGCGCCGAGGGTCGGCCAGCCGCGGCACGCCGGAAAGGGCGTCGAAGCGGTGCCGCCATGAGGCGTCGGCCTGCCCCAACCGGAGCAGGTCGCCGGCGATCATCGATTCGACGAAGGCGACGTGGGGAGGCTCGCGCAATGCGCGGAAGCGCCGGCAAGCCGCCTGGTGATCGGCCAGGGCGAGCGGCAGCTCCGCCCTGACGAAGTGAATCACGCCGGTCATCCAGTAGCTGTAGCCCGCGACCGCCGGATAGCGGCCGGCGCCGGCGCGCTCTCGCGCGGCGGTGAGCAGGGCCAGCGCTTCCTGGTAGTTCCCGCCGTAGTACCGGCAGACCCCGAGATGCAGATAGGCGAAGAGTGCGAAAGGTGTGGACGCCTGCTCGAGCAGCGGCAGGGCCTCCTCGAACCGTCGTGCAGCTTCGAGGTAGGATTCCGCCGCTTCGAGCGCCAGCCCCTCGCCGACGAGGAAGTGGCCGCTCGCCAGCAGGTCGAGCCGGCGCGGCGACCCGGAGCTCGCCGCGTCGATGGCGGCCACCGCGTCGTGGAGGAGGGGGTCGCCTCCGGCACCGACCAGGGCGCCGCCGAGAAGACGGGCGGTTTCCAGCAGGCGATCGGCGATCGGCTCCTGGTACCGCCGCCGGGCGCCGCCCCAGGCGCCGAGGAGCTGCTCGAGGCCGTAGAGGCGGGCGACGTCAGGCCGCCGGGCGACGGCCGTGGTGAGCCCGTCGCCGCCGGCATCGAGAATCTCCAGGAGGTGCCGCCGGCCATCGCGCCGCTCGGCGACAGCGGTGCTCAGGACCTCCCGGACGGTCGCGAGACGTGCGCGCGCCACGGCTGACCAACTCGAGCCCGGATCCAGCCGCAGGTAGTGCAGCCAGGCGCTCTCCGCCTCGTGCCAGAGGCACAGCCGCTCGAGGGCGACGGCCTGGTTGAACATCGCCTCCGGCAACCGCGGCGCGGTGCCCAGGGCAGTCTCGAGCGCTTCGAGCGCCAGCAGGACATCCTCCGGGTGCCCGCCGGGTCTGGTCGCCTGGGTCAGCCAGAAGGCCCCGAGCTCGGCCAGTGGGCGCGCATCGGCGCCCCTTTTCTCCGCGGCGGCGCGGAAGTGCGCCTCCGCGGCGGCGAACCTGCCGGACGCGAGATCCAGGATGCCGGCGTCCGCCATGACCATCGGACTGGCACGACGGGCGCGCTCGTGCTCGATGCGCGCGTCGACTGCCTGAAGGCTGGACCTGGATCGTTGCCAGGTGGAGGGCCGCGACTCCGGCGGCGGGAAGCCCAGGAAGCGCGCTTCCCCAAGCGGAACTGGGCCGAGCGCGCGAACGAGGTCGCCGCGCAGCGAGTCGAGGGGAGGCTGCTGGCGGCACGTCGAGCCGCCCACGCCGGCGATGGCCACGGCGGCGAAGGTGGCAACTCCCGTGAGGCGCCGAAGATCGCCACGCTCCAAGACCGACATGTCGCAGCGATCGTCCGAGAGTGCAAGCGCCGGGTCGAGAGGCCGGACCGCCAAGCGGTTGTTGCCCGACCACGCAGCCTGCGGCACCAGTGGAGTGAAGAAGTAATTGTAACACTGGCGGGATGCCGGAGTCACTGCCTCGGTCCGAGGCGCGCGGCGCGGTCGCCGGAAATTGCGGCCAACACCGGCCGGCCTTGGACTGCCCGCCGGATGGACGATGCTCGGGACCTCGTTGCCTCGCCTGCGCACGGTGAAGACCTCTCTTGACGGCAGCCAGATCGACCAGGCGACCGGCCGCTGTTTGCTCCGGATGAGTTATCAGACGGACCGTGGTGCTCCATTTCGCGCCGGCGACGGAACGGCGCAGCCGGTTGCATCAGGTGCATTGCTGGCCCACCGTCCTAGAATCCGGCAATGGCACACGAACCCCGGACGCCGCAAGAGCTGGCGGCGCTGCTCAAGGGCTGGGCGCTCGCCGCCGGCTTCGATCGGGCCGGGGTGGCGGCGCTCGACCCGGCCGCGACCGGGGAGGCTTTCGTGCGCTGGCTGGAGCGCGGCGATCTGGCCGGCATGGGTTACCTGGAGCGGCGGCTGGCGGCGCGGCTGCGGCCAGCGACGGTGCTGGCGGGGGCGCGGGCGGCGCTTTGCGTGGCGCTGCAATACCACCCGCTGGCCGGCGCGCCCGAGCCCGGCGGGGACCTCTGGCCGCGGGTGGCGCGGTATGCGCGCGGGAGGGACTACCACGACCTCATGGGGGAGCGGTTGCGGGCGCTGGCGGTGCGGATCGCGGCGGCCTTCCCCGGGACCTCGAGCCGCCCCTACGTGGATACCGGTCCGGTGCTGGAGCGCGAGCTGGCGGCGCGCGCCGGGCTGGGCGCGGTGGGCAAGAACACCAACCTGCTCGACCGGCAGGGCGGCTCGTGGTTCCTGCTCGGGGAGCTGTTCCTCACCCTGGACCTGGCGCCGGACGCGCCGGTGACGGATCTGTGCGGGCGTTGCACGCGGTGCCTCGAGGCGTGCCCGACCGGGGCGCTGCCGGCGCCCTACCGCCTGGACAGCCGGCGCTGCATCAGCTACTGGACGATCGAGCACCGCGGCGAGTTGCCGGCGGCGGCGCGGGAGCTGGTGGGCGACTGGGTGTTCGGCTGCGACGTCTGCCAGGAGGTCTGCCCGTGGAACTTCAAGGCGGCGGGCGCCGAGCACCCCGAGCTGACGCTGCCGCCGGAGCGCGGCGAGCTCGACCTGGTCGGGTTGCTGCTGCTGGAGCGCGACGGCTACGTGGCGCGCTTCCGCGGCAGCCCGATGAAGCGCGCCAAGCAGGAAGGGCTGCAACGCAACGCCGCCGTCGCCATGGGCAACCGCGGCGACCGGCGCTACGTGCCGGCGCTGGCGTCGGCGCTCGGCGGCGCCGGGTCGGTCGTGGTGCGGGGCCACGCCGCCTGGGCCCTGGGGCGGCTGGGCGGCGACGAGGCGCGGCAAGCGCTCGGCGCCGCGCTGGCACGCGAAAGCGAGCCGCGGGTGCGGGCGGAGATCGAGGCGGCGCTGGCGGCGACCGCTGGCGAGGGCGGATCGCGAACCTGATCCTGGTGATGCCGGGGACGGAGCCACCCCCCGGCTGCCGCGGCACCTGAGCGCTCAGGTGCCGCGGCAGCCGGGGGGGTGGAGCGGCGAGGCCGAGAGCGCCTGCCCTAGAAGTGCGTTTGCTGCGTGATCGCGTAGCAGTAGGCGCGCTGGAGGATGTCCGGAGTCGCGCCGGCGACCGGCGCACGGCCGCTCGGTTGCAGTCCGCCGGAGTAGCAGTCTTGCGGCGGCTTGGTCTTGTGGACGGTGCCGGCATGGGCGTCGTTGTTGGGCACCGGCTTCCAGGTGCCGCCGCTTGAGGCCTGCGGCTGCTGGCGCGAGGCGTCGAGCACCCCGGTGGCCCGGAACAGGCCGCCCTGCCGCGCGTTGCCGCCCGTGCTGAAGGTCCAGCCGGGATAGAAGCCGCCCGGGGCGTTGATGTTGACGCTGTGCGTGCCGGTGCAGTTGGCGACCGTCTGGTTGCCGGTGGGCAGCACGTTGATGCCCTCGGTGGTCGGGTTGAACATGTTGGTGCCGCCGGTCTGCGCGTAGCCGGTGCCGCTCGACGTGATGGTGAGGTTGCAGCCCGCGACCGCGCAGTCGATGGTGAGCACGTCGTTGTGGTTGTTGACGTTGATGAACACCAGCTTCGGGATGACGCTGAAGCTCGAGTTGAAGGTGCCGCCGTCGTTGTTGACCTGGGACAGGGTGATGGTGCCCGTGCTGGGCGCGGTGTCGGAGAGGCAGACGTCGAGCTGGTACTGCCGGCCGTCCTGCAGCACGACGTTGCTCGAGGACACCATGTTCAGCGCCGCCAGGGTGAGGCTGCCGCTGCCGCTGGCGATGGCGCCGCGGGCGACGATGCTGTCCACCGAGGGTCCCATCGAGGAGCTGAGGGAGACTCCCTGCAGCGAGATGACGTCGCCGCCCACGATCGGCGAGCCGAGGGCGGTGAGCGCGCCGGGGAACTGCGAGACGTCGACCGTGGTCGCGCCACCGGCGCTGGTGTTGAGGGCGTCGTCGCCGGCGGCAAAGGTCTGCGCCGCCATGGGGATCGCGAGACCTGCGAACGTCGCGACGACGAGAGCCCCCAGAGGCATCCACTGTGAACGCTTCATCGAGCACCTCCTCCTGGTAAAAGGATCTCGCGCAAGCTCCTAAAAGCCGCGTCACTTTCGTGAGCATGCACTTCACTTATGTCTGTGCGCCGAGGCCGGCCGCGAGAGACAGCCGCACGGCCGAGCTGTCCTATAATCCAGGGCATCCTGGCCACCTCGCCGCGCCCTGGGCGGCGGTCTGCGGCCGCGATCCTTAGCCATGTGCGGCATCTGCGGGCTGGTCGGCTTCCGCCACGGCGTCCTGGGACCGGGCGCGGCCGGGCGGGTCGAGGCGATGCTGGGCGCGCTCGCCCACCGCGGCCCGGATGCCTCGGCGCTGCACGTCTCCGATCCCGAGCCGGCCTCCCTCTCCGGCCCGGCCGGCGCCGCCGTGCTCGGCGCCACGCGGCTGGCGATCCGCGGCCTGGCCGACGGCCGGCAACCGTTGATCGACGCCGCGAGCGGCGTGGTGGCGGTCTGCAACGGCGAGATCGACAACCACCGCGAGCTCCGGGCCTGGCTGGCGGCGCGCGGCCGGCCGGTGACCCAGGCGACCGACGTGGCGGTGATCCCCGGCCTCTACCTGGAGCTCGGCGAGGCGTTCCCGGCGGCGCTGGTTGGCGCCTTCGCCATCGGCCTCTGGGACCCGGGGCGGCGGCGCCTGCTGCTGGTCCGCGACCGCGCCGGCGAGAAGCCGCTGTTCTATCGCGTCGATCCGGCTTCGCCGGCGAGCCCCGGCTGGGCGCTGTTCGCCACCGAGCTGGCGGCGCTGGCGGCCAACGGCGCGCCGGGCGCCGGCAACTCGGGCGGCGCGCCGGGCGCGCTGGGTCTGCCGCCTGCCGGCGCTACCGCCGCCGCCGGCGCCGACGTCGAAGCGCTGGCCCACTACCTGCGCTTCGGCAGCTTTGCGGTGCCGCGGACGCCGTTTGCGGGAATGCAGAAGGTGGGCCCCGGCGAATGCGTGGTGCTGGCGGCGGATGGCGTGCGTCGGGAGCGCTACTGGCGCTGGCGGACGCCGGAGACGCCGGCGGCGGCCGCGGCGCGGCTGGCCGGGACGGCGCCCGCAGTCCTCTCGCCCTCGCCAGGTCGGTCAGAAGGGCCTGCGCCGGTTTCCTCAGCCGGGTTGCGGCCGGCGGCCGGCGGCCGCGCGACCCCACCGACGCTCGACGACCTGGACCGGGTCTTCCGCCAGGCGGTGGCGCGCCAGATCGAGGTGGAGGTGCCGTGCGGCGTCTTCCTGTCGGGCGGGGTCGACTCGTCGCTGGTCACCGCGGTGGCGCGGTCGGTGCGCCCGGACGTGCCGCTGCGCGCCTTCTCGCTGCGCTTCCCGGAGAGCAGCTACGACGAGGGCGAGGTCGCGGCCAGGGTGGCGCGGCGGCTGGGTCTCGCCACCACCGAGGTGTGGGTGCGGCCCGAGGACTTCACCGCCTGCCTGCCGGAGCTGGTGCGGATGGCCGGCGAGCCGCTCGCCGATCCGGCCTGGGTGCCGGCGGCGCTGCTCGCCCGCCGCGCCGCCGCCGAGGTGCGGCAGGTGCTGGTGGGGGAGGGCGGCGACGAGCTGTTCGGCGGCTATCCGACGCACAGCGGCGTCTGGCTCGGCGAGCGCTACGAGCGGCTGCCGCGGCCGCTGCGGCGGCTGCTGGCGGGGGTGGTGGGCAGGCTGCCGCCGAGCGACAAGAAGGTGACCCTGTCGTTTTTGCTCAAGCGCTTCGTCGCCGGCGAGGGGCTCGAGGGGCTGGAGCGGCACCTGCTGTGGACCTCGAACATCGCCCCGGAGACGCTGGCGCGGCTGGGCGTGCCGCCGGCCCCGCCGGCCGCCGCCTGGAGCGTGCCGCCCGCCGGGACGGTGCTCGACCGGGTGCAGCAGCACGACCTCGAGACCTCGCTCGCCGAGGGCCTGCTCACCAAGGCCGACCGCGCCAGCATGCATTTCGCCCTGGAGCTGCGGGCGCCGTTCCTCGACCGCGACGTGATGGAGCTGGCCGCCGGCCTGCGCGACGAGCAGCGGGTGCGCGGGCTCGCGACCAAGGTCTTCCTCAAGCGCTACGCACGGCGCTACCTGCCGCGCTGGGTGGTGCACCGGCGCAAGCGCGGCCTGTCGGTGCCGCTGGCGTCCTGGCTGCGCGGGCCGTTGCGCGGCTGGGCGGAGGAGCGCCTGACCGCGGGACGCCTGGGAGCGGTGGGGATCGACGAGGCGGCGGCCGCCGCCCTGCTCGGCGAGCACCTGCGCCGCGAGCGCGATCACGCCCGGGCGCTGTGGACTCTGGTGGTGCTCGCCGAATGGCTGGATTGGGCCGCCGCCCTCGGGACGCGGGGCGAGGACGCCGAGGCGGCGGGCCTTCCCCGGCAGGAGGCCGCCGATCGCAGGGCCGTCCTGACCACGGCATGAGCAGGGGCTGCGGTTGACAGTCCGGCCTCTCGGCCCTATACTCCTTTGTCCCGAGTTCTCAATGACTTAAAGCGAGGCTCGACGAATTTTCGCTACTCGGTTCTGCCATTCTCCCCACCGGGTCTGCCATCCACGCCCTGGGGACTACAGGCCAAGCGCCTGAATCCAATGCCCAAGGAGGTACGTCTTTCTATGCCGGCCAGTGAAGAAACCCAGGACCAGCCGACCATGACGGCCGAGTCCGATGCGGAGGAGCAACACCAGGAGGAGGACTACAAGAAGCTCCTCGATTTGTATGACGAGAGCATGCGCAACCTCACCGAGGGCGAGATCGTTCCGGGTCGCGTCATCGGCGTCACCTCGAACTCGGTCATCGTGGACGTCGGCTACAAGTCCGAAGGCCTGATCCCGATCGAGGAGTTCACCGACCGCGAAGGCCGCCTGACGGTGGCGGTGGGCGAAGAGGTGGACGTGCTGCTCGAAAAGACCGAGGACCTCGAGGGTCACGTCCTGCTGTCCCGCATCAAGGCGCAGCGCATGCGCCGCTGGACCGAGGTGGAGCGCGCCTACAAGGATGGCCGGGTGATCAAGGGGCGCATCACCGATCGCATCAAGGGCGGCCTCACCGTCGACGTCGGCCTGCGCGCCTTCCTGCCGGGCTCGCTGGTGGACATCAAGCCGGTCAAGAACCTCGAATCGCTGCGCGGTCACGAGATGGAGTTCAAGGTGATCAGCCTGGACCGCCGGCGCAACAACATCGTGCTGTCGCGCAAGGCGGTGCTCGAGACCGAGCTGGTCAAGAAGAAGGCCGAGACCCTGAAGAAGCTCGAGGAAGGGGCGCGGCTGCGCGGCGTGGTCAAGAACATCACCGACTACGGCGTGTTCATCGACCTCGGCGGCATCGACGGCCTGCTGCACATCACCGACATCTCCTGGGGCCGCGTCAACCACCCCTCGGAGCACTTCTCGGTGGGCGACGAGGTCGAGGTGGTGATCCTCAAGTTCGATCCCGAGACCGAGCGGGTGTCGCTCGGCTACAAGCAGAAGGGCGACGATCCCTGGACGCTGGTGGACAAGAAGTACCCGATCGGCTCGCGGGTGCGTGGCCGCGTGGTGTCGCTGGTCGACTACGGCGCCTTCGTCGAGATCGAGGAGGGGGTCGAGGGCCTGATCCACGTCAGCGAGATGTCGTGGACCAAGAAGGTGGTCAACCCGGCCAAGATCCTGGAGGTGGGCGACGAGGTCGAGGCGATCGTTTCCGAGCTCGACATGGATCAGCGGCGCATCAGCCTGTCTTTGCGCCAGACCGAGCGCAACCCCTGGGAGGAGCTGGCGGACACCCATCCCGAGGGCACGGTGATCGAGGGCAAGGTGCGCAACCTGACCGAGTTCGGCGCCTTCGTCGAGATCACCGACGGCATCGACGGCCTGATCCACGTCTCGGACATGAGCTGGACCAAGCGCGTCAAGCATCCGAGCGAGGTGCTCAAGAAGGGCGACGTGGTCAGGGCGCGGATCACCAACATCGACGTCGAGAACCAGCGCGTCTCGCTGTCGATCAAGGAGTTCATGCCCAACGAGTGGGATGAGTTCGCGCGCAAGCACAAGATCGGCGACGTGCTCAGCGGCCGGATCGTGAACGTCACCGACTTCGGCCTGTTCATCGACATCTACAACGGCCTCGAGGGCCTTGCCCACGTCAGCGAGATCGACGTGCCGGGCGGCGCCAAGCTCGAGGACCGCTTCGCGGTCGGCGACTACGTGCGCACCCGCATCCTGCGCATCGAAGAGGACGAGAAGAAGGTGGGCCTGTCGATGCGCGGCGTGACCCAGCCGACTCCGAACGAGGTCTCCGAGATGAAGGCCGAGGCCGCCGCGCGCCGCCACCAGGCGCAGGCCGGCCTCGCGGGCGGCGCCCAGGCCGGCGGCTCGGCCGACGGCGAGAGCGAGGGATCGGGGGCGAGCGAGCCGGAGGACGGAGCGGACGAGAACCAGGAGGCGCACGCGGCGGCACCGGCCGGCGCCGAGGCCACGGCGGCACCCGCCGGCGGCAAGCGGCGCGAGGGCAAGAAGCGGCCGGAAGAGCACGCGGAGTCTTCAGAGTAGGTCAGGACGGGAGGCGACGGTTCACCGTGGCCCGGCCGGCGTCGCGCGTCGCTGCTGCTGACGCCTCGCCGGCCGGCCGCCATTCTGAGGAAGGGGGTGGGAGATGGTGACGGTGCCTTTGAAGGACGGCATGACCAAGGCCGAGCTGGTCGAGGAGGTGGCGCGGACCACGCAGCTCACCAAGAAGCATGCCGAGATCATCGTCAACACGGTGTTCGACAGCATCGTCCACTCGCTCAAGGATGGCGAGAAGATCGAGCTCAGAGGCTTCGGCAGCTTCCGCATCCGCCACCGCGGGGCGCGCACCGGACGCAATCCCAAGACCGGCGACAAGGTCAAGGTGCCGCCCAAGCGCATCCCCTATTTCAAGCCGGGCAAGGAGCTGCGGGAACTGCTCAACGACGAGTGCTAGTGTTGCGGGCCGACGGGCGATGGAAACTCTGTTCACGCCCTGGAGGCAGGCTTACCTCACGCAGCAGCGACCCGATTCCGGATGCTTCCTCTGCGCCGCGGCGCTGCGGCCCGATGATCCCGACGGGTTGGTGGTCGCGACCGCCCGCCACCATCTGGTGATGCTCAACCTCCACCCCTATGCGAATGGCCACCTGATGGTGGCGCCGCTGGCGCACGTCGGCAGCCCGCAGGCGAGCCCGCCCGAGGCCCGCGCCGAGCTCTGGCCGCTGGTGCTGCGCACCCAGCGCCTGCTGGCCGCCGCTTACGCGCCGCACGGTTTCAATCTCGGCATGAACCTGGGCCAGGCGGCCGGCGCCGGGGTGCCCGACCACTTTCATTTCCACGTGGTGCCGCGCTGGGCCGGAGACACCAACTTCATGACCGTCCTCGGGGCCGTCCGGCTCATCCCCGAAGACCTGCACCAGAGCCGCGATCGGCTGCGTGCGCTCTTCGCCCACGACCAGCAAGAGGAGGATTCGATTGGCGGAAATCGCTAGCCCCCCGGCGCCCTCGGCCGCCCCCACCCCATCCACCCCGTCCACCCCCTCCGGAGCCGCGTCGCCTTCCCGGACCGCACCGGTGGCGCCGCGGCTGCCGGCGGCGCAGCTGGTGATGGCGGTGGCGCTCGCCTGGCTGGTGCCGGGTCTCGGCCACGTCTATCTCAAGCGGGCCGTGCGCGGCCTGATCTTTTTCGCGCTGGTGATCGTCGCGCTCGCCGTCGGCTGTAGCCTGCAGGGCAACCTCTACCGGCCCGTGCCGGGGCAATGGTTGAGCTACCTGGCGACCTTCGCCGAGATCGGCACCGGCGTGCCCTACTTCGTGCTGCGCTACGGCATGCATTACGAGGGTCAGCAGGAGGCGCCGGGCTTCGAATACGGTACCGCCTTCCTGCTCACCGCCGGCCTCATGAACCTGCTGCTGGTGCTGGATGTCTGGGACATCGGCAGCGGCCAGAAGGAGTGAACTTGCTCTCGCATTTCCTGCTGATGGTGGTGTACGCGCTGCTGGTGAGCTGCTTCTTCACCACTCTGTGGCGGCGCGAGCGCCGGGCGCAGATGTGGCTTTTCGTGCAGCTGTTCGTCGGCATGGTGGGCGGTGGGCTGATCGTCGCGTGGCTGATGTATCCCTTCCCGTCGGGTCCGCCGGCGCCGATCCCCTGACGAGCGGCGGGCCGGCTGCGACGGGCAGGAGCGGCCCCCTCTCCGGAGTCCCCGAAGGCGTGCGCATGACGGCCGGCGAAGCGGCAGCCGACGGTAGCGGCGAGGAGCTGCTGGTGGTCGCCGGCGAGGCGTCGGGCGACCTGCACGGCGCGCGCCTGCTCGCCGAGTTGCGGCGTCTGCGGCCCGGCCTGCGGGCCTTCGGCATGGGCGGCGCCGAGCTGCGCGCGGCGGGGCTCGAGGCGGTGGCCGACAGCTCCGAGGTGGCGGTGGTGGGGGTCGTCGAGGTGTTCA
>DATGHG010000222.1:0-2176 GCA_035308185.1 Thermoanaerobaculia bacterium | reverse complement strand
GACGGCGAGCTGCGCTACCTGGGGCGGATCGACCGCCAGGTGAAGATCCGTGGCTATCGGATCGAGCCCGGCGAGATCGAGGCGGCCCTGCGCCAGCAGCCGGGAGTGCGGGATGCGGCGGTGGTGGTGGGCGAGACGCCGTCGGGAGAGCGCTGCCTGGTGGGCTACGTCGCGGCGGCGCCGGACCCGGACCCGGCGGCGGCGGCGGCGCGGTGGCGCGCGGCGTTGCGCCGGCGTCTGCCCGACTACATGGTGCCGGCGGCGATCGTCAGCCTGGAGCGGCTGCCGCTGAACCAGAGCGGCAAGCTGGATCGCGCGGCGCTGCCGCTGTCCCAGGCACTTATGGCGCTCCCGGCATCGCAGGCATCGCCGGCAACGTGGTGGTCGGCAGCGGCGGCGGCGGACGGCGGTGACGCCGGCTGGGAGGCACCGCGCACGCCGGTCGAGCAGGTGCTGGCCGGGATCTGGGCGGAGGTGCTCGGCTGCGGGCCGGTGAGCCGCGGCGCGAGCTTCTTCGAGCTCGGCGGCCACTCGCTGACCGTGACCCAGGCCGCGTCGCGGATCCGCCGCGCCTTCGGCGTGGAGCTGCCGGCGCGGCAGCTCTACGACGCGCCGGTGCTGCACGAGCTGGCGCGGAAGATCGAGCAGCGCCGCGGCAGCGAGGTGGACGCCGACCCACCCCTGGCCGCCGCGGGCGGTGCCGGCCCCTGGCCGCTGTCGTACGCGCAGCGGCAGCTCTGGGTCTTCGATCAGCTGGCGCCGGGCGACCCGGCCTACAACGTCTCGGTCCTCCTGCGCCTGCACGGCGAGATGCAGGTGGAGGCGCTTGCGGCCAGCCTCGCAGACCTCGTCGAGCGCCACGAGATCCTGCGCACCCGCTACACGGACGAGGGCGGCGAGCCCGCGCAATGGGTCGCGCCGCCGCCGCCGCTGGCGCTCGCGGCGGAGGACGTTGCCGGCGGCGCGGCGCTGGATCGCCTCGCGCTCGCCGAAGCGCGGCTCGGCTTCGACCTCCGGCGTGGCCCGGTGATCCGCTTCCGGCTTCTCCGCCTGGGCCCGGAGGACCACGCGCTGCTGGCGACCGTGCATCACATCGCGGCGGACGCCTGGTCGATCGGGATCCTGGTGCGCGAGCTCGGCGCTCTCTACGGCGCACGCTGCGAACGGCGCGAGCCGCGCCTGCCGCCGCTCGCGCTCCAATACCGCGATTACGCCGGCTGGCAGCGGCAGCGCCTGGGCGGCGGCCGCCTGCAGCGCGGCATCGGCTATTGGCGCGGCCACCTCGCGGCCAGCGAACGGCTGCGGATCGGCTCCCGCGCGGGCCGCGCGCCCCATGCTGCCGCCGCCGGCGAGGGCCATGGCGGCGAGGGCCGTGGCGGCGAGGGCCGGGAGCACCGCGGCGAGCTGGGCGCGGCGCTGTCCGGCCAGCTGCGCGAGCTGGGACGCCGCCAGGGCGTGACGGCGTTCATGGCGCTGCTGGCGGGCTTCGCCGTGCTGCTGCAGCGCTACAGCGGCCGGAACGACTTCGTCGTCGGCGCGCCGGCGACCTGCCGCGACCGCCTCGAGCTCGAAGGCCTGATCGGCCTGTTCGTGAACCTGCTACCGCTGCGGTTCGAGTTGAGTCGCGAGGCCAGCGTCGGCGCGCTGCTGGACCAGGTGCGCGAGGTGGTGTTGAGCGCCTACCTGCACCAGGACATCCCCTACGACCAGATCGCCGAGACGGTACGGCGCGCCGGGCCCGGGACCGCCGAGGGCGACGAGCTGGTGCAGGCGGTCCTGTCGCCCCAGGACGAGCCCGCGGCGGGCGGGTTCGGCGGCGGTCTGCGGCTCGCGCGCTTCACCACTCAGGCCGCAACCCTGCGATTCCCGCTCGAGCTCCACGTCGCGCACGCCGATGCGGATTGCCGCTTTGCCTTGCTCTACCGCGCCGGGGCATGGGACGAGCCGGCGGCGGTGCGCCTCGCGGCGCACTATCGCAACCTGCTGCGCGCGCTGGCGGCGGATGCCGGCCAGCCGGTGTGGCGGCTGGGGATGCTGAGCGAGGCGGAGCGCGCCCAGCTGCTGGCGGGCGCGGCGGTGACCGGCGCCGCGCCGGCGCGGACCCTGTGCGAGCTGTTCGAGGCGCAGGCGGCGCGGCGCCCGCAGGCGACGGCGCTGAGCTGCGACGAGCTGCACC